>WAOR01000032.1 GCA_015521175.1 Thermodiscus sp.
AGTAATAACACGCCTCCACTAGAAGCGGTTAGTAGGCATGAGGGCAGCTCCTCTAAACACTCACGCATGCCAACCACCTACTTATATAATATTACTTAGCATTATTTCTATTGGAAGTAATATAAAGAATATCCCTACCAGCGGGCTCGCAAACTTAATCATTTTCCTCGCGGCCTCTCTAGACGGGCTACTTAGAAACTTTGCAACAGATGCCAGTGCGCCGATTCCCAGCAGGGTTGAAAGAGTGCCGGTTACATATCCTCTACCTAATATTAATATAATAATCCATATAAATATAATGGATAGCACTATTGAAGACATTGCCAGTTTTGCAAACGCCCTATATCCAAGCTTTGTGGGTATGGTTGGGATACCTGCACGCTGATAGTCATCCTCGTAGTAATAGTGGATAAATGCCACGTGGAGCGGCTGCCAAACATATACAATAGCCGACAGGAGGAGGCCTGTAAGCGTGATAGAGCCCCTACCCGCTGCCCATCCGCCCAGGGCTGGCATGCTTCCAGCTACGCTCCCGAAGAGGAGGGCCCATTCGGTCCGCCTCTTTGCTAGCTCGGTGTAGGCGATTATGTCGAAGTATAGGCCCATGAGGGCAGCAAATGCTACGTATTTATTAATTAAATATCCTGATATTACTCCAATAAGGATGAGGAAAGTTATGGCCGTGAGGGCCTCGTCGGGCTCTAGAACCTTCGCCGGTAAAGGCCTATTCCTAGTCCTCTTCATTACCGAGTCGATATCATATTCAAGATACATGTTTAGTGCTGTTACACCGCCGGCTGATCCTATTCCGACCAGCGTGAGCAGGGTTAGCCGTAAGGGGTCCAGGGGTCCTTTCGCTATGAAATATGAGCCGTACATCGTTATCATGAGTAATACGAGTTGCTTTGGCTTCATCATTAATATTACTGATCTTATCTTGTTTAACATAGTATTCATCCTTCCCCGGCCGACTTTCTTCTACTACTCCCTAGATTCGGCATCATGCTACGCGTCCTATAAATTATGGATTAATACCCGGCATGACGGTGTGAGTGTAAGGTGCCACTCGGTGCTTCCAGTCGCTGATACTGGTATGCCGGAGAGGAGGGAGTTTCCCCTAATCAACACTACAATAATATTATTAAATATTATAATATTCTTTATTGGTATAAGCATGCCCTGGCTCCTCCTACCCGGGGCTCAAAGCTATGACGAGGTAGTATTTGCTCTCGGAACAGTGCCGGCGAGGCTACTAGCAGGGAGGAACCTAGAGGCAGTAGTGACTTCAATGTTCCTACACGCAGGGCTCACGCACTTACTCGGCAACATGCTATATCTTTACATTTTCGGGGACGACGTAGAGAGGGCTATGGGGAGGATTAAGTACCTGGCCTTCTACCTACTATCAGGGATAGGAGCAACACTCTTCCACCTAGCCAGTATAGCCCTCATGCCAGGCAACATGATATTGAACGCCGCCTTTAACAGCGGAGTAAATCCCTACTTAGTGCCAGCCATAGGAGCTTCTGGAGCTATAAGCGGCGTTCTTGGAGCCTACCTACTATTATTCCCTACAAGCGAGGTCGAAGTTCTAACGTTTTGGGGCTACATCCCAATACCCTTAAGGATGCCAGCCGCCCTCTACATCATTATATGGTTCCTCTTCCAGCTATGGATGGGGCTGACAGTAGTCTTCACCGGAGTTCAAGCCGGGGTGGCTTTCTGGGCTCACATAGGTGGGTTCCTGACCGGAATGACGCTATCTCCACTATTCGCCCCTAGAAAAAGACTCTACTGGCATTATAGGGGGAGGAATCCTATCGTCGAGGCTGGACTAGCTTGATGTTGTGTTTTGATACTATCTTCTCCCACTCTGCCTTGTTTAGTATGCATCCCGGGTCTGGAGCAAGTGGATCTCCATAGTAGGCATAGGCCCTTGCACGGCACCCGCCGCATATGTACTTGTAGGGGCACTTGCCGCAGAAGCCCTTGAGTAGCTCCCTGTTCCTCAATTGCTTGAATAGTGGTGAATTCTCCCAGATGTCCCAGAAGGTTTTCTCCCTCAGGTTGCCTACTTTTACGGGGAGGAATACGCATGGGGTCACGTCGCCGTTTGGCTGGATGGCTGCGTAGATTCTCCCGGCTCCGCACCCGCCTATGAATTCCGCGAGTGCCTTAACTATCTTGTCGTTGCCCATGTAGAAGTGTGTTGGAGCTACTTCTTCGCCGCCGCTTAACTGGAGGGCTACTCTTCCATACTGTGGGGCTGTGCTCGCTATCTCTATGCCTCTCTTCTTGTATTCCTTGTACATTTTCCTGAGTATTTCTTCCCTCTCTTCGGGAGAGAGGTCTAGCCAGGCGTTCTCCTCTCCTCTTCCGACTGGGACGAAGTTGAAGAAGATTACTCTCTTGACTCCTATAGATTCGGCCAGGTCCAGTAGATCGTCTATCTCGTCTACGTTGAGCTTCGTAATTGTGACTGCCATCGCATGGTTTACTCCAAGTTTCACAGCGTTCTCCAAAGCCTTAACGGCGAGCTTCCACGCACCTTTCACTCCCCTGAACCTGTCATGCTTCTCTGGCTTAGCACTATCGAGGGATACCTCAACATACCTTAGCCCCGCGTCTACGGCTTTCTTAAGGAAGTTGATGTCCGCAAACCTAGTGCCATTAGTGGCGACAGCCGTGTATATTCCCCTGCTTGAGAGTTCTCTTACGATTCGTAGGAAGTCTGGATGTATTGTGGGTTCTCCGCCGCTTAGGGCTACTGCAGCCACTCCAGCCTTGTCGAGCTGGTCTATGACCTTTAGCTTCTCCTCGAGGGTTAGCTCGTCGGGGGTGGGCCTGTCAGCTCTCTGGTAGCAGTGCATGCATCGTAGGTTGCACATGTTGGTAAAGTTCCAGACTATGAGGAATGGAGCAGGCATCTTTTGGGGCACTGTTACCCCGTAGAGTGCTAGTCCCTTGAATACTAGGGCTATCCCCCTCCTCACGGCGGGATCTCTCAGTGCTTCCCTTGCCTTTTCCATGTCTCCCCTCAGCATCCATACGCCCAGCCTTATGGTCGCCCTCATGAGGGCTGATGCGAACCTAGCTGTGATGGGGCACGAGACTTGTTCTCCTGCTAGCTGTGATAGCACGTGGTAGAGCAGGGTGTACCTCTTGGCACCGTCTCCATCATATTTGCACTCGTATTCTTTAATCGACGTTCTCAGTATGCTTCTAGTCACCGGGTTACCAAAGAGCAACCTGACTCCAGCGAGGAGGGAGCCTAGGCCTCCCTTCCCTTTCTCCCCCTCTAGGGGGTTCTCTCCCAATACGTCCTCAGGCTCTAAGCTAGACATGAGGCTATCACCTCTTATACTTCCATGGGATGGGGTGGACTATCACGTCCTTCATGTAACGAGCTAGCTCGCGGGCTAGCACGCCCGCGAGGTCCTTGAGCCTCCCCTTCTTCAACTCCCTACTAATAAATGAAAATCTAAGATAGAATTTCCTATAAGCATACTTGATCATCTTTCCAAGGTCGTCTCTCGTGAAGCTGAAGCCCCTCATCACTGGCCTAATTGTAGTATAGTGCTCCCAGTTCCAGTCCTCTATGAGGTTGTGCTTCTTCGCGTACTCGAAGAGAGGAGTACCCGGGTAGGGGGTTAGAGCTGTAAACTGGGCGTAGTCTGGGTCGAGCTTTATAGCGAACTCGACGGTTTTCTTCATATCGTCGATCGTCTCCCACGGGAAGCCTAGTATGAATGAGCCTACGGCGAAGCCTCCTAGCTCTTTCTTCCACTGGAAGGCTTTCATTATCTGTTCCACGGTTATCCTCTTGCCAATCTTGTCTAGGGTCTTCTGGCTGGCGGATTCCACTCCGAAGTATAGCGTAACACAATTATTGTCGAAGAGGAACTCCATAAACTCCTTATTCACATGATCTACTCTCGCACCACAGGCGAATGGCAGGTCTAGGCCTCTCTCTTTCATCTCTCGGACGAATTCTCTAATAAACCTCTTGTTTATTGCTAGCTCGTCGTCGGCGAATGCTATGTATTTTACATTATACTTGTCGACTAGATACTCTATCTCGTCAGCCACATTCTTCGCGGACCTGAACCTTACCATCCTGCCCCAGAAGTAACTCGTGGTACAATAGATGCACCCGAACGGGCAACCCCGGCTCGCCATTATGTGAGCCACGCGTATAGGCTTGCCGAAGAGAGTGTACTTCTCCATCGGCAATAGGTGCCTGGCAGGCCATGGTAGCTCGTCCAGATTCCGGATGGGAGGCCTTGGAGGGGTTAGCGTTATTTTACCATTAGACCGGAAAGCTATACCGTTAATCTTCTTGAGGTGCTCTCGGTCGAACCCCCGGGCTTCAAGGGCCTTGACAACTTCCAGGGTTGTAATCTCGCCTTCTCCCCTAACAACAATGTCAGCCCCATTACTGATTGCCTCCTCATACATAAAGCTGGGATGAGGACCCCCGACTATCACGGGCACGTCGGGTATCTCCTCCTTGAGCCTCTTGATAGCCTTGTAGCCCCGGGGGGCGAGGGGAGTTAGAAGAGAGAGGCCTATAACATCGGGGGACCAGGATTTCACCTCCCTGAGCCACTCGTCCTCCTCTATCTCCAGTGTAGGAGAATCAATTATTCTAACCTTGTATCCAGCCTGCTCTAGAACAGCGGCAATCGAGGCTAGCCCTAGCGGTGGCGCCTTCATCCCCATTATCCTATATATCTCTAGCCTGTGAACCCCGGGGGGGAGGCTCAAGAGTACTTTCAATTCGGTCCCCTAGTATTAGGTAATACCGATTAAAACGTATACATCTTACAGTAGATGATACGTAGAGAAACAGAGTTGCAATATGTAGATCAGGTGTTTACCGATGAAGGATTCTTCGTAACGCTGGAGAAAGCTTGTATAGCTCGTCTTTGCTTCTAGGTACTTTGGGGAGCAACACTTCTAATATTTCTATATTTTTATATTTAATAAGGTCTAATAAGATATTTTCTAAGTTCCTGCCGCGCCCCCATAAAACCCCCTTCACCTCATGTAACATGCTGTCAATTAAGCTTTGAGCCCCCGACCTTCCTAATAACACTAATATTCTAATAATATTTATATTAATACTAATATGCTCAGAGATCTCTCCCTCAATGTAGGCATATACCTTATGAGCCTTAGGAGACCTTACAATGCCCATACGGCTATGCTGGGAGGCGTCTATATCGTCAATCGGGAGATAGAGGCCTCCTAGGTACAGGTGGCTCGCCGGTCCTCTTTCATAGGTTAGTGCGAGTTTAAACACGCTATTTCGATATTTATATATTATAATATGATAATTAAATTGTTTTGATAGCGCGCTCCACAACTTTCTAATCCTATACTGGGTGAACCCGAGAGAGTACAGGAACCTCGAGGTCGCCAGAGGAGGGTCTCTACACGAGAGACCCAGCTCCATGCATTTCTCGTAAAGGACATTAGCTGCTTTAAGTAGAAGTTCCCCCTCAAGGGGTCCTAGTTGTGTGCGAGCCCTTCCAGCCAACAATGACCCCCTTATGGGAGGGCTAGGCCTGTCTCTAGGTGCCTAAACCCCACGGCCAGACAGACGCCGCCGAGGAGCCTGTTCCCTTCTTCCCTAAGCTTGCCCTCCTTTTCAACCCTCACCATATAACCAAATATCTTATCTTCAGGAATATTTTTAGTGAATAGGCCCCTCACCGCTCCTAAGCGGTAATATGTTTTAATCACGGCCTCGGCTAGGTTTCGAATGCTGTGGAGCCCTGAGTAGAGGTCTCTTATCCTGGTTATGCCTCGTATGTTGTAGGAGAAGCCCTCATCAACTTCTTGAAGTTTCTCGGCCAAGTCTCCTATTGAGAGCATGTTTAGGCGCACACTTCTCTTAGTTATATTGCTCTTCTCAAGTTTGAGAAGGTAGTCTGAGGCGCCGACCGCCTCCAGCCCCTCTATGAGGGCCACGGTATCCTCGGGCTCGTTGCCGTACAGGACTGTTCTAACTATCCTCCCGGCCTCCTCCAACACCCCTCTCCCGGTAACATCTGCGTATCCAGCCACTACGGCGAGTGAGAGTGAAGCATAGACTAGACCAACCAGAGGCTTCCTGCCTGTGAAGTCAAAGGCGTCTCTCACAGCTCTCCCAAACAATGCGCCTAGTCCAAGGGTGTGAGAGTCGAGGGATCCCTTGGCTAGGTCTCGTCCCCTTTCAAAGGCCTCTTCTACATACTTGAACGTTACCACGGCTTCAGCCAGGCGTGACTCAAAGGAAGGATCAATCTTTAACCTATGAATAGCGCCGGCTTTAACCGGGGTCGAGATCACGATAACTATTAGTTCTTTCATCTTATCGAGGGTCCTCTCAGTAGCCAAGACACGGGCCCCCTCACACCTAATACGCCTTAGAGCACTCCCTATATATCAAGATCTAGGAGGGAGGCTTCGACCGGTAAACATTCCAGCCTACAAGGAGATCATTCACGCGGCCTTCGACCGTAATAACTCTCTAACAAGGGTTAAGCTAGAATCGGCGTTCAAGCCCTTAGCAATATCCCCTACAACCTCTTCACCAGGGATATAGGGCATTAAGCCGTCACCATACAACTCGACGGCATATTTTACGGTTTCAACGGTCTCCCCAACTATATCCTCTAAGGACTCTCCAGTCAAAGTTAGCCTGCCCTCCTCAACAACAACCTCGCCCCCGACTGAGACCATTCTAGGCAAAGCTCCCCCCTCAATAACACTCTCGAGGGGAGTATCATACGCTACAAAGTCGCCGTGATAGCTGACGCCATAATCCATGTAACCACCAGTCGTTGCCCTAAACATTATCTCGCTGAGCGACGCTGGATACAACCTTGTAATAAGCCCCAAGTGACGGGGCATGGAGCCGATGAGGTGAGGCCAGTCGCTCCCGAAACTTGTCACTCCTCTGAGACTACTCCTAGTCCTCCCATACAATAGCATGTTACTGGCTGGACAGCTAGAACACCTAATCCCAAGCCTGCTGGGATCATCGTTAATACAATGAACAGCCACGATTCTCGGTAACCTCTCATAGCTCTCCACCGCCCTTGCAAAATCCCTGGCTTCTGAGATGCCTTCAGACAGGTGGAGTCCTAGGGGCATTCTACTCCTAAGGGCAAGGTCCACGGCTCCCGAGAAGGTCTCCCTGCTAGCCATCCGGAGGCTATGAACGAATATGCCTGGCCTCAAGTAGTCGTCTTCAAGGTAGTTTCCATACTTCTCGTAGAGGTGGGAGACCTCTCCAGGCCTGGACCATCCCTCCCTATCCATCAGTGTAGGTAGGAGGACTAGTCTGGGGCCTGGCGATACTCGTAGCCTAGCCTTGAGGTTGGCCTCAAGCACCCCTGTAAAGGCTGCAAGGGTCACTCCCTCCAAGGCCATTCTCTTAAGCGCGAGCTCCGCTAGCCTGGCTGATAAGCCCAGGTCCCTTCTAACCATGGCCTCGTTGATAACTAGCCTCCGGGTTTCGAGCCACTCGTAACTATTACTCCACGATGCAATCCTGCTTGGAGAGAGGCCAGCATCTATGACCTGCGGATGTGCGTGGGTATCACTGAACCCGGGGAGGATAACGGTTTCGAAGAATAGGTCTTGCTTAAACGGTATCCTGACGCCCTCCACGAGCCTGCCATGTATTACCCCGATGTCTGCTTCCAGGTGCGGCAAGCGCCACGCTACCCCCCTTGATTCAACCGTGAGGCACGTGGAGGGTAATAATCATGAGGCTGGTATTGCGAAATACAATAATCCCACGTATCCTAAACCATTGCATGGTGATTCTCTGTGGCAAGGCTGGTAGTCGTTGGAGGCGGCGCCGCTGGCATGGCAGCGGCTTCCAGGGCTAAGAGGCTTAACAAGAACCTTAACGTCGTAGTATTCGAGAAGACGCGGTGGGTCAGCTTCGCCCTCTGCGGCATACCCTACCATGCCGGGTGCATTGTAAAGAGGCTAGAAGACCTCCTCTACTACACGCCGGAGGAGTTCATAAAGAAGAGGGGCATCGATCTCAGGTTAGAGACACTAGTGACTGGGATAGACAGGGACGAGAAAAAAGTCTACTATAAGAACCTGAAGACCGGGGAGGAGGGCTCCCTGGACTTCGACTACCTCCTATTAGCTACTGGGGCCCGCAGCAAGGCCCCCAAGATATGGCCCGAGATAGAAGAGGCGGAGAACGTATTCTACGTGAAGCACTTAGACTCGGCCGAGGAGATAAGGAATTACGCCCTGAAGCTACCCACGGGGTCTAAAGCCGTAATAGTTGGAGCCGGCTACGTGGGCCTCGAGTTCGCTGACACCCTCACTAGCCTGGGCTTAAAAGTAACCGTAGTAGAAGCCCTCGGTCAAGTCGCCCCTAGAGCATTAGACGAGGACCTAGCAGGCCAGGTTGAAGAGACCCTTAGAAGTCATGGCGTTGAAGTTGTAACGGGAGCCCCCGTGAAAGAGTTCAAGATAGTAAATGGCAGAGCAGTGAAAATAGTAACCGATAAGGGCGACTTCGAGGGAGACCTATTCATAGTAGGAGTGGGAATAGAGCCTAACATAGATCTAGCAAGGCAGCTCGGCCTCAGGATAGGAGAGACCGGGGCCATATGGACCGACGATCACATGAGGACTAGTATAGACTACATATATGCTGTTGGAGACGCTGTAGAGCACACCGACATAGTGACGGGGAGGAGGGTCTGGAGGCCCTTCGCGCCTGTTGCAAACAAGATGGGCTACGTGGCGGGGAGCAACATAGCTGGTAGAGAAGCAGTATTCCCTGGAAGCGTTGGAACAAGCACCTTCAAGACCTTCGACACTGTAGTGGCCAGGACAGGCCTCTCCAAGAGCGAGGCCGAGAAGCTGGGCTACAACGTCGTGGAAGCCACGCTGAACGCTAGGACAAAAGCACACTACATGCCCGGAGGCCAACCCTACACCCTAAGAGTAGTAGCAGACGCTGAAACAGGACGCCTCCTAGGAGGCCAGTCCGTAGGCAAAAGCGAGACAGTCCTATGGAGAATAAACGTACTAGCAGGCCTACTAACAGCTAAGGCAACAGTATGGGACCTCTTCGCCACAGACATCGGCTACGCGCCGCCACTAACACCCGTTTGGGACGGCCTAATCATCGCGGCAAGACTACTCATGAGGAAGCTCGGGGAAAAGCCCAGAAACCAATAATCCCGGGAAACTATCAAGCCTACCACGGACTAACACCCCAGCCGTCCCCCGCCCCTCCACGAGGAACCGCCTGGAGGCGGCCTATGAGTGGAGGATTCCACGGCTGGGGCTAGTCTTAGGGGTCCCTTAACTCTATCTCAACCTTGTCGCCGTCCTTCAGGCCGAAGAGGTCTCGAAGCCTTGCATCAGCCACGAGCTCGGCCACGTCTCTCTTATAGACTGTTATCTGGGGCCTAACAATCCAGACAGGATACCCGTTCATAAAAGCGGGATAAGCCTCCACTGGAGCAAGCCTTGCACCCTCTATCCTCGGAGGCTCTATTACGGTTTTTGGAGACTCCCTGAGGCACTTGTTGAATAAGTCCACATCTCTAAGTAATCTCGTATTAAGAGTGCCAGGGTAAGGCGTGAATCCTAGCTTTACTCGGAAACCCTTGGCATAGATACTAACGTAGAACTCGCCCTCCCCTAAACCACTGAATACCTCGGCGATAAATGATCTAGAGCACTCGCCTCCTACCAGCTTTAACCCCCTGCCGGTGAAAGGCTGACTCTAAACAATAATAAACCAGGTGAGTGAACCCACCCAGCAAGGTGCTAAGGCTTTGAAGAATAGCGTGGCGCTACTATTCACGCTCGGCATAATGCTGATAGCGATATTATCGCCGATTGCTGGGGCTCGGGCCCGTGTCATAGGGGGCGGGCTACCCAAGGCCTACGTCAATGTTACCGAGACCAATGCCACAGTAGTAGTGAGTAATGAGTATAATGAGATAATAATAAATAAGACAAGTAATACGGTGTCAGCCATACTGCTCAACAGCGGTGACTACATTGGTACCCGTGTAAACCCTAGGGGAGTACAAGCGCTCGACATTATCTACGCGTTTAATAACACTCGAGGAAAGGTCCAGTGGACGAAATACGACGTAGTAAAAGAGTCCAATGACCGCGCAAGGATAACCCTTACAGGAACCATTGGAAACGAAACCGTTACCCTAACCCTCCTCATGGGAGCCTACAGGCCCTACATAGACCTGGTAGCTCAGCTACCAGTAAGACCAGGCTTCTACTACATAATCCTCCCAGTAAACGAGAGCATAGACCAGAGCTGGATAATGGCCATGACATACTACTCCAGCCAGGGACTAACGCCCCTCACATCAAAGAACCTAACCCTCGAGCCAACAGGCTACGGTCTAGACGCTCTCACAATGCTCGGCGTAACAACTACCAATCAAACTACGAGGCTAGACCTAGTATTCGGCTACTCTAACCTGCCAGGCTACATCTCGCCCATAGAGGCCGGGGCCTTGCAACCCAAAGACGTCAACGTAACACCCTACAACACCGTGAAGAACGCATTCTACATAACCGCGGCCTACGGCGGAGCCAGTAGAACAGTAGGGGTAAGACTACTACTAGCACCCTACGATCCATACGCAATACTCGCCGCAGGAGTAGAGGAACCCGTGAAAGCAGCGTATCCACGGGCAGACGCTGACTACAGAGGAGTCATATATGAGAATCTCATCCTAGACAGGCTCAATAAGACCCTAACACTAATGAAGAACCGTTTGAAGAACCTCACCGCTCTCAACGAGAAGCTGGAGAAGAATATTTCAACATGTAAGGGGTGCCAGAGTTACTGGAGCAATGAGTTACACGTCAAGGAGTTAACCATTAAGAGGTTGCAGGAGAGGCTCAGGGCCGACGGCCTCCTAGCCGAGGGAGCATTCTTCCTCGGAATAATACTTGGAGTAGCTGGAGGCTACTACGTCATCGGGGCCCAAAAGAAGAAGGTGGGGGTTAGGAGGCGCTAGTCCTCCACTGCCAGCAGCTTTATGAGGCCGTGTATGTTCTCCACCTTCTCTAAGTTCCAGGCCCGTAGGAGGAACTCTCTGGCCCTTTCCTCGTCGACGTACCTCGCGACTAGCCTGAGGAACTTCTCCTCTACGCCTCTTCTATCTAACGGGTTCTTGAAGTGTCCTGGCGGGTAGATGCTCTCCTCGGTTACCACCCGGCCATCCCTTAGCTTCACCGTAATCCTGTTTAGGATTCCATCCGGGTAGAGCTCGTCTGCCTTTGGATCAACGTTCACCTTCATTTTAGCCATTAGCTTGCGTACATCATCTGCTAGGTATCGCTCCGGCTTGAAGGTGTCTAGCCACACCTTACCGTCGATCAGGGCGGCCGCTACTATGTACGGGAGGCTGTGATCAGCTGTCTCCCTAGTCTTCGGATCCCACTTCTCCGGGTCCTTGACTATGATCTTGTAGCTCACCGTGAAAGTGTCAATATTAATCTCCTCCACGTCCTCCGGCCTTATCCTCCCCAGCTTGTCGACTATCCTTAACGCCGCTTCCACAGCTGACATCGAGTGGTACTCTACTGGCCAGTACTTTATACTAGTCTTCATTATCCTGAACTGGGGCTTCCCAAGCTCTGGCAGCTCGAACTTATCGCCGCAGAGGGCCACGTTGAAGAAGCCGAACTCCCCCTCGAACACGGGAGAGGGACCAGTCATACCCTTCCACGCTAGTAGGGCTGAGAATAAACCGTTCCTCGAGGCGTGGGCCGCCGCGCAGCCCTTCCACATTGACAGCTCGCCAGCCCTCGTCTGCCTGAGGGCCAGGCTCGTGTTGGTTGCAATGTTAATCGCCTGCTCCAGCCTATCCGCATCTAAGCCTAGAACCTTGCCCGCGCCAGCCGCGGCTCCAATGTTGATGTATACCGTGTGGTCTAGCCCCCTGCTCCTAACACTATAGGCGTCTGCTAAGGCACCGATGACCTCGTAGGCTGCAACTATGCCCTCGATTATCTTGGTAGCCGGGGCCTCAACTATCTCCGCCGCAGCTACTATGGCGGGTATCGAGTCGCTTGGGTGGAGGGCTTCTTTGGAGAGGTAGGTATCGTTGAAGTCGAAGTAGCGGACTGCGCAGCCGTTAGCAAAGTCAGCGTGGTCTGCGGCTGCGAGGCTGCGGGTCCCCCAGAGGGTGGCTGCTATCCTCGACCCAGACGTGCCTCTTGCAATGCTCCTCGCTATTGTCACGGGCTCCTCTCTGTAGGCTCCGATAGCTACGCCGAAGCTGTCTATGAACCGCTTCTTAACCTCTTCTACTACATCGTCGGGTATATCCTCGATTGAGAGAGAGTGGACCCACTCAGCAATCCTGCGAGCTATCGTCTTCCCCATTAGGAACACCTCAATGTAGAGATCCGCATAACTATACTGGGAACTCGGAGCTAAAAGACTAACCCAGGAAAGGACCCCCGTACCAGTTGGCCGCTTGGAACACTGATAAGCCTGCGGGCTTCTCCTAGAGTTTAGAGCAGAGGCTATGGGGACGGTTAGTGCTCTGGCAGGCTAAGTACCCCTACACTGTTGCATTGAAGTCATATGCCGAGAGGGAGCTAGGATACTATGGGCCCGTGGAGGAGCTTCTCTCCGATGAGGACGCTTTCCGCCTAGCCATGAAGCGGTTAGAGGCAGCGATTTCGAGGGAGGGCCTCCCCGATAGTATCGGCGAGACAACGTGGGAGGAAGTGCTTTCGTTCCACGCCGCCCTAGCCGCGGTAGCATTATCGGGTAGCCTACGTCTCCTCCGCCGGTTCGCCTTGGCTGAGGCCAAGCGTGCCAGGAGGCTCCTGCGGGGCGAGGATGAGAGGGGCCTCCTGCGCCTCGCCCGCGCACTCGGACTAGAGGCTAGAATGGATAGCTTGTCGATTAACTGGCTGTACAGTCGGAGGGGAGGGGTTATTCCACGCATCCTCCAGTTCTCGCTGGGCCTGGCCAACTATCTTCGCGTCGCCGCCAGCCTCGAGGACTCTAGGTGGAGGCTTTCTAACTCCTTCCTACTAGGCGGGAGAGTGTACCTTGACAGGGAGGGCTTCGAGGACCTCGTCTCGGCCAGGGTTGCCGACAGGATAGCAGAGCTTGCAGACGAGTATAGGGAGCTAGAGGTGGCAGGGCTGAGGGAGCTGGGGCAGAGGTTCGCCTCGAGCCTCGACTACGAAGCTCCAGGCGTCTTCGACCCCAGCCTCTTCCCGGAGTGTATCGTTGAAGCAGTAGAGGAGGCTAGGCGTGGAGACCTATCCCCCCACCGCCTCTACATGATAGCCACGTTCCTAGCAAACATCAACGCCCCCGTAGACTACCTTGAAGACCTCCTATACGCCTCGGGCATAGTGTCAAGAGCGGAGGCCAGGGTGATAGCCGAGGTGCTCCTCTCCGAGGCCAGAAGGTATAGGCCCTACAAGTGCGAGGCCGCTCTTGAGAGGGGCGTCTGCTCCAAGTGCCGGGGAAGCGTGCTGGCCGAGTACTGGAAAGCTATCCGCAGGAGCCGGGGGACCCCGCGATCTGGTCGACGAGCCTAGCCAGCCGGGCCCGGCCCTCCCTCACAGTCATATTCGCCCTCTCCGCGAGGAGGGCCAGCTGCCTCGCCGAGGAGAATATGGGGGACCCTCCCACCACTAGTGGGACAGCCATCTGTGCTGCTGATAGGAGCTCGACAACGGAGCCTCCCTCGCTAGAGTGGGCTATTATTCCACTATGCTTGAACCCAGACTCCCTAGCCAGTGATAGTAGGTGGAGGGCGCAGTCTAGGCTTCTAGCCCTTACATGCATTATCGGCCCTGTAGCCTTTAGCCAGACGTCTGGGGTCCCCCGCGAGAGGACTCTCACAATCTCTTCAACCGTTACCTCGCCATGCGTCTTGTAGAGTATGCGGGAGTCCTCGTCCCTGCCCCAGTGCACTCTTCCCTCTACCAGCGAGACGCGCCCTATGCAACTGCTAGTCGTGGCGAGGCCTGGCAGGGAGTTTAGCCTCTCTAGCACACCAGCTATACCCGGGTCTAGGTAGCCTACATCCCTCTCCTCCACTATAGCCTTGGACGCTTTCCGCTTCGACCACTCCCAGCTCCTAGCCACTACACTATCACCACGTCGACCACTGTCTGCAGGGTCCGGGGGCCCACTGGCCTAACACGCCTAACCAGGCTTATTCTATAATCGCTGACGCCTAGCTCCTCTAGCCTTCTGGCTACGAGGCGGGCCGACTTTTCCAGCGGGTCCTCTCCCTTAGCATAGTGCACGTGGAGGTAGACGTGTACCACTCCCTTCCCCCCTCTTAGAGCCTCGAGGGCGTAGGGTAGATACTCTATCGCCAGCTCGGGGAGGGGCATTAGGACCCTATCACTAGTCCCGGAGAGCCTCGACCCTATTACGTCGCGGGCATCACCCAGTATGGGTTCGACAACGTTCTCAACCCTGTTGAGTCTAGCGTTCTCAACCATGAACTCGTAGGCGTGAGGGTTAACGTCTATGCTGTATACTTTGCGGGGGCTGGACTTGCAGGCTATTATGATGGAGAAGAGGCCGGCCCCCGCGAACATGTTTGTAACAGTCTCCCCCCTCCCCACGAGGCGGGCGACGCGGAGGTGCTCGTAGTTTAGGCGGGGGGTTATGAACACCTTCCTAATGTCTACGTGGAACTTGCAACCATGCTCGACGTATATCGTGTCGCTTCTCTCTTCCCCGGCCAGGTGGATGTACTCTCTCGTCTTGTAGGCTCCCTCCACCGGGCCTGCGGCGAGCCACACGCTTCTAATGTAGGGGAGCCTCTTCACGAGCTCCTCTCCCAGCCGCCGTAGGTCCTCGAGAGTTACATCGGGGGTGAAGGGTTTCTTAATGACGGCTATATCCCCGACTATATCGATCCTGGACCACACCTTCCCAGCCTTACCCGGGCCGAGTACCTCCTCGGCTATCTTCCGAAGTAGCCTGGCCACCTACACCCCTCCAATTTAACCCTCGTAGCCTCCAACACGAGTAATAGGTAGAGCGCGGGAGAGGGCTTATGGAGGAAGACCTGCTACGTGCTAGCGAGCTCTTCGAGCGGGCCAGGAGGCTCGATAAGGAGCAGAGAATGGTCTTCGACTACTTCTACAAGAACGTGTCCGTCGGGGACCTGCGAGCGCTAATGGAGCTGGAGAAGCTGGGGGTGAGGGACCCTCAGGCCAGGATAGACGAGCTAGTGGAGATGGGCCTCTTAGAGAAGGGCATGGACTGCTACAATCTCGCAAAGCCCCTAAGAGAGTACATTTTCAAGAGGGGGCGGTAGGGAGCGAGACCTCCCTCGAGACTATCCTCGTCTCGCCAAGCCTCCTCCAGACGAGCCTCACGTTAGCCCTGCTAGGCCTTATGGGGAGCCTGTCAACAGCGAACTCAACCCGGAAGCTCGCCCTCTCGCCCGGCTCGAGCCGGGGGAGTTTCTTCCTGGCAAGCCTCACGCCAAGGGCTAGGACTACGAGCATAGGTGGCTCTAAGACGTCGTCTCCAACGTTTTCAACATAGCCCTCGACGACCACCCTGGAATCCCTGACCGACACCCTCTCCACTACCAGGCGGGGCCTCGGCTCGGGAGCCTTGACCTCCGCTACGAGGACATCGGAGACGACTGCTATCCTCGGGTAGAAGCGGTAGCCCGGGTCCTCGTAGCGTATATAGACTGGGACAGGTGACCCCTTGTATGGTACCGGGGCTTCAATGTAGTGGCTACCCTCGCCGACAGCCGTCTCCGGCTGAGAACCCCCCGCGACCACCCTGAACGATGCATCATGGTAGGGAGAGTGCACTATAACGCCAGCCCTCCTCTTACCCTCCATACTCCTCCCAAGGTTCGCGTTCACCTGATAGCCCTCCCCGGGCTCGAGGGCAACAGCCCCCGTCCAATACGACACCGAATAAGCCCCCTTCTCCGACGAGTACCTCGCGTAGAGGACTGCGTCGGCCATCCTAACGGGCTTGACAGCGTCCCTGATCACGACGATCTTATGAGACTCCCTCTCTACGACCTTCTTCGAAAGTATCGGCTTCACATCATAGATAGCTTTCATGTAGACGCCCCAGTCCGTCTCCACCTGGAACTGCGGGCGGAACTCCCTGGAGACAGAGACCCCGTCAACTATAAGCTTCCAGGAGATCGGCGGTCTTACATCGTGGTCGACGAACACGCCTATCGATAGCAGGAGACGCTCAACGCTCTCACTAGCCCTGGGAAGGCTAACCCAGAGGGTCCCCCGGGTCGAAGCACCCGGGGCACTACCAACCCTCGGCCCGCCCAGGGCATAGCCCCAGGCAGGTATCCCCTTGCCAGACGCTTCCTCTACAACATCTAGGCTACCGGTTACCATATCCGTCCACTCCCTGCTAAAACCCGCTACCCGGGGCAATGTAGGAGAGAACCTAGTTAATTACTACAAGCCCGGGAAACTAATACTAGTCCCACCAAGACTCGGCAGGAGGCCGGGGCGGGGGGACCCTCACGGCTGGTAGGGAAGAGGCACAGCACTCCTCCAAGAGGCACCTCAAATCCATGCAAAGGCCTAGGAGCCTGCACTCCCTAGTACACTCGCTGGCTAGCGCGGGGCTAGAGGGGGAACACGCCTCCCCGAGAGCCTTCAACTTGTGATACGCCTGGAAAGGGTTTAGCCCGGCCCCGCTCGAGGCCTCGTCGAGAACGATAGCCGTGGCCCAGCGGAGTAGGGAGTCTGTCTCACGGTCTAAAGGTAGCCCGGCCGCGATATACTCTAATAACTCGTCGTCAACGGTAAGGGCGCAGGAGCGTATTGCGAGGCCTACTAGTCCCGCGTCCACCGGCACCCTGGCATTCCAGAGGTCATGGACCGGTAGGATCCCGAGTAAGTGGAGGTCTAGCGCGGCCCTGTAAGCCTTAGACCTAGCCGGTGCCCGATAGGCTATGAAGTCCCCTAGCCTCTCCACGAACCCCTCGCCCCGGGATAGGAGCATGCCCCTAGACTCAACCACGATATTGTAGAAGGAAGCCGAGTACAACCTGTCAACCTTATACGCTATATCGTAGAGGAGGCGGGAGCGGATGTGAGGGTCCCCCACCCTGGGAGCCCCGGCCTCCTCTAAAACCCTCCAAGCCCTCTTGGACCCGGCCTCGAGGAATAACCCGGCCGATAGCCTTCCCTCTCTCGCCAGCCTAGCGAGGGACCCCCAGACCCCCGCTACCCCTGCACCGAGCCCATAGCCAACCGCGCGGGCCAAGACTACAACGGCTACGGCATCCTCCCTCGAGAGGTCTCCCAGCGGGGGAGGCGATGGTGAGGCTTCGATCCTTCTTAAGAGCTTGGAGAGCACGACAACCCCCGGCCCCTTCTCGACTTTCACGGGGAGAGCACCTCTTAGACGAGTATTATTTTCCTAGACCCGTCCTCCTCCATAACGTAGACGCTCCTCCTAGACAGCGTTACAAGGACTATCCTATCCTCGGCTACGACTGCGTGGTCGTAGAGGGACCCTGGGGGCGGATATATTGTGAGATAGTGTCCCACCCCCTCAATAACAGTATAGCTTAGGCCATAGTTACCGCTATACGTGTCAACGTGCCTAGCGAAGGCCACGCCCTGGGGGTCCCTCAGGCCGCGGAGGGGGAAGGCTAGGTCAATGTAGATGCTCTTCCTCTCCCCACGGACCCCCTCCACATGCTCCCTAAGCCCTTGGAAGAGGCCTCGGACCTCGACCTCTCTGGGGGAGAAGCGTATAGTTGAGTTGGAAGCCACTATAATGAGGTCTCCCGACTCCGCCCGGGCTACTAGATAGCCTCCCGGCCACTTGAAGGACACCGTGTCCAAGCCGGACCCCCGAATCACCTGGCAAGCTTAGAGGTTAATCAAGGAGGCCGCGCACACAGGCATCGCGTGGGAGTGGAGCTGGCTTGAGGAGAGCCGTTATTGTAAGGTATTCCGAGATAGCTGTCAAGGGGAGGTACACTAGGCCTAGGCTGGAGAGGCTCCTGAGGGATCATGTGGCTGAAGCCCTGGAGAGGCATGGGGGCGGGGGGACCCCCGCGAGGATAGAGGGCAGGATAATAGTATGGGACCCCCGCGACCCCGAGGAGGCGGCCCGCTCCGCCGCCAGAGTATTCGGCGTCAAAAGCACGAGCCCCGCCGTGGCCGTGGGGTTCGAGGGGCTCGAAGACCTGGTCGCTAAGGCTTACGACTACTTCAGGGACAGGGTAAGGGGGAGGTTCAGGGTTACGGCTAGGAGGAGTGGCTCCCACGACTTCACCAGCCTAGACGTTGAGAGGAGGCTAGGCGAGCTCCTCTCCAGGCACGCCCCAGTAGACCTCCACAATCCAGAATACATAGCCTACGTCGAGGTTCGAGGTAGGACCGCCTTCTTCTACGACCAAGTCATCCCCGGCCCTGGTGGGCTACCACTAGGGAGCGAGGAGCCGACCCTAGTCCTCTACAGTGGGGGATTCGACTCTACCGCGGCCGCCTGGATGATTATGAGGCGGGGGTCCCCCGCGGGCCTAGCCATCTTCGACATAGGCGTCGAGGAGGCACTCGATAACGCTGTTAGAGTGGCGATACGCCTCCACTGGGAGTGGGTCCATGGCGCCCCACTCCAAGTATACATCGCCGACTTCCACGAGGCCGTCTCAAGGGTCAGGGAGAGGGTGAGGCCCAAGTACCAGGTACTAGTCCTTCGGAGGCTCATGATGATTGAGGCCGAAAGGCTAGCCCTTAAGGAGGGCTACGAGGCCCTCGCGACGGGAGAGTCCATAGGCCAAGTCGCCACACAGACTGTGAGGAACATCCGCTTGATAGGCTCAGGGCTCCAGCTACCAGTGATACGCCCCGTAGCGGGGATGGACAAGGACGAGGTCATGGCCCTAGTCTCGAGAATCGGCCTGTACGACCTGGTCTCGAGGCAGGTGGAGGCCTGCAGGGCGGCGGTAAACCCTAATCC
>WAOR01000033.1 GCA_015521175.1 Thermodiscus sp.
GTCTACCTCGAAGTTCTCGGCGAGCCTAGCGATCATGCCCAGGTTAATAGCGCCCTCAACCTCTACCAGTACTAGGCGGAGCTTATCCATCCCCGCTAAACCTCCAAGCCCCTACAGCCCGTAAACGCTCCATGAAGAAGGACTCCTCGCGAGAGACAATAACCTCGAACCCAAGCCTCTCGAGGCAAGGAATAGGAGACCAGCCCGATAGGCTAGAGTAAACCACTACCACCCCCCGGCTGACACGGGAGACGCTTCTGCAAGCCCTCTCCAACTCGACTGGCTCGGCACCCCACGCCAGGGGAAGATAAGGGCACTCTCTATCCACGTCCCTCACAGGAAGATACGGAGGATTAAGGACTCCCAGGTCAAAGTCTCCCCACAGGCAGCTGGCCCAGTAGCACCTAAGAGCGACGCCCCTAGAACCGAGAGTCCTCGATGATGCGAGGACCGCTCGGGGATTGATATCTACGGCCACCGTAATCGAGTCGAAGAAACCGGCCAAGGCCGCGCCTATAACACCGCTACCCGAGCCAGCGTCGAGTAGTAAGCGAGGCTTTACCCCGATACTCCTAGCAAGGTCTAGAGCCGCCTCGATCGCCAGCATCGAGTCCTCCGCCGGCTCATAGACGCAAGGATCAATATAGACCCTCACGGGGCCAGCCGGAGTCTCGAGCACCCTCCAACCGCCACTAGCCATTCCACATCATCCACAACGAGGTCCCTAACCCTCTTCCCCCTAAGCCTCGAGAGGGACCCACGGTCAAGCCCCGTACACTTAGCCGCCATTTTATCAGCCAGCCTATTCCTGCCCGTGAAGAGGCAGGCAGTAAGCCTCTCAAAGCACTCATCCCCCGGGCTCCACTCCCGGATTCGCTCGAAATGTATGAGGCCCCCGTGAACCTCCGGCTCCGGGTAAAACCAGCTCTTGGGGAGCCGGCCGATCTCCCTCACGGCGAAATACCTCCTAACGAGTAAGGTTAACCGTCCATACTCCCGGCTCCCGGGCCTCGCAAGTATCCTCTCAGCTACCTCGAGTTGCACGCCTAGGACCATCCCCTGGATGTAATTATTCCTAGCTGCTCCGGAGATTATCCTCGAGGTGGCCTTGTAAGGTGTGTTTGAGAAGACCCCGCGGACGCCTAGAGATTCTACGAGCCTGGCGGCATCTCCTAGGATAATGCCTGCTGGCAGCCCTGTCGTGATACCGCTTGCGACTCTGGCAAGGGACGGATCTATCTCTACTCCAACTACGGGCTTCCCATGTCTCGCCACGTAGTAGGCTAGGTGGCCCGGGCCGGTTCCAAGGTCGGCTAGCGGAGCCTCTAGCAGTGAAACGGAGTTCTCAACGAGTAGCCTAACACCTCGAGGGTCTGCTAGGAAGACTTGGCTGAGCCTCTGGCTAGGCCTCTTGCCGAGGCTCCTTAACACTTTCCGGATCCATGCCCGGAGCCCATAGGGCTCCTCTGGAGGGGGCTCGATCATTTCCTAGACTTCTCTATTCTTGAGAGGTAGTCTAGGAAGGGTTCACTGGGGGATGGGGGCTTTATGAAGAGGTAGTATTTCGCCTCTCCTCTTATCTCTTCCAGTATCTTGTCTCTAAGCGCTTCCACCGGGTCCGTTTTCAGAGCTCTCTTGACCTCTTCAAATGACTTGAACCTTCTCTGAGCTCTTATCTTGAGGAAATTGATGAGGGTCTTCTTCCCGACGCCCTTCAAGAGGGCCAGGCTGTGTAGCCTAATGTTTATGGGCTGTGCGATGTTGAAGAACTCGACGAAGTCTCTCTCCCTAGCCTTAATGATCCTGGCAATGGCCTCTTCGAGGTTTCTCTTCGCCAGGTCCGAGAGCTCCTCGTACCTGAGGGGCCTCCTCGGGACGACTAGTATCTTCTCGGGTAATCCCTTCTCCTTGGCAACACTCGCCAGAGCCTCCGGTTTATCTAGAACTATCACCCTAGGGTCCGCTGACTCCAAGTCTAGCCGTATGGCTTCGACGAGCTCCCTATCCTTGTATTGGAGTGGTAGGCAGTAGATTCTTTTGTCTGCTCCCGGGAGGCATCCGAGTAGGGCCGTGACCCTCCTAGGCCTCGGATTCCTGGGTCCTGGAGGGATTACTACTGTCCGGGGGAC
>WAOR01000034.1 GCA_015521175.1 Thermodiscus sp.
ACTAGAACTGGTAGAGCCAAGCTTCGGAGGCATAAACCTAGAGGATATAGAGAGCCCCAAGTGCTTCTACATCCTAGAGGAGGCTAGGAAGAGGCTCAACATACCGGTATGGCACGACGACCAGCAGGGCACCGCCGCAGTAACCCTGGCAGGCCTCATAAACGCCTTCCACCTCGTAGGCAAGGACATAAGGAAGGCCAGGATCGTTCTAATAGGTGCCGGTGCCGCCAACCTAGCCCTCTACAGGCTACTCAAAAAGTACGGTGTCCCGCCGGAGAACATGGTGGTCCTAGATAGCAAGGGAGTACTACACCCTGATAGGCCCGACATAGACAAGCTCATGATCAGCCACCCGTGGAAGTACCAGGTAGCGATAGAGACCAAGGGTGGAGGACTCCCACCGGGAGCCGGCCCCGACAAGGCACTCGAGGGGGCAGACGCCGTAGTGGCGGCTAGCAAGCCCGGCCCAGGCACCATCAAGAAGGAGTGGATCGCGAAGATGGCCAAGGACGCCATAGTATTCGCTGAGGCAAACCCAGTCCCAGAGATATGGCCGTGGGAGGCTAAGGAGGCCGGGGCCCGCGTAGTAGCGACTGGGAGAAGTGATTTCCCCAACCAGGTCAACAATAGCCTCGTATTCCCCGCGGTCTTCAGGGGAGTACTAGACGTCAGGGCTAAGACTGTGACAGATGAAATGGCCATTGCCGCTGCTGAAGAGCTAGCAAAGTATGCACGGGAGAAAGGGATACACGAGGACTACATCATACCGACAATGGAGGAGTGGGACGTCTACCCGAGGGAAGCCGCCGCAGTGGCAGTAAAAGCCGTGGAGCTGGGCGTCGCCAGGAAGACTACGACTTACCAGGAGGAGTATGAGAGGGCTAAGACGATAATAGCGACGGTACGCAAGAAGTATGAGATGCTGTGGGAGAACGGGCTCATACCCAAGCCTCCTGTAGACTACGAGTAACCCTAATGGAGGTGGCCGTGCAGTGTACGAGCCAGGAATCCACGTCAGGAAGCCTCGCGAGGAGGAGTTGGACCAGTTGGCTGACCTCATAAAGAGGTTCTACATCTTCAACGAGGAGTTCGACCCGGCCTGGTCAATCGTGGCGGACCCCGATAATACGGCGAGGATAGTCGCCAAGGAGTACATCGATGGTGCTGGAGAGACCCTTGTAGCCCTCATAGACTCCCAAGTCGTAGGGTATATTCACGCCGAGATAAGGGAGAACAAGATGCTAGAAGCCAGCAAGATAGGCGTGATAACCGAGGTATACGTTCACCCCCAGGCTAGGAGGAGGGGCATAGCCTCCAGGCTGGTAGAAGAAATGCAAACCCTACTAGGAGAAAAGGGCGTGAGGCATATAGCCGCAGAGTTCCCGGCTCAGAACTTCGTGGCAAAGGAGTTCTACTCTAAACTCAAATTCCGCCCATACGCGAGCATATACCTGAGGGAGGTGTAACGGCATGGTAAACATATACGTGAAGGAGGCCACCAGCGAGGACGCAGATGCCGTAGCCGAGATGATCGCTAGGCTCAAAATGCTGAACGAGGAGCTAGACCCCCACTTCAAAACCGTGAGCGATCTTGAATCCGTGGTGAAGAAGTACGTCGAGGAGATCCTGGCAAGCAAGGATATCAGAGTACTACTCGCCCTAGACGCCGCGACCGGGGAGCCTGTCGGGCTCCTCGTACTGAGGAAGGAGGACAGGATATTCTACGAGCCACGCTACAAGGCCGTAATAACCGACTTCTATGTGAAGTCAAAGTACAGAAGGAGGAGAGTTGGAAGCATATTATTAGAGAAGGCTATCGATCACGCTAAGGACATGGGCGCCGGTATAATAACTGTGGTGTACCCGGCCGGGAACACTATAGCTGGGGCCTTCTACGAGAGGGCTGGCTTCAGGGACCTCCAGGTGGAGAAGTATAAACCCCTCTACTAGTCCTTTATTTTTAAATATTTTTATTATAGGTATGAGAATACCCTTGTGTATAACCTCTCGTAATAGTTCTCCCACCATTTAAACCTAGCTAGTTTAACATTGTTACCACACTCTTTAACCCTCACTATATCGCCAGGGTTGAGTCCATGTACCTCTTGCCCGTCAAGGACGACGTATAGTGGATTACTGTTCTGCTTAACCTCAACGTCCACCACGGCGGTTAGCGGGAGGACTACTGGGCGTAGATATAATTGTACGGGGTTAAGGGGGGTGAGGACTATTACCTGGAGGCTGGGGTCTATAATGGGGCCTCCCGCGCTCAAGCTGTAGGCCGTGCTCCCCACAGTGCTCGATATGACTAGGCCGTCACCATCGATCCCCATGATCCTTTCCCCACCCATGTAGACTGAGAGTCGCACTAGCTTGGCCTTGTCCATGACTAGGGCTACATCGTTTAGTACACAGTTACTCCCCCCGGGGTAGAAGGCTTCAAACCTCGGGTACTCCACGAGCCTGTACTCGCCTTCAATGAAGTCCTCTACCCTCTCCTCCACCTCATACGACTCCACATCTAGGAGGAACCCTCTCTTACCGGCGCGGACGGCCATTATAATAGTCTTGGAGGGGTCCCTCATCTTCATAATAGTCCGCAGGAGAGTCCCATCACCGCCAACAACTATCACCTTGCCTGGGGGGTCTTCAAGGCTGAAACGCGGGTACTCGGAGAGGCTCCCATAGAGCTTCGCTGTCTCCTCCTCAACGATCACAGGTATCTCGAGCTCCTCAAGCTTCCGTACAGCCCTAAGGGCGACTCGCTCCGCCACAATACTATTGGGCTTCACTACAATACCGACGGCCTCACCCGTCAATCAGAGTCTCCCACAAGCCTGGGGAACCCTCACTGAATAATAATTCTCAAACGGCGTCAACCCCTGCAACGGCCCAGGTAGAGGGATTGAGTAAGCCTTGGAAGGGGAGAGCCACGCCGTCAGGATACCAAGAAATAGTGCTGAAAGAGCGAGGAAAATACTCGCAAGGGCAGGCCTCATAGTTCCACACCTACGGCCCTATGCGGATAGAGACGCAGTAGTATTCCCCGTGAGGGACCCTCGGGAAGCCCTACAAACACTACTAGCACACGGCATAGAGGCGCAACCGGTTAAGGCTAGGTTCGAGGCTAGGAGGAGAGGGCCCGGCAGGCTGGAAGGCCCCGTTAAAGGATACGTTGTAGTAGGCGACATAGCGGTTTTCAACAAGACCCGAGACATACCGGTTGAAGCCTACAAGGCGACTGCTAGAGCTCTACTACGGGCGCAGCCCCGGATAAGGGCCGCCTGGCTTAAGACTGAGACTAGTGGAGAGGAGAGGGTCCCCCGCCTAGTCCACCTTGCAGGGGAGGAGAGGACTAGGACGATCACTAGGGAGTACGGTATCTCACTCGTGGTCGACTTGGCTAGGGCCTACTATAATCCAAGGCTCTCCGGAGAGCATAGGAGGATTGCGGAGCAAACACGGGATGGGGAGAGAGTACTAGACATGTTCGCTGGAATAGGAGGATTCGCCCTCCACATAGCAGTCCTACGTGAAGCCCTAGTGGTTGCTAACGATATTAACCCACACGCCATAGACCTTGCAGTAGAGAGCCTCGAGATTAACAAGAGGAGGCTAAAAGGCAGAGTAGTACTCCTACAGGGCGACTCAGCCGTGCTAGGCGAGCTCCTGGAACCAGTATTCGACAGGGTAATACTCAACCTACCCTCCAAGTCCCTCAGATACACACGGGTAGCCTGCGGTCTAACGAGGCAAGAGGGCTACCACCACTACTATGTTAAAGCCGAGACATGCAATGAAGCAAAGAGCACCGTCGCCCGGAGCATAGCTGAGGCCGGCTGCAGGGTCCTCGAGCCAAGGTGCAGGAGGGTCCTCGAGTATAGTCCTAGGCTCTCAATATACGCTGTTGACGTGGTGGTCGAGGCTTGAAGGTGTTCGAGTCCAGGTGGCTATACTTTACGGCGAAGGGCCACCCTAACGTGAGGGCGACGCATAAGAGCACGCTGGAGCTAACGAGGGACCCCCACCTAACCCCGAGAGGCGATTGCATAGTAGGGGTTGAAGCCGAGTTATCCGCGGGTAGCCTGCCCCAGTGGATTAAGATGGCCCTACGCAGGGAAGACTCACTCCTCATAGTAGTCCTCTGTAGCGGAGGGGTCTGCGACTCACTGACAGCACGGGGGGACCCCCGGCTAACACTAGCCAGTAGCAATAGTATGGTGATTAGGAAGAGTAGCTACGTGGATGCAAGGACTATTGGGGTGGGAGCCTCCAAGGCGGCGAGAGACATTGACCGTAGGATAGTGGAGAGCCTCCGGGGCGGGGGGACCCTCAACGTCTACATGACCGTTATAACTCGGCCTCCAAGCGTCTAGCGGCGAGGCACGCCTCTTCCCTATCGATCCCCGGGCCCGGATCCCTCCCGTAATAGTCGGCGAGTAGTTCCCTCTCAATCCTGGAGAGGGGGCCCGGTATGGCCAGGCTCGCCGGTAGGCCGTAGTGCTCTCGCGAGTGCGCCAGGCCC
>WAOR01000035.1 GCA_015521175.1 Thermodiscus sp.
GGGTTGATGGGGCGGGGGTGTAAGCCCCGAGGGGGCGTTGGCCCCCGAGGGGTTCAGCCCGCCGCTCCCAATCGCCCGAGGCCGCAGGGTGCTCACCCTGGGGCGGGCTGCACGGTGTATAATGGTGTAGCCCGTGTAGGGGCCCTGGCAGGGCCTGGGGCCCGGATTGCTCGTTGGGTGGCCTCCTGGCTGGGTGGCTGGGCGAGCTGGCCCCTGTGGCCTCCTGGGCTCTGTGGCTGCTGTGGGGTTGTTGCCTTAGGGCGGCGCTCGGCTGGGTCGCAGCGTCTACTCCTATAATATCCTGGTTGTCGTCCCAGCGGCTTCTAGTGGTGCGTGGGTAGTGGCTAGTGGCTTGCTCTCCCCAGAGCCTTACCTGATGCTATTCGTGGTCCTTGACCCTATCGGGATTATCCCTTATTTCCAGGCGGTTGCTTCGAGGGTTCCCGTTGAGGAGGCTGGGCGTCTTGTTAGGAGGGCCCTGACCGCTGCTTACGCTATGCTTCTTGCATTCGCCTTGCTTGGAGACGCGATTTTCCGCCTCCTGGGGGTCTCGGTGGCTGACTTCAAGGTTGCGGCTGGTATTATCCTCATGATATACGCTGTCGCTGCGATCTTCGAGGTTCATATTGGGGCTTCTAGCGAGGAGCCGGAGTCACTCGCGATCTTCCCCCTTGCTACTCCTCTCCTTGCCGGGCCGGGCTCGATAACTACTGTTATGTATATCAAGTATGTCTACGGGTTGCCCACGGCGCTGGCGGCCACCACCCTGAACATTATCGTGGCTTACCCCATACTAGCGTCTAGCACGGCCCTCCTTAGGATAATGGGGAGGCATGGCGCGCTCTTCATAGACAAGTTCATGAGCCTCATACTAGCAGGCTTCGCCGTAGCCCTAGTGAGAGAGGGGATAATGGCGGGCTCGGCGGGTAGTCCCTAGTAGGGGCGCCTCACCACTCGGCTTACTAGGCCTACCTCATCGCCCGGTTGGAGTCAAAGGGTATAGGCCCTATAGTGTATAACCCCCTTAGGTCTAGACCCTCCTCCCGTAAAGTGCGGGGTTGGCTCAGGTGGAGGGCCTAGCGAGTCTCCTAGCCGATCTGGTCCGGGTGCCCACGGTTAACGACCCCTCCTCCGGGCTCCTAGTAGGCCCAGAGCAGGGCGAGGAAATCCGGGGAGTACTCTCACGGTACGGGTTCGAGGCAGACCTTCTAGTCAATGAAGGGGTCCCAATACTCCTCCACGTGGAGGGGGAGGGCCGCCCAGTAATCTTATTCCAGGCCCACTTCGACGTAGTCCCCCCAGGCCCCGGGTGGAAGAAGACCAAGCCGTTCGAACCCCTAGTGGAGGGTGGAAGGCTCTACGGTAGGGGAGCTGCCGATGACAAGTCGAACGTGGCAGCAATAGCATGGGCCCTCAGGGGGTACAAGCCGCGCAGGGGAACACTAATCATAGCCTTCACCGGGGACGAGGAGATAGGTGGCAGGCGGGGAGCAGGGTACCTAGCTGAGAAGCTGGAGAGGGAAGGACTACTCCCCGACTACCTGGTCAACGGTGACGGGTCCCTCTCACGGGTTATCACGAGGAGGAGAGCATCCTTCACAGCCTCTATCACCTTGAAACCCGAGCCAGCCACGGGCCAGGGGACCCCCACTGCGAGGCGATTCGAGACCAGCGTGACTAGGAGCACTATGCACTCAGCATACTTCGTGCCGGGAGTGGATCGGCACGCGCTCATAGCGGCTAGCCTCTGGGCGAGAGACCACGAGGCTCGTGTAGCGGGCTTAAACGGGGAGTGGGTAAAGTCGAACGTCCTACCACGCTCCATAGAGCTCACAGTGCTAGAAGGAACGGGCAGTGGAGACTACGATGAAGCCCTCACCCGCCTAGTAAAGAGCATAGTACCCCTATCACGGGCCCCTATCCCCACAGAACGCTACAGCGACTACGGAGCCACCGTTAATCCCAACGTATACCGCGGGGAGAACGGTGCCCACAAGCTTATCCTAGATATCCGGGCGATGACGTCTAGCACTGATATTGTGGAGAAAACCCTAGCCGTTATCCTCCGGGAAACCCTGCCCGACGGGAGCCTGTCAGTACGGGGAGGAGGCGGATACCTATACACTAGCAGAGACTCCAGGCTAGTAATAGAGGCCCAGAGGATCAACGCCAACCTCGGCCTACCCAGCGAGCCTGTCGAGGCCGGGGGTGCTAGCGACTCAAGATTCTACAGCCCCCGAGGAGTAGAAGCAATAGACTACGGCCCCCTAGGCGGGAACATACACGGCCCCGACGAGTACGTCGAACTAGAACACCTAGAGAAGGCGGCGAGGTTCTACAGGCTAATAGCGGAGAAGCTAACCTACTAACACCGATATAATAACCCTTCCAGCAACACCCCCATAAGGGAGCAGACAATGACCAAAATAGAGTATACCGAGCTCGGCTCAACCGGAATCAGGATCTCAAGAATAGGCCTAGGAGCATGGCAGTTCAGCCAATCCTGGGGCGTGACAGATTATGAAAAAGCCAAAGCCATAATAGCTAGAGCCCTTGACCTTGGAATAAACCTAGTAGACACAGCCATAGTATACGGCAGGGGGCTCAGCGAAGAATTCATCGGGAGAGCCCTCAGGGAGCTAGGCGTCAAGAGGGACGATGTAGTAATAGCCACCAAGATACCGGGAGAAATGCTCTCCTACGACGACGTCTTCAAGGCCACCAGGAGAAGCCTCAGGAGGCTCCAGACAAGCTACGTAGATCTAATGCAAGTACACTGGCCGCCATGCTGGAACAACATACCCACTTGCGAGTACATGAGAGCCCTCGAGAGACTCCAGGCGAAAGGACTGATTGGGGCTATAGGTCTAAGCGACTTCCCAGTAGAACTCATAGAGTCGGCTCGAGCATGCCTTGCGAGGTCGGATATCGAAGCAATCCAGGTCCGCTTCAACATAGCAGAGCTGGAGGCAGAGAAGGAGCACATACCCTATGCCGAGGAGAACGATCTAACACTACTAGCGTGGAGCCCACTAGCAAAAGGCGCAGTCCTAGGCAAATACACGCTTGAAGAGGCAGCGAAACTCTCAGATGTCAGGGCGAACGACCCATTGTTCCACCCAGAAAACTACGCCCAAATACTAGAGCTCGCGGGCGAAATAAAGAAACTAGCCGAAAAATACGAGAAAACCCCCGCGCAAATAGCCCTGAACTGGCTACTAGCTTACAGCGACACAATAGTACCCATACCCGGGGCTAAAACCCCCGAGCAAGTGGAGGACAACGCTGGAGCAATGGGCTGGAGGCTCGAACAGGAAGACTGGCTAAACTTATACGAGAAAGCTAGGAAACTAAGAATAACACGTGTAACTTTCTAGGAAGAAACGTTAGTCTATCTTTAGAAGTATTTATTGAGAAAACAATCATTCTCATATATCCTTATATATCCCAACAAACGAACTAGCTACCCAGCGACTTAATAAGGTGTAAAGCATGCTTAGAAGGAGAAGAGGAGCATCCACAGGAGCAATAGCTGCAGCAGTAATAATAATTCTAATCATAATAATTGGAGCCGCATACTACATGGCCAAAGGCGGCGGTGGAACGAAGACGACAACCACCACTGGCGGTGCAGCTGGCGGCACGACGACACAGTCACCATCACCCACGACCCAGGCAGGCAAACCATACAAGATCCTAATACTAACCGGGAGCACAGCAGGAACCTATTATCCAGTAGGTACAGCATACGCAGAACTACTCAACAAGTACAGCAATGGAGCCATAAACGCAAGAGCCCTAGAGGGTAGGGCAAGCGTAGCCAACATCAAAGACATCTGCAGCGGCGTAGCCAACGCTGGGCTAGCCCAGAACGACATCTCCTACTACGCCTACCACGGAACCACGATCAAGGACTTCCAGGGTCATCCGCAGAAGTGCATTAGGGCAGTAGCAGTCCTATACCCAGAGACCATACAAATCGTAGTCCTAGCCAACAGCGGAATCAACAGTCTACAAGACCTAGCCGGGAAGAAAGTGGCAGTAGGAGCTGAGGGTAGCGGCACCTACTGGAACGCTAGGCAGATACTAGAGGCCGCGGGCCTATGGGATAAGATCGTGCCCGAGTACAAGAAGTTCTCCGAGATCGTAGAGGACCTCAAGCTCGGCAACATAGACGCGGCCTTCCTAACCGCAGGAATACCAACTAGCGCTGTCGAACAGCTAGCCGCCCAGGTACCCGTAAAGATAATCCCAATACCCACAGACATCTACCAGAAGCTCAAGCAAAAGTACCCATTCTACACCCAGGTAGTCATACCTAAGGGCACCTACAACGGCGTAGACCACGACGTCCAGACAGTAGCCGTAATGAGCATGCTACTAGTGCACAAGGATGTACCCAAGAACATAGTCTACCAGATGACAAAGATACTATTCGAGCACGCAAACGAGCTAAAACAGAAAGTCCAGAAGCAGAGCGTCCAGTACATCAGCCTAAAACACGCACTAGAAGGCCTAAGCATACCACTACACCCCGGAGCCTACCAGTACTACGTTGAGCAAGGCCTCAACGTGCCCGACCAGTTCAAGCCGCCACAGGGCTAACTGCTTAGCCTAGGCGAGTAACATGATAAAAAGAATAATAACATCCTTTATTTTTTTAATATTAATAGCAACCCCTCTTCTAATAATAAATAATTCTATACAAGCAACTGAAAACATAAGGGAAGGTGGAAACACAACTGCTCCAACACTACTAATAAAGTGTGATAACAATAATACTATAAAAATTAGAATAATCCCTAATAAAACGAAGCTGTCATACTACTGGATTCATAGTGTAGAAAAATCACCTATAATAGAAATATATAATGTCACTTCAGATGGCTTAATACTAGTTAAAGCGGAAGCCCAATCCTTCGGCGCAGGGCACCCATACAATAGTGAAGAAATAGGCGGGAAAAACTTCACGGTTACAAACGGATTCATGGTATACTCCGCCGACTATAACATAGGGAAAACCCTCGAAATACTAGGGAATAAGGCTTTCTACGGGTCCCTTACTATAAGCTCGGGAAACACTACGATCAAATGTGAGAACTTCATCCACGCAGTAATAAAAATTATACCGTAAAGGTTTCTTATAATCACTCCCTTTTATACTACGATATAGTCTCCAAAGCAAGAGGCACCTACTACCCGCCCGGAGAGCCGAGTAGCGCATCTTGTACATTCAAATTGAGAGGTGTTAGAGCGTGCCCGAAAAGAGCGGAGAAGAGCAGTTAACACCCTTCAGCGTAGTCCAAATGAGAGCCAGAGAAGGAAAGGTAAAATGGCTAGCACTATCAATAGCCCTTTTCATGGCATTCGTAGAGATACTATATGTTATGAACTTCTATACCACATTTGCCCGATTTCTTCAGGCAATTGGCCTCAAGGGCGCAGGACTATGGATAATGATGCATCTCTCGATATCCAGTAGAAGTATTCTAGGACTCGTGATGGCTTCAATTACTGCTATAGGCTTCCTAATATTCCCAGTGCGAAGACCTCCAATGGCGGCTAGTGATGAGGAACTCCTTGAATACAAGAAGAAATATGTTGACCACATACCACTCTACGACTACCTGTTAGCGGCAATAGCGTTCATAGTATTCCTCTACCAGGCCTACCTCGGGGCATATGTGGAGGCTCACGAAGGAGAGCTACCTGCAGGAACAGAAACGCCCGCGCTAGTAGCAGCGATAATAGGAACCATCCTAGCCTTCGAGCTAACAAGACGGGCTGTTGGCCCTTGGCTAGCCGCGGTTGTCGCATTCTTCCTCGGATACTATTTCTACTTCTGGAAGACCCAGTCAATGCTTAACTGGTATAACCTTGGAGTGAAGTGGTCCAAGGACATGTTTTACTCCACCTACGGCCTCTTCAACATACCATTCCAGGTCATGGCGGCCTACGTCTTCGCATTCCTATTCTTCGGCACATTCCTCGAAATGATCGGGATAGGCGAGTACATCACAACACTAATGCTCGGCCTATTCGGAAGCAAGCCCGGGGGACCCGCAAAGGTAGCAATCGTGTCGAGCGGGTTCATGGGCATGCTCAGCGGTAGCAGTGTGGCGAACGTCTTCACTACTGGCACATTCACTATACCACTAATGAAGAAAGCAGGCTTTCCACCCGAGGTCGCCGGGGCAGTGGAGGCTAGCGCGAGCACGGGAGGCCAGATAATGCCGCCCATAATGGGGGCCGCAGCCTTCATCATGGCCAGCTTCCTGGGGAGACCCTACGGAGAGATCGTCATAGCAGCATTCATCCCCGCCACAATATACTTCATGAGCCTCTACTACTTCGTCGATCTCGAAGCCAAAAGGCTAGGGCTGAGAGGCCTCTCCAAAGAAGAGCTACCAGACGTCAGGAAGCTTTACGGTAAACTCTACCTTCTAAGCCCCGTGATCCTAATCACCCTGCTACTAGTCCTCAAGCTACCACCCCAACACAGCGTAGTAGCCAGCTTGAGCCTAGCCCTAATCTCAGCAGCATGGGCTCTAGGATACGATAAGCTCTTCAACACAGCCTACACCCTAGCCCTAATAATCATAGGAGCTATCGCGTACGCGGCGGGAATGAATCTAAGAGCCGCCGTCTACTTCACCGGAATGTTCTTCCTACTACTCTCACTCCTCCTAGTATTCACGAAGAACTACAAGAACTTCGGCACCGTTATAATAAAAAGCATAGAACAAGCAGTAAGGAACAGCGTACCAGTATTCATGGCCGCAGCACTAGCCGGCATAGTCCAGGGGAGCCTAACACTCACAGGGCTCAGCACATTCCTAGGAGACAAGCTCATAAGCGTTGCGCATAACAATATCTACATACTAATGATACTAATAGGCCTCCTAAGCATACTAGTAGGTATGGGAGTCCCCACAACCGCGAACTACGTGATAACAAGCCTAATCGGGGCCGCCGCCATAGCTACAGCAGCCAAGGTAATGCTCGGAATACCCTGGCCAGCCGCTCTACTAGCCGCCCACATGTTCGTATTCTATTATGGAATCCTAGCAGACCTAACACCCCCTGTAGCCCTCGCCGCCTTCGCCGGAGCAACAGTGGCGAGAGCAGACTTCTGGAAAACAGCCGTAAACGCGACCAGATTCGGCTTCACCAAGTACGTACTACCATTCGTCTTCGTAGTCAACCCTGCAATGCTAGTACTCCCAGTACTAGAGGGGCACATGACATGGCTAGACTTTGCGTGGAGCCTCATAACAATAACGGCAGTAATAGTCACGGCCAGCGCCGGCTTTGCAGGCTACATGGGTGGAAGAATCGAGAGCAAATACTGGAGGATAATACTAGCTATTATAGGGATACTAGCAGTAACAGGGGACTGGTATCTAGTACTCACAGCATACATTGCTGTAATAGCAACATATATCTACAATAAGAGAAAAGCCTAGACTCAACACCTAAACCCTCTTAGATCTTCCCGCTGCCTACCCTATACTTCTTCAATCTTTTAACCAGCCAACCGCTAGTCAGGAGTGAACAGGAGGCTCGGAGGGTATTGCAAGCTAGGATAACAGTCAAGAACACGCTAGGTAGAAGAATGGAGGTCTTCGAGCCTTTCAACCCACCCCTAGTCAAAATGTACGTGTGCGGCCCCACTCCATACGACTATACGCACATAGGCCATGCCAGGTCCTTCGTGGTGTTCGATGGCATCAAGCGGTATCTCAACCTAAGAGGATATAGCGTATATCATATACAGAATATTACTAATATTGATGATAAGATAATAAAAAAGTCAAGAGAGACGGGTAAAACTTGGCAAGAAATAGCAGATTACTATACACGTGATTACTTAGAGAATCTTAAAAAATTAAACATAAAAATAGATATTCATCCTAGAGTCACAGACCATATAAAAGAAATAATAGAATTTGTATCAAAACTAATTGATAAAGGCTATGCATACGTAGCACCCAGTGGCAGCGTGTACTTCGAGGTAGACAAATACCCAGACTACGGGAGACTGAGCGGCAAGCACAAAACCGAGCAATGGTCTCAGGAAGAAGAATACGCACGCGAGAAAAAGAAACCGTATGACTTCGCCCTATGGAAGGCGGCAAAGCCCGGGGAGCCATACTGGGAGAGTCCCTGGGGTAGAGGACGGCCGGGATGGCACATAGAGTGTAGCGTCATGAGCACACGCTACGCAGGCGGCAAGCTAGACATACACGGAGGCGGAATGGACCTCATATTCCCACACCACGAGAACGAGCGCGCTCAGAGCGAAGCCTACCTCGGAGAATCACCGTGGGTTAAGTACTGGCTTCACACAGGATACTTGACGATCGAAGGAGAGAAAATGAGTAAGAGCCTAGGTAACATAATAGTGCTACGGGACGCAATCAAGGAGTGGGGGCCAGGAACCCTCCGCTTATGGTTCCTAAGCGGACACTACAGGAAACAGCTCGAGTACTCTCAGAGCAGTCTACAGAAAGCCAGGAAGCTATTACAGAGGATAGAGTCAATGGCTCTAGACCTCCAAAAAAGGCTAGCCAAGCTAGAGCCGGCTCACTATCTGCAAGAGAAAGACCTATCGCTTCTCCACGAGATATACTCTATATATTTAGGTTGGCATGAAGCCCTCAGCAATGACTTTAATTTCGCGAGAGCCTTCAGTCAGCTACAACAACTAACAAAGCTATACTTCAAGGAAGCATCCTACTCCGAGAGCTCCGCCGTACTTGGAGCAATGTACAAGGCACTCTATGACATGGACAAAGTCTACGGAGTTCTAAGCGATAAGCTGTCACCTGAGGAGATAGCTAGGAAGACTAGTGGTATAGCTGAGGATCTAGTGGAACTCTTGTTGGAGGTCA
>WAOR01000036.1 GCA_015521175.1 Thermodiscus sp.
TGTTGTGATTACTCAGAAGGGTATTGATGAGGTTGCTCAGCACTTCCTTGCTAAGAAGGGTATTATGGCTGTGAGGAGGGTGAAGAGAAGCGACATCGAGAAAATCGCCAAGGCCACCGGCGCGAAGATCATCACTAACATCGAGGACATCTCGCCCGAGGATCTGGGCTACGCCGAACTAGTCGAGGAGAGAAGAGTAGGAGAAGACAAAATGATATTCATAGAAGGAGCAAGAAACCCCAAGAGCGTAACAATACTCATCAGGGCTGGCTTCGAGAGGTTAGTTGAGGAGGCACACAGGGCTCTCCACGATGCCCTAAGCGCCGTGGCCGACGCAGTAATGGACGGGAAGATAGTAGCGGGCGGTGGCGCCACTGAGGCAGAGATAGCGAAGCACCTAAGGGAGTACGCCAAGACTGTGGCTGGTAAGAAGAGCCTAGCAATAGAGTCATTCATAAGGGCTGTCGAGGCTCTCCCGCAGACCCTAGCGTACAACGCAGGCCTCGACACTATAGACGTGCTAATGAGGCTGAGGAGCGCGCATGAGGCCGGCAAGAAGTGGGCTGGGATCGACGTGGACACGGGAGAAATAGTTGACATGATGGAGAAAGGCGTAATCGAGCCAATGAGGGTGAAAGCTAACGCCCTAAAGGCTGGAACAGAGGCCGCCACGCTAATACTAAGGATTGACGATGTGATCGCTGCTAGGAGGTCTAAGGAAGAGGAGAAGGGCGGTAAGAAGTAGCAGAAAAGATAACAGACGCCATCTATAATTTTTAATTTTATATAGCCTTCTCTTGAACACGCTCCTAGGCGCTCGAAAAATGCCAGATTACTATATGATAATAGTTTCCGGAACTCCTGGCACAGGAAAAACCCAGGTAGCGCGGCTACTCGCTGAGGATCTAGGCCTAAGATATGTCTCCTCCTCAGTAATACTGAAAGAGCTAGGGGCTGCAAAGCCAGATCCTACAGGCAGGTATACTTACCTAGTGAGTGGAGAGGGGGTGAGGAGAGCACTTGAAACGCTTAGAAATGCGAGGATACCCGTAGTTCTTGAAACCGTTTATCCTAGTTTATGGCTAGAGGCGGGGGATGAGGATACTGTCTTCGTGGTTCTACTTAGGACTGACCCGTTCGAGCTATACGAGAGGCTTGCCAGGAGGGGTTGGCCTCCGGAGAAGATAGCTGAGAATGTGTTGGCAGAGATCCTGGGGGTAGTGGCTAGTGATCTAGCCGATTATTGGCATATGGTGTTTGAGGTGGATACTACTGGCAAAAGTGCTGACAGAGTTGTAGAGAATCTTTACGAGAAAGTGTTGCGGTGGGACGCAGGTTTTAAGATAGACTGGCTCACGCGCGAGGATGTCGGCCAACTAGCGGTTAGGCTAGAAGCCAGCGTCGATTTTGACAAGTATTGGCTCGGATATAGTGGGTGATTGTACGAGGGCTTCTCCTCTAGCAAGCTTGTCAAGAATCGCCAGTTTACTATCTTCGAGCGACATGGCCTGCTGAATTACCTGCTTGTCTTTCTGCGACCGGAGTGCATGTATTATTTTAGTATTTGTATTTAGAAATATTCTAGTCTGTATTATGCTTGGAGACTGTGTCGCATACAATACATGGAGATTATACTTGCGGCTCTCGCTCAGTATCTCCTCCATTATACTCGATTCTCCGAGAAATAAGTTGTGGGCCTCGTCAATCACTATCATAGTGCTCTGGCTTCTCATTCCACTTCTAGCTTTATAATACATACTTGTTATAAATATTAATGCGTAAGCTTTTCTAAGCCTCACAGATGGTATACGGGAGAGATCAATGATATATAAATCCCCTCTAGGAATAGAATATTTATTACTAAAATATTTTAATAATTCTATTTTTCTATATAGAGCTCTTTTCACTTCTCTATCCCAGTTCGACTGCTCAGGCCAGCTAGCAATATTGCTAATAAGATCTATTAAATTCCCGGGCTTACTCTCTTCTAGAACACGCGCCAAGAGAAATGACTGAGGCTCTGAAAGTCCTAGAGCACCGGAGAGTATATCGACTAATACCTGCCTGCTGAGAGGCGACGCCAGGAGAGTATCGATTGGCAAGCCAATGCTCTTCGGCTCGAGCACAGCCCATCCTAGCCTTGAGAAATAGCTAGCGTGCTCACCCGTCCAATCTAGCATAATGACCCTGAACCCGCTACGACGCAGTTCAAGTGATATCTTGCGGAGTGTCGTGGATTTACCGGAGCCTGTAGAGCCGAAGACTCCTATGTGGCCTTCAATGTCCTCACGATTAAGATAGACTGGTATTGGTATAGGGGTGTCTATTCTTGAACCTAGTCTTACTATGCCATATTGGCTCGTGGTTTTTGATGTTTGAAGAGTTGGAGGCCTAAGGCGGGATCCACTATCAGCCAGGGAGGATAAGCGGTTTACCAGCTGGTACGCTTCTGGAGTAGAAGTACCCGCCTTCTCCGCTCTTACGTGGGAGAGAGTCGATGCAACTATGGATTCGAATATCTCGCTTTCTAGGAAGACCTCAGTTCTTCCGCCACATATTAGTAGTAGGGCTCCAGTATCGCCGGATTTATAGCTTAATAGCACAGTATAGGATGCTTTCGAGCGCCGAGACCTTTCTAGGATTAGTGAGTTTAATCTTTCTGATGCCTCGGGGTTTGATACCTTAAGTTTATAGATTAGGCAGTATTGTTCGACTGCAGGCGTTGATCTTCTCGTGAGCTTTTTTGACGCAATATATGCTAGCAGGGAAACGCTTAAGACTAGTAACACTGCTTCAAAGTATTCTATAGTCAAACTGATTCTTATAATATTAAAATCTATTAATATTAATAATATCGCTATACCAGTAAATACCGCTCTTATAGCAAGGCTAAATCGAACGCTTATCTCCAGGGCTAACTCCCTTCACATGAGACAGTTTCAATTAAAGAGGGAGGGGGTACCCTGTCACTTAGATTTCCTGAGGCAAATGTAATACTTCTTCCCTCGCTCCAGTTCGATCCCAGGCTCAAAGCGGAATATGAGGCCCCAGACTGAGAAAAGTGTTACCGGGTCCTCCTCCTTTGAAACAATGTATCCCTGGCCACAGTAAATGAACTTATCTAGCTCCTTCGGCTTATTGGTATAGAATTCTATCGTAATTTTATCGCCAACATTAATGGGGAAGAGTCCCTCAATATAGTCGAAGAGAACGGTTTTACCGCGGGCTTTAGATTTAACGATTTTTTGACCTCGAAGCTTGCCATCTTCTATAGACTCTACTCTTATCGTAAGTTTCTTGGCGGTCGATCCCATGATCCTGCACCCTTCTCCCTCAAGCCTCTTAAACCGGCACTCTTAACGGTTCTTGCATGGGGGAAATAAATGAGTCTTGCGAGCGAGGCGTCGAGGAGGTTCGTCGCTCGGCTTAACGGGTTGTTGGGTAAACCCGTCATAGTTAACACTATGAAGGGTAAGACCTATAAGGGGATATTATATGGGTTCGACTCTTCGACTCTGAGCGTAGTTCTTACGAGTGCACAAGATAATCAGGGCAAGAGGCACCCACTTGTAGTTGTGATGGGACATAATATTGCAGATATTCTCGTGGAGGAGTCGGCTATATTCGACGCCAAAGAGTTCGCCGAGTTCATTGTAAGGTATGGTGGAATCCCCCTGCACCAGGTCCGGGTGTATGAAGACCTGAACATTGTCGAAGTCTCTAGGACTGTAAAGGTGTCTAAAGACGGTATCGAGGGAGCAGGCCCACTAGCCCAGAAAATCTACACTCTCTACAGGGAATATCTTCGGAGAAAGGGAGTAGGGGATTGAGGAAGCCTCCGGGAGCCTTCGAGATAAGAGAAACCGATCTACTAGGCAGAATAGGGAGACTACACACGAAGACGGGCACTGTAGAGACGCCCGCTTTCTTCCCAGTTATAGACGTGTACAGGCAAGAGGTCCCTCCGGAAGACCTGTACAGGGCTGGCTTCGAGCAGGCAATCACGAACGCATACCTAACCCTCCGAAGGTTCGGAGAAGAAGCAGTTGAGAAGGGAATCCACGGTATTACAGGCTTCAACGGGGTCATAATGACTGATTCGGGAGCTTACCAAATACTAGAGTATGGCGACATAGGAGTCACCCAGGAAGAAATAATCGAGTACCAGAAGAGGATTGGGAGCGACATAGCAGTCATACTAGATGTACCCACGAGTGATACCAAGAGGGACTCCGTTATAGCAAGTGTCGAGAAAACCCTACAGAGAGCCAGGGAGGCCCTGCCACTGATAAAGGACTCAGAGCAGGCATGGGTTCTTCCAGTACAGGGCGCGGCATACCAGGACGTGCTCGAGGAGAGCGCGAAGAGGAGCCTGCCCCTAACCGAGCACTATCAAATACTAGGCCTCGGGGGCCTCACAGTATTCATGGAGACCTACGATTATCTAACAGTTGCACGAGCCCTCATAACGGCTAGGAGAATACTCCCCCTAGGCAAGCCCCTCCACCTCTTCGGGGCAGGCCACCCGTTGATAATCACGCTCGCAATAGCTCTGGGAGCCGATACTTTCGATAGCGCTAGCTACATCCTCTACGCCCGCGACGACAGATACATTACAGAGTATGGCGTTGAAAGGCTAGACAGGCTAGAATACCTCCCCTGTAACTGCCCCGTATGCTCCAAGTACACTCCCAAAGACCTCCTAGAAATGGATAAGGAGGAGAGGACAAGGCTACTAGCACTACATAATCTCTACGCTATCCGGAAAGCAATCCAGAGAGCAAAACAGGCGATAAAGGAGGGGAGGCTATGGGAGCTGTTAGAGGAGATAGCCCACCGCCACCCCGCAGTCTACGAGGCCTTCCAAATACTCCACGACCACCGCAGGTTCATCGAGCAGGGATCCCCCACAAGCAAGGGAGTGGTTAGGGGGCTCAAACTCTACGGCCCCGAGAGCATATGGCACCCTAAAATAACTAGATACCGGAGAAAAATCGAGAACTACCTGGCTGGAAGAAGGGCCTCCAAGATAATACTGGAACCGTACCCTTCCGACCCCTCCCAATGCCGGCCGAAATATAACAATAACGTGATTCTGCTCTACTATACGCCGTACTTAGGCGTTGTGCCTTCAGAGCTCTGCGGGGTTTACCCGACTATACACTTCAATTATCCTCGAAGAAGGATCCCCTTACCAGTAGTGGCGGAAGCAGTAGACTACGTCGCCCGCCTAATACACAAGTATTATTCCGGCTCACAGGTCGAGATAGAGAGCGTTGAAGGAGAAGGCTGGACTACCCAATTTAACAGACTTCTAAGAGAGAGACTACAGTCTGAGAGAAGGGAGAGTAGCGGCTACATATAGATGCCAGGCCTCTCCTTGCCCTCCCTCTCTCCGGCTTCCTCCTGCTGAACTATCTTCATTAACTGCTCTATGAGCTCCTTCTGCTTAACACCCATTTCTTCCAGAGTCTTCACGTCGACATCTGTGCCCAGGAATCTCTTGGCTATGAATTTCACGCCAAATGCTGCAGCCTCCCAGTCCGCCTCTTCCGCCGTTGTGTATGGTAGGAATATCACCGCTGGTACTTGGTGGTAGTCCATGTGAATGTAAAGCAGGGCTAGAGGGCCCATGACGCCTAGGCCAGCCTCCATTTGGGGCGCTTCGAGTTGTGGTCCCTGGTAGAACTTATTAGCTACATGGCGGTAACCGTGCTTCTCATCTTCCGGCTTGTACTCCACTCTCAGGCCTCCTACCAGGACCGCCGCCCTGGGCTTTATCCTGCTAGCCCACTCGGCGAGGCCCCACACATATTCGTCAGTATGCTCCCTCTCGGGCAGGGCCCTGTTAACAACTATCACCGCTTTAGGCTCCTCGACAAGGTATATGTCGTAGGGGTAGCCTGGCCCGTCGTCCTCTATCAGGACTACTGGGGGCATGCTATCGGTTAGAATGTACCCCACTTTCTTAGCGTTGAGGAGCAGGGCTAGGTATTTGGAGACAAGGTAGCCAACCATGCCGAAGCCTCGGAATCCCGTAACGAACACGGCACCCTCTAATTCCTTCCTGTCAACGTCTAATACCACTTCGAACGCCATCTACTTCACCCTCGACCTTAACCTAGCCACCTCGCCATAAACCAGCCCCCGCATCATTACTGGGGGGACCCTCAGCCTCCCTACCCCTACCAGAGCGTCGTCCTCGGTAACCACTATTACCTCGTCTCCAGCGCGGAGGGCTGGATCAACTCCTATTACATCCCGTGCGAGCACACTCCCTCTAATTTCTCTATCCCTCCTTATAACTATCCTGAACCTTGGAGGATCCGCGCTCTCCCTTATCTTCTCCCCAGCTGTCAGGCTTGGCGTGAGGAAGCCGTCATTTGGCCTAACCGTGAGGTATACTTTGCCGTCTCGGGTTAGCAGGTAGCGTATACGGCCCCTCACAATGTCTACCTTGAACTCCTCTCCAGGAGGGAGTAGTGCTTGGGCAACGTTCCAGTCCCACTGGTATGCGATCCTGGCTTTCAAGAGTGCTAACTCTTCGGGGGTGGCCTTTCTCCTCATGAGGTTAATCGACCGGGAACTAGGGGGAGAGGGGTTAGGAGTCTAATAGTGTTGCGTTATCCCCTCCCCTACGGCATGCGAGCCCGACTCCATGCGACCCCTTACTTTCTCAACGGCGTAGAGGAGGTCTTCCATAGTTATCTCTCTTCTCCCGGCTCTTATAGCATGGTAGCCCGCCTCCGTTACAACCGCCTTAATGTCAGCGCCGCTAAAGCCTTCGGTTATCCTGGCGATATGCCTTAGATCAACGTTCCCTGCAAGTTTTACCTTTCTCACGTGTACTTTCAGTATTTCAAGCCTCCCTTCCAGGTCTGGTAGCGGGACTTCTATTATCCTATCGAATCTTCCGGGTCTTAGGAGGGCGGGATCCAATAGGTCTAGCCTGTTGGTGGCAGCTATTACCTTAACATTGGATAAGGGCTCGAAACCGTCCATCTCAGCTAGCAGCTGTAGGAGCGTTCTCTGGACTTCCCTGTCCCCGCTAGTACCCATATCTGCTCTTCTAGCGCCGATGGCGTCTATCTCGTCGATGAATATTATTGCTGGAGCGTGCTCCCTCGCGTAGCGGAACACCTCTCTGACAAGCCTGGCTCCCTCTCCGATGAACTTGTTCACGAACTCGCTCGCTACCACCCGGATGAATCTGGCGTTGGACTCTCTGGCTACGGCTTTGGCGAGCATTGTTTTACCGGTGCCTGGGGGCCCGTATAGGAGTACGCCCTTCGGAGGCTCGATTCCAATCTCTGTGAATAGCTCTGGTTTAATAAGGGGTAGGACTACTACCTCGTAGAGCTCTCTTATCTGCTTGCTTAGCCCCCCGATATCCTTGAAGGTAACTTTAGGCCTCTCTATAACCTCCATCGCCCTAACCATTGGGTCTACAGCGTTGGGGAGAATCCTGACTATTGTCGACCCCCTATTGTTTAGGGCTACCCTCATCCCGGCTCTCAGCTGCTTCGGATCGATCCTCTCCGAGACCCTGACGACTAGGTTAGGCCCGGTGGTGCTCTTTACGACAACGCAGCCATCATCGAGTACTTCCAGGACTGTCGCCTCTATATGCGGGGGGCTCATGAGCTTCTCTATCTCTCTCCGATACCTGTCTAGGTCCTGTTCAAGGCTCATTTTTATCTGGAGGAGATGCTTTATTTTTTCTCTGAGATACCTTATCTCCTCTTCAGTGTCATCGTAGTGTCTCCGACTGCTGGTGCTTAGAGACAACCCCCATCATCACCATTTATACCTCTAGTATACCTGGACCCTATATAATGCGGGTACCCTTATTCGCCACGAGGTATAACCCGGTTATATTCCATTGTATGACTATTTATCAATAAATATAATTAAATTTATTATTATAAGTTTTTAAAGTCTTGACTACCTACTATTAAACTATATTTATATTTTGATTCTTCTATAATTGTAATAATTTAATAGTAGCGAGACCCGCATTCTGACAAGGGTGTAGCGGACACGTCGAAGGGGAAGATAGGCTTCTGGGAGATCTACAGTATAGGAGTAGGCGGAATGATCGGTGGAGGGATCTTCGCTACTCTAGGGCTTAGCTTAGAGCTTGCCCGTGGCGCCGCACCACTAGCCTTTGCCTTCGCAGGCATTATAGCTCTCTTCACTAGCTACAGCTATGCAAAGCTCTCTGCCAGGTACCCTAGCATGGGTGGCACGATAGAGTTCCTTGTTAGGGCTTACGGAGACAACGTACTTACCGGTGGGCTCAACGTTATGCTCCTGGGAAGTTACATAGTAATGATAGCCCTCTACGCCTACGCCTTCGGCTCCTACGGTGCAAGCCTCGTGCCCAGCCACTACGCTGAAGCCTACGTTATTCTAGTAACAATCGCTATCGGTAGCCTCACCTTCGTAAACCTGCTGGGCGCAGTGGTAAGCGGTAGAGTCGAGCTGGGCCTAGTACTATTCAAGCTCTCAGTCCTACTCTTCGTCGCAGCAGTAGGCCTAAAGGAGGTAGACTGGGCACGGCTATCCCCGGCCAACTGGCCTCCAATAGTCAACGTTATAGCTGGTGGCATGATTATCTTTCTAGCCTACGAGGGCTTCGAGCTAATAGCAAACACTGCCGCCGATGCCGAGAACACCACTATCCTAAGGAAGGCCCTTTACGCCGCCGTCATAACCGTGATCTCTGTCTACGTCCTAATAGCCACGGTCTCCGCTGGAGCACTCTCCCTCGAAGTGATCAAGAAGGCTAGGGACTACGCCCTCGCAGTCCTAGTTAAACCCGTGTTAGGAGAGCCGGGCGCCCTATTAGTGATAGCAGCTGCTCTCGCATCCACTAGTAGCGCTATAAACGCGACGCTCTACGGTACTGCGAGAATGAGCTACCTCGTAGCTAAATACGGTCAAATACCGAGAATATTCGGTCGGAGAATCTGGAAAGGCGCCTACGAGGGACTCTTGATAATCAGTTTTCTCAGCCTGCTACTAGCCCTCGGAGCAAGCCTAGAGGCAATAAGCGCGGCAGGAAGCGGAGGCTTCCTAATAATCTTCACAGCCGTAAACCTGGCAGCATACAAGCTTAGAAGGGAAACAGGAGCGAACCCAGCTATAACCCTGACGGCCGCCATATTGAGCTCAGTTGCCCTCGTAATCCTCCTGTGGAGAATGTACCAGCTCAACCCGGACAGGCTAGCCGTGCTCGCAGGCTTAATAATCGGAAGCCTCATAACAGAATACCTCTACAGAAGCCTAACCGGGAGGAGAATACAAAAGGTAGTAGACCCCAGGCTACGTGAGAGGGAGAAGCTCCTATCACGCTGGGAGGATCTAGCCAGGAGCATAGCATCTATCGTTAAGAGGGTCCTCCGGGAGGCAGAGATCTATATTATAGGTAGCCACGCGAGAAACCAGCCTCACATGGCTGGAGACCTTGACATACTCATAGTAACCGATAAGCCGTTAACCCGGGAAGAAAAGGAGAGGCTAGAGGAAATCGTGGAGAGAGAGTTAAACCTGCCCAAAGGCCACCCAGTCCACATTCACACCATAACCAGAGATAAACTAGAACAGATACGCGAGAAGAAGAGAATATCGTAGCGCGAAACATGGAAAGCCCCCAATCACAACTGGTAAGATGGGGAGAGCGGTATGACAGGGCTTACATCGTATTCCTCGGTAGGCAAGAGGGTTAGACTGTCACGCCTACTAGACCCTCGGGGGACCCTCATATTCGCCTTCGACCACTGGCTAGAGCATGGCCCAACGGACTTCACCGACGACAGGCTCGACCCGAAGATAATACTCGAAGCCGTCGTCGACGCAGGAGTAGACGGCGTAATGCTCACTCCCGGAGACGCACGCCTCTACTCCGACATCTGGGCAGGGAGAACCAGCCTAGTAGTAAAGATCACGGGGAAAACGAGCCTGAGGCCCAAGGAGGACCAGCTCGTGCAGAGTATTATCGGAGCAGTCGAGGACGCAGTCAGGCTCGGGGCAGACGCTGTCGCCGCAACCGTCTACTGGGGGAGCCCGTGGGAGGACCTCATGCTCGAGAGGTGGACAATTATCAGGGAGAAGGCCGAGGAGTACGGCATCCCAGCACTCCAACTAGCCTACCCCAGGGGACCCACAATAAAGGACAGACACGCCCTCAACATTGTACTCTACGGTGTAAGGTCAGCCGTAATGGTTGGAGCAGACCTAATCAAAACCTACTACACCGGCGACAAGGAATCCTTCTCAAAGGTCGTAACCGCGGCTTCCGGCGTGCCAGTAATGATGAGCGGCGGGCCAGCCCGGAACAACCCCCTAGACTTCCTACGAGACCTACAAGCAGTAAGGGAAGCTGGAGCTGTGGGAGCCGTGGTTGGTAGGAACATCTTCCAGGCCAGGGATATCAGGGCTATGGCTGAGGCCTGTAAGCTAGTCCTAACGGGAGATGCAACGCCAGAGGAAGCAGTTGAAGGTGAGGGGCTGGAATGGGTAGGGAGGAGAAGAAGATAGACGTCCTGGCAGTTGGCCACGCCCTAGTAGACATAAGAATGATCGTGGACAGGTTCCCCGGCCCCGACGAGGAGGCTGAGATACTCGAGGAGTCCAGGGGGTCCGGCGGCTCCGCAGTGAACGTCTCAATAGACGTCTCCAAGCTGGGCGGGAGGAGCGGGATAATAGCCAAGATAGGATTCGACCAGTTCGGCAGGATAATCTACGAGGAGCTCTGGCAGAACAAGGTAGACATGAGAGGCCTAAGAATAAGCCCCCAGCACCCGACAGGCTTCAGCATCGTAACAATAGACAAGGCGGGAAACATAGCCCTGTACAGCTACAAGGGAGCAGCCGAAACCCTCACGCCCGGCGAAGTAAACCCCGACCCCATAAGGGAAGCAAGAGTAACCCACATAGCCAGCCTAAGGCTAGACACCAGCCTCAGGGTAGCAGAAATAGTCAAGACGACGGGAGGAATAGTATCCTGGGACCCTGGGAGGAGACTAGCAAGCCTAGGCCTAGAACGCACAAAACCACTCCTCGAAAAGGTAGACATAGTACTGCTCAACAGGAACGAGGCAAGACTCCTAACAGGAAGAGAACCCGAAGAAGCCGCCAAAATCATAGCAGAGCAGGGACCCCGCTACGTAATAGTAAAGCTTGGAGCAGAAGGCTCACTACTCTACAACAGAGTGGAGCAAAGAGTCATACACATCCCCCCATACAAACCCGAGAAAATAGTAGACACTACCGGGGCAGGAGACGCCTACGCAGCTGCAACCCTCCTCAAAATAGCCAGGGGAGAACCTGTAGAGGAAGCGGTCAAATACGGTGCACTAATAGCGGCGAGGAAAATAGCAAGACTAGGAGCCCATGCCATCTAAAAATAAAAATTTAATATTTTAATATTATTTTATAATTTTAACTTGTAAGCGCACGATTATCACTACAGAGACATTAGAGGGGTTATTTGCTTTCATAGTCGAAAGCGGCCTCGATAAGTTCTGCTATACTCGAAGCTTGCCTTATAGCGTGAAGGTAAGGACTACCGGGCTCTAAGCCTAACCTAGTCAAAGCCCATTTCTCCGCGAGGAGTTTAGCTAAATCTAAAAGAACGCCCCTGGCCCCCTGTAAAACCCTTATATAATTATTAGCTGGGATAGAGCCACATTCTATCATAATTAGTGATTCATTAAGTTTTGCAATTATTCCTTTAGCCTCCTCGCCTTCAAAAACAGAAATGACCTTACCCCCTAGCCGACGAACTACCTCCAAGCTCTCGTTGGGGCACGGCCATGGAGGCTCGTATTCGGGAAGAAAAGTGTATACCGGTATCTTGTTTTCGGCGTCTGGATTAGCTGGATAGAGTCTCTCAACCTCATTATCAACTAGTAACATATATGTTGAGGGCTCCTCCGTTTTATCCTCAATGGGCGGTGGGCGAATTTCCTTAACAGCTACGCTAGCAAGCATGCACTTGAACTTCTCGTCATCAATGCCTGCTGGCAGTCGGGAGCACTCGCAATACTCAGGCCTGTCCTTGAAGGGGTCTATGTTTTCTTTCAACAAGTTCTCGAGGAGCTTAAGATACCTATAAAGAACCACATCCATATCCCATGATTGAGGAGTGCAAGTCCCTATACGTACCCAGTACCCAAGGTGACCACGCTTATCACTTACCCCTAGGATAAGAACTCTTATAATAATGGGGATCCCGAGTTGCCGGGAAAGGCTCCTAGCAATATCCTCCGCGATGTCCTCGACTTTTTTGAAATGACTCCATCTCAGTATAATAAAGCCAGGTTCACTAACAGTCATTGGTTTAAGAGGACTATTTTTTAATTCTTCAAGGGCTAGGAGATACGTCTCAAAATCCGAAGCGCTCATGTCGAGCCTCGTCTCGCTAGTACAGAAAACTCTGCTATACTTGACCGTGCATGTACTAACCACTTCAAACAAAGGATCCGTGCTCCATAGGTTCCTACTATCCGCGAGCATTTCCTGTAATCTTACAGCGGCACTATCTACGGCGTCTTCAAGGCCTGATATTTGGCTAGCAAGAGAACACATCATTTAGCCCCTTAGCGTCTAGACTATTCTTCGGCTATAATACTTAATGCCTTAATAATCTATTTAAAATATAATATTAAAATATCTTAGAGATCCCATCGACAGCCACCTTGATAAAGCAGAATAGTCCGAACTAATAAATAATTAAATATAAATTAAAAATTATAAAATTAAAATGTCACAAGAAACCAATGACCCCTAAGCACATTTATACATAATAAAGCAAATTCATAAATAAATATAATAAAAATTATGTAAATTTATATAAACATAAATGTAAGGCCGAATAGAGGCATCGGCGCGATTCACGGTCTCGATTACCGATGAATATCTCACGCGTAATAACAAAGACTTAGAAGGCGTCTATGGCGGGTCCTGGATCCCTACGACTCTGAAGACCCGGGATTTATTTAACTACGTTTCCGATGTAAACCATCAAGTGGAAACATGTTTCAGCAGCTATAGTCACAAGAGGTTTCAGCGATGATAATCTGGAAACACCCAATCTACGGGGAAAGGCTAATTGCTCTGGAGAGGATTACTTACCGAGCGGGGCTAGAATATGTCCAAGGTTATACGGGTTAGATATGAAAGAGGCGTGCTGAAGCCTTTGGAGCCAGTTGAACTCCAGGAAGGAGAGGAGCTAGTAGTCTTTATACGCAAGCGCAGAGTGAGCGAAGTGCTCGACAAATATGTTGGGTTATTCGGTAAGGCTTCTGTAGAGGAGCTCAGGGAGTATGAGGAGGAGGCTCAAGCACAGTGAACAAAGTCTTCATAGACACTAATATATTCTACAATATATTATTCGAGACCAGCCTCACACACAAAGCCCGGAAGCTGCTAGAGGATTACGAGGAAAACAAGTTCTATACTAGTCTAATAGTGATAAACGAACTACTCTACATATCCACAAGGAAATATTACCAAGCCACGGAAGAACCCAAAGGACCGTACAGCCTAAGAA
>WAOR01000037.1 GCA_015521175.1 Thermodiscus sp.
AGGACGAGGGAATGCATGGGATAGCTAGCGGTCAACAATTATTGCTCTAGCTCCGAGTAGGCCCCGCAGGGTTTCCTCCAGCCTCCGATGCCCATAGAACAGGTCGTAGTTAACCCAGACCACGTCTAGGCCTCCACCGTCTACTGCCTCGATTAAGAGGCGTTTATGCTTCGAAGGGAGATAAGCCACAATTCTACGCCCCCTTAACCGGTCCAGCGCTTTTCCCAGTAGCCCCGTGATTTTACCACGATACTCCTCACTGCCTAAGACCGCGTCCGGGGGAAGATCGTAGCAGCAAGCCGGGTATTCTGTAGCTCTCTCGTAGGGGACTAAGAGGAGGAGGTCGGAGAGGTATAACCACTCGACACCCTTAGGTGCTCCCATGTAGCCGGGTCCTCGGGGATCCCAGAGGCTCAGCCTGCGCAGCACGCCTCGGATCTTGGCGGACTGGGGGCTCTTAGGATAGGGCTTCCGGTTACTGCAGGGCGTGAGGAGGATAACCTCTCCCCGCGGCTCGTACTCGTCGAGGACCCACTTGTGCCATCTCCTGACTAAGGGGTGCTTGAGGGCTTGGTAGCCTTTTAGAGCCGGGTCTATGGTTCCCATGGCCTTCCATACTCCGTTTCCTAACTTTATCTTAGAAATCCCTACTCTACCCTTACCGTTGCTCCGACCCATATTGAACCCTGCACCCTCCAGAATAACATTATCCTCCGAGGCACTATTTGACAGGGTAACCGCCGGCCACAGGCGGAAACACGTCTATGGTGTCACTGTCTCTTATCGTTGCTGATAGCCCTCCAGCGAATTCTATGTCACGGCCATTAACTAAGACCTTATACATGGGTCGTACTCCCCCGTTTAAGAGCACTATTCTGGAGAGCCCAACGGCATCTAGAGCGTCTCTCACAGTCGCATCATCCCTGAGTGTAATAGTTCTCACGCGCCATCCCACTTCTCCGATGAGGGTAGCATAGACTCTCACGGTAACCCGGATCAAGGTTGTAGACACCGTTTAACGCGTAGTCTCGCTTGCGCGGGTTAAGCTTATCCTCTCTATAGAAAATACTATACTCGATCGGGTGCTGGTTATGGTTAAGGCAGTGGTTATTGGTAGGCACCGCATGCTCCCAAAACAGCTTGAGGACCTCCGCCGATTAGGGGTTGACGGCTTCATCCAGGTACCAATGATTGACGAGGAAAACATCGCGGATAGTGTAGAAGAGTGGGCTAGTAAGGGCGCCAGGTACATTATAGTTCAAGCACTACCCGTTCACCTCCTCCACAAGCTGTACCTTGAGGCCTCAAAACAGGGACTTGACGTCCTGATAGCCCGAATGGAATCTATAGCTCTCGTAAAAAGCGAGGAGGAGGCTGAGAAACTGGTAAAGGAGAACCCGGGTGCGAGAACCTTTCTACGAGCCAGGAGCGGCGAGGCAGTAAGGGTTGTAGAGTTCAAGGGGTGGGATAGGATTAAACAGCTACATTTGGAGTTGGAGCCGGTAACCGGTTAAAGGGTTCCCTCACCGCCCGATAGGAGCTTTAGTGCTTCTAGTAGTGCTTGGCCCGCGCTTGTCAGGCCTCCTTTCTTGCCGAGGTACTTCGCCGATCTCGCCAGGACTATAGCGTCCTTCACGGTGCCTAGTGTTAAACCTGTCCTGTTGACAATCTCTGCTAGGTCCTCGGTCCTAAGCTCGTGTATTGCTTTGAGGACTCTTACCAGGGCTGGATAGACTGGGGTGGCTATGCCTTCTGGTACTCCTAGAAGCGCTAGCTTAACTAGTCTCCCCGCCTCTGTCAGCCTCACCGTGTTGTCCGGTAGCGTCTCTATTAGGCCGCGGGCCTCCAGCCTCTCGAGGCCCCTCTCCGGGTCGGTTCCCAACGAGTCCAGGAGTGTTGCTAGTATATGCCTCTCAATGCTCTTCTCATCGGGTATCCTTTGGAGGGCTTTGGCCTCCGGCCTCGTTAGGAAGGGTGTTCTGGGAGCGTTGCTGAGCCTTGCCAGCTCCTCCCCCTTACGGGTTGGGCCTCCGACTCCTACTATCCCGGCGTCCTGTGCCTTCTCGACCCATGTGATGTGGGGGCTTAGGAGGGCGTATGGGTATGTTATCGCCTTAACAGCTGGTGCCGGGCTACCATTGCCTAGGCCTGGGGCTTCTACTAGGCGCTCTCCATGCCTTGTTAGCCTGTAGGCCTGCTTCTCCTCTATACTATATTCTTCTACTAGGCCCATGCTCTCAAGGTGCATTAGGTCTAGGCCTAGGGTTTCCCCGGGTTCCTCGCCGTATAGCTCCCTGTACTTCTTGGCTATCAAGTCCTTGTTGGGTATGAGGTTTGGCTTCTCCTCTGACTCCCGGATAGCCTCCCTGACCGCTTTTACTAGCTTCTCCTCGCTGGAGGCGAGCGCCATGGGAGGCCTTAGCCTCCTCGCCCGAAGGCTCCTGTAAGCCTCTAGGACTAGCCTGCCCGGGTAGTCGATGGCGCCTGTAGGTTTTAGGTAGCCTAGCGTGCCTAGCAGGGTTTTCTCCTCTGGTGTGAGCTCTTCTCCCCGCTCAGCCCTCTCTAGCGCCTTTATGACCGCAGGGTTTACTATGCTAGGCAGTGGAGCGTCTAGGTTCAGCCTTCTCATAGCCCTGGCTAGGAGTCTCCCGGGTAGTGTGAGGCTGTAGTAGGGGTTTAGGGGGACCGTCCCGGTTACTAGGCCCATCGCCTCGTATACTGGGAGGTATTTCCCGTAGTCCTCGTTCCTTGCAGGGCCGTCGGGGGCTTTTGCTAGGGCTCTCGCCATTGACTTGGTTATGACTAGGCCTCTCTCGAGTTTTTCGGCTAGCTGGTATACCTTCTCTCCGGCGGGTGTTAGCCCGTCTTCTCCCGCGAGCCCTCTATCAGCTAGTATGGGCCTCCATGCCTCCGGGGTTGTCTTACTCGAGTGTATCGTGTATATCATCGTGTATACTCTCGAGTCTATCCAGGGGTCTACCTCTGGCTTGCCGGCTGTAGCCCACGCTTCGAGTAGTTCGAGGCCTTCGGGGCGTATCTCGAACTCCTCTTCTCCCCTAATATTGTAGAGGCCTAGGGCGTACCCCTCTAGTAGAGTGTAGAGTGCCTCCTCCTTGCCACCGAGCAGCTCCTCCAGCTCCTTGTAGTTGAAGTAGCCCTTATCGATGGAGGCCTCTAGGGCTCTGAGCAGTCGCTGCGATACTCTCATGACCATACCCTTCACCTCTCCAGGGGTACGGGTCTTGTAACAATTGTATCTTATAACCTATTGGCTTAAAGATATAGAGCCAAATCATTAAATTCTACAATAGTTACAGGCCCCTATCCAGGGTGCGTAAGAGGCATGACCAGGATAGTCGGCTATTCGAGGCTGGAAGCCCTCTACAGGACGTTCCTCAGCATGGACCTAGACAAGGGCAGGGCAGAGGAGATTATAGATACGGCTTCCAAGAAGCTAGTAGACCTGTTCCGGGCGGGGCTCAACAGGGCCTATGCTCGTGGAAGCGATGTGGTCGAGTGGATAGACCTGCCTATAACCCTCGCACTAGAGGAGACCATCAACTGGTATAGGAGGGAGAGGGAGAAGCTCAACGATCCAAGACTCGACCTAAAACCAATAGTAGACTACCTCGAGGCAGAGATAAAGGGCCTAGTAATTGGTGAAAGCGTAAGAGAGAACCTGCAAGACCTGACCGCGACAATGCTCCTACTTCTAGGCAGGGTAGTTAAGCTGGTGGACCCGAAGGTTAGGAAGCCTAGCAAGGAGGATATCAAGAAGGCCAGACAGATATTGGACCTGACAATCTAATCTACTAGGTCTTCAATAGTCTACTCTCATCTTTTAATGAGGAGAATCAATCCCCCTGCTAGCCCTGTTAAAGTGCTACCATCGTCTCCTAGAAAAGCTACGATGGGAAGCGGTAATGCGCCCAGGATGCCGAGGCCTCCGACAATAACCTTCACTATTGTTGCCAACGCGAAAGCGGAGGCTATAGAGAGGCGGAGGCGTAGGCCGTAGCCGAATAGAGCCAGTATTTGGCTGGGCGTGCCATTAACTGCTATGTCAGCAACCTCTTGTACCGCGTCTAAGTCTCCGACCCCAACGCCTACATCCGCCTTGGATAGGGCTATAGAGTCGTTGAGCCCGTCCCCGATGAATACTACCCTCCTCCCTTTAGCGTGTAACTCGTCTATGAGCCCTGCCTTGTCCTCCGGCCTCAGGCTACCGTAGTACTCGTCTACTCCGAGGTTTTCCGCGATCCTTGCAACGTTGTGCTCGTCGTCTCCACTGGCAATTATCAAGTAGTAGCCCTTACTCTTGAGGTACTCTACTAGATCCCTGGCTCCAGGTAGTAGCTGCTCTTGGAGGCAGATAAGCCCCTCCAGGCCGTTAATCCTCGCTAATAGAGTCTTACCACACTCGCTGGGTGGACCGCTTGAAAGCTCAACCCTATACTCGCCGGAGCCTAGTAAGCCCTTCCCCCTCACTTCCTTCACTGCCACGGCTTTCCCCCTAGAGTAGCTGTGGAGAGCCCTGGAAACCGGGTGCTTACTTTGCAGGGCATAGTCTCCTATAATGCCCAGGAATTCCTCGATACTCATGCCGTTGGGTGGTCTAGACTGGCTGGGATCTACTCTTAGGGCCGTGAGCGTACCTGTCTTATCCATTACTACGGTATCTGTCAATGGTAGGGCTTCAACCGGCCTGGAACTCTTAGCTAGTACTCCTCTCCTCGCTAGTAAGGCGATTGTATAAGACGAGAGAAACGATGACGACAGGATGTAAGCGCTTGGACAACCTACGAGTAGCACCGGTAGGGCCCGCTCGGGGCCAATGTAGGCTAGTAATCCGGCGAATAGCCCTATGACCGATGCCGTTATCGGGGGAGTCATCTTTTCAAGTAGTCTTGCGATGTGAGGCTTCGATTCTAGGGACTCCCTAGCTAATGCCGCCAGCTTCTGGGCATAGCTCTCGCTTGGAGAGCGTAGCGCCATTATCCTGAGAGGTCCCTCGAGCACCCTAGCCCCACTCTTCACAGCCATGCCCGGGCGGATCTCGACCGGGACAGGCTCTCCTGTTATCAGTGACTCGTCTACAACCCCGCTACTAGCGGCGGCTCCGTCGACTGGAACCATCTCCCCAACCCTGACGATGACGACGTCTCCAGGTCTAATGCTACTAGTGTCTATGGCCTCGATGCTCCCGCCTTTCTCGACGAGGTACTTCTTTCGAATCCCGGATACAAGGCTCTCAATACTCCTCTCAGCCTTCTCTTCAATGAACTCCTCGCTAGCCTCGGCGAAGCCGTACAAGGCGAGTATTATGAGGCCCTCGGCGACAAGGCCATAGTAGGCGGTGGTTAATCCTGCCACCGCCATTAGGAGGTCCACTGTGAATACTCTCGCTCGAACTAGGAGGTATGTGAAGACACCTAGTAGGATGAGGGATAGTGCTGCAAGGAGTAAACGGGCTGTAGAGAATGCTCCCACAGCTACTGCTACGAGCCCTATGATGCTGGTCGCCGTAATTGCTATGTAGAGCTTTAATCTAGCCTCCACTTGAGGGTCCCTCATAATCCTCGCGTACTTACTAGGCTACCTCTTCTTCACGAGCTTGTTACACCAGTACTGGCGTTCGGGGAGCGATATATCGGAGGCCTATAACTGATAGTATAGTTGCACGCCTCCACAGTAACAGTACTCGAATACTGCACGGATCTGGGAGGCCGTCATCTTATAATACCTATTACGTGAACCGGTTTTTGCAAGGAGAAGCCCCGCGATGATAACTATTCTGGGCCTAGCCGACGGAGGCATACCGGTCTGGAGACTAGTGCCAGGCCCTTACATGGCCAACGCGTGGACGACAAGGAGGCTACCCCCCTCGAGCAGGGGCCTCTGGCTCGACAGCGGCGGCTTCCAAATAATGACGAGGGGCCTCAGGATCGGGGTAGAAGACCTAGTCGAGCGTTACAGGAGAGTCGAGGCAGAATACTACCTTAGCCTCGATCACCCTCCAAGGCCTGGAGACGAGGGGTCCCCCGAGCTTGTATGGGAGAACATAGAGTTGTTCGAGCAGGTGAACTCTCTCGTAGACTGGGGCCTTGTCATCCCAGTGGTCCACTGTTACAGACCGGAGCTCCTAGCCGAGGCAATCGACGCCTACAGGGAGAGGGGCGCCGGTATACTAGCCTTCGGTGGAGCCGTTCCAGGCCTCCTAAACAGGGGCCTCGGAAGAGTACCCACGGTCATACTCCTAGCCCTGGCCCGCAAGCTGTGGCGGGGATGGCTCCACGTTCTAGGAGCGGGGAGCCCAGTTATGGGCGTCATAGTTTCAGCTCTAGGCGCTGACTCGGCGGATACGGCCACGTGGAGGGGGAAGGCGGCTTACGGGAAGGTTATCCTCCCCGGGGCTGGGGAGAGGTATGTTGGTGGGAGGCGTATAAGGTATGGGCCCCTATACATGACCAGGGAAGAGGAGGAGTACCTTGAATCCTTCCTCCGGAAGACAGGGTTCCCCCTAATAGACGGGGGAGGAGTCAGGGAGATACTCTCGAGCTTTAAGGGGCGGGCCTTGGTGAACGCCTGGGTGCTAAAGCACGCAACCTGGAGGCCGAGGAGGGGAGGCTTCGCCTGGCTATACCGTATAGCCCAGGGGGTAGCAAAGCTGAAGCCAGGCGAGCTATCCGAGGCGTACTATAAAGTGAGGAATAAGGGGTGGCGTGTGATAAACGAGTACATAGGCGGTAGTGAGAGTTAAAAGGAGGCGTAGAGGCGAATGGCTAGAATACTCGTGTTAAGCGATATACACGGTAATCTCCCTGCTCTCCGAGCGGTACTGTCGAGCGCTCAAGGCTACGATGAGGTACTGGTCCTGGGCGACCTAGTCGATTATGGCCCTCAGCCCGGAGAAGTAATAGACGAGCTCCGTAGCATAGGGGCTAGAATAGTGAGGGGCAACCATGACGAGGCCGCTGGCTACGGGGTAGACTGTAGGTGCGGCGAGGCTACCCACTGGCTAAGCGTCTGGTTCAGGGAACACGTAACCATACCCCTGCTTTCTAGTAATGATAGGAGGTTCCTAGCCAGCCTCCCACTACGCCTCAACCTGGAAGTAGCCGGTCGTAAAGGCGAAGCAGTCCACGCCGCTCCACGCAACCCCCTATACGCCTACCTACATCCATGGCTAAGCGATGAAGAGGCATGCAAGCTCACCTCAAGAGCACCGCTACGCCTAACTAGTAAGGAGGGGGACTGCCCGAGTGGCAGGATTATCGTAGTGGGTCATACCCACTACCAGTTTCACCGCTACGTGCGGGGGACCCTCATCCTAAACCCGGGGAGTGTGGGACAGCCGCGAGACGGAGATCCAAGGGCCGCGTACGCAGTAATAGACACCAGCACTGGGACCGTCTCCTTTAACCGGGTGGAATACCCTGTCGAGGAGACTATCAGGAGGCTGAGGGAGCTCCACATCCCCAGCCCCTATATTGACGCTCTCGTCTACATGTTGAGGGAGGCGAGGGTTCCCCCGCCATCTATGCGCCCCTAGAGGAGGAGTAGTCTCTGAATCTCAGAGTTTATCTTGAACTTATTTGCAGTATCGATACTCCACGCCTTAACGGTGTCATAGCATTGAGTAGTGGAGTAGAGCCTGTCCCCGCGGAGGCCCCTGCTCCCCCTAAGGAGTCCCGCGGTCTCCTCGCCGTCATTATAATTATAGTGGTCGCCGTAGGTGCTGTAGGCGTATACCTAGCATATAATCATCTCGCGAGCGGGTCTAAGTATCCCTGGCTCTTCCGGGGCGCATACGCCGACTACGAGGGCCAAGGAACCGTTGCCATATTCCCCGTCAAGATGAAGATGCACCTCGAGGTAGTAGACTATAATGAGACCCACGCCAGGCTACTCATGAGGGCCACAGTCTCGACAATGGGCATCAATAAGACAAGTACAAACGTTACATGGGTCGACCTCTGGAAAGAAGACTACCTAGTATCCGGCAAGCAACCCGACAAGGTCTACGACGAGACAATTAACGTTAAGGGAATTGGGGAGCTGAAGTGCAGAGTATTCGAGTACCACGAGGACAGCTCCGTCACTAGGATCTACGTCGACAAGAACACTCTATGGCCAGTGAAATTCGAGTTCGAAGAACCAGGCCTCGGAAGCCTAGAACTAACAATTACCAAGAGCAACATACCCGGCTTGAAAGGCTGAATAACCCACAGATTATACCCTCTCAAAACCGGCTCACTGGAGGGGCTGTAAGAGGTAGTGAGGCTAAGGATACTGGGATGGATGCCAAAAGCCAACGTGCCATGGCTGGGGGTCCCCCGAGGCTTCACCCTTAGGAGGGACCACTGGATACCCGGCAGGGCCTGGAGGAACTGGATAGCCAAGGCCATGGACGAGGCCATACCGGGCTCCAGCCTCGTCATCAGGGATAGGTTACTGGTTGTCCACCGCCTCCCCGCTCCAAGGGACTCCTACGCATTGGAGGTCTACTCGAGCGCGGCCAGGCTCGGCGTAGTGGAGTATTCTCCCAGTGGGGATTGGTTCTTCAGGCCGAGCGGGGCTCTGGCGAGTATTCTCGAGGGCCAGGGTTTTCCGGTGGTGAGGGTTGAGTGGAGGGGAAGGCTGAAGGGGAAGAAGGTGAGGGTCCCCCAAGCCTCCTGCAGTGAGGGGGAGTATGTGTTAGTTGAGTCTGGCGGGTTCGTTGGGCCCGCCAGAATCCTGGACAGGGAGGGGTGTGTGGTGCGTGTGCGGGATATGGCTCCTAAAGGCTTCAGGCTATTGGGAGAGTCTACCATTGAGGATGCCGTGAGCGTTAACAGGGCCTATGTTGAAAGGATAGCCGCTGAGGCCGTCGAGTTCATTAGGAGGGAGGCTGGTGGCAGGCTCTACGTCGCTGTCAGCGGTGGAATCGACAGTGGAGTGACCCTCTCGCTGGCAGTCGAGGCCCTAGGCCCAGGTAGGGTTACGGCCGTCTACGCCGATACTGGGATGGAGTTCCCGGAGAACCGTGAAACGGCTGAGAAGCTTGCCAGTAGACTCGGAGTTGACCTAGTAGTAGTTGAAAGCGGGAGGGACCCCCTGGACGAGATCAGGGCTAGGGGCCTGATGACCAGGGATAGGAGGTGGTGCACGAGGCTACTCAAGCTCGCACCCCTTGCCAGGTACTACAAGAGGGTTAACGCTAGAGTCGTAGCTGACGGTGCTAGGGCCCTGGAGAGCGACTCGAGGGCACAGACCCCGAGGAGCGGGGTGAACCCCCTAATCCCCTTCGTAAAGAGAATACTCCCGATCCACCAGTGGAGCAGGCTGGAGGTTCAACTCTACGCCCACCTCCGGGGGCTACCGGTCAACCCCCTCTACGATAGAGGCTTGGAGAGGATTGGATGCATGGTGTGCCCGGCGATGCACCTATACGAGCTCCGCCTGGCTGAGAGGCTTGCCAGCGGGTTCTACGAGAGGCTCTACAGGGTTCTGGGAGAGATGGGTGTGAGGGACCCTCGAGGCCTCATACTCGGCGGGTCGTGGAGGACGGACTCATCGTATTAACCCTTGAGGGTCCCTCAATGGACACGCGTCATAGGGTGGAGGCTGGGGGTCCCTCGGGGAATGGCTACTATCGTAGAGGCTAGGAGCGTCTACAAGAAGTTCCGCGGAGCCACCGTTCTCAGGGGAGTCTCCCTCCGTGTGGGCGAGGGGGAGGTCGTGGGCCTCGTTGGCCCCAACGGGGCTGGCAAGACTACTCTCCTGCGAGTCCTCCTAGGCATCCTGAGGAGGGATGGCGGGGAGGTATGGCTTGCTGGGAGGGACCCGTGGAGGGACCCTCGGGCCCGGGAGAGGGTTGGAGTGGTATTCGAGAGGCCCAGCCTTCCGAGTAGCGTTCCACTGATCAACGTGTTGGAGAGGGCGGCCCGGATTAAGGGCGTCAGCCCCAGGGAGGCTCGGAGGGTAATACGGGAGGCCGGGCTCGCTGGCCATGAGTGGAAGCCTTTCAGGGCTCTAAGCGCGGGGCTGAAGCAGAGGGCCGCTATAGCCCATGCCCTGCTGGGGGACCCTCAGGTACTTGTTGCTGATGAGCCCACGAGCAACTTGGACCCCGTGGAGAGGGCCCGGATACTGGACTTCCTCTCAGTGCTGAACAGGGACCGGGGCATCACTATACTAGTATCTAGCCATGTGTTGCCCGAAGTAGTACGGGTGGCTTCGAAGCTCATAGTCCTAGTAGGTGGAAGGGTCAAGGATGCTGGTACTCCGGAGGAGGTTCTGGGGGGTCTTAGGCTCGCCCGTGTCAGGGCGGGGGATCCGGACGGGCTAGCCAGATTCCTCGAGGAGATGGGGTTCAAGGTGTCCCTTGAGGGTGTTAGTGTTCTAGTAGAGTCGCCCGTGCAGGGTGACTTGTTCGAGGCTCTCGCCGAGGCTTCGAGGAGGGGCTTGCAGGTGTATAATGTTGACTTCGTGGAGCCAGGGCTCATGGAGGAGTTGAGCAGTGGCGGGTAGGGGCAGGCTCGTGGACCTCATAGTTTTGGATAGCCTGGATAGCCTCCGGCCCCCGGGATTCGACCTTATGGTGCTAGTAATAGCTACACTTGGCGCCATCCTGGGGAGCATTCAGCCTGCCACGAGCTCCTACCTGCTTGCCAGGCTCATACTAGAGCCAACACTCTTCACCGTAGCCCTCTACCTCGCCCTCAGGAGCGCGGCTGGAGTCGCGAGCCTTGTCGGGGAGGGCATTATGGAGGTGTACCTCTCCTACCCCTTGTCGAGGGGAGGCCTGGCCCTAGCCCTAGTAACCTCGAGAGTCCTAGTCCCCTCAATCATACTCCTCTCCGTCCCCCTGGCGGTGGCTGGAGTTATCCTTGCCCCTGTCGTCCTGAGGGACCCTCTAGGGCTCCTCGTAGTGTTCACGGGCTACCTGGTCCAGGCTTTCTTCTACGGCGTGGTATTCCTAGGAATAGCCCTCTCCTCCAGGACTAGCGGAACTGCCAGCATTATCGGGATAACATTCTACTTCGCCTACAACATCGTATGGATGCTGTTGGCAACCCTCTCGCCGGGCCTTGGGAGCGGTCTCCTCCGCCTGAGCGTGGCTATGAAGTTCTACGAGGTCCTCTACTACTACGCCATGAGCCTGAGCGGGGTGCACCCCAGTATAGAGCCCGGGCTCCTCGGCTTCACCCTAGTCCCCGCCATGACACTGGTAGCCCTAGCCGGGACAATAGCCTACTTCAAGTGGAGGTTCGAGCCGACATGAGGCTCCCATTATACGGCAGGATACTCGTAATCCTAGGCGTGAGCCTACTCCTAGCCTCGATAGTTGCCGAGGCCTACGGGGCAAAGACTAGTACAAGCGCTGAGGCCACGGTGGCCCTCGGCACTGCTAAGGGCCTTGCAATATACGCTATGAGCCTTGGAGGAGAAGGAAACATCGAGCTCAGGGTGAGCAATGCTCAAACCGTCTACTACATCGCTAACATATCAGGGGATATAGGCACCCTCATGGGTAGCCTACGGGTATTCAACATATCAGCCTTCAACGCCCAGACAATCCACGACGTCCGGGCCGGTCTCGTCTATGGCCACGCGACACTGCGGACGAGCAGGTTCCTCCTAGCCGCCCTGCCAGGTATCGCCAAGATGCTCCACTTCTCTATCAAGCAGGTTAAGGTTGTGAATGGGGAGGCCGCGGTTAAGACCAAGCTGAAGCCTGGAGAGGGGATACTAGTGGTAGTTATCCCCCAGGGGGACAGTGTGACTTACAAGTTGGACTACCACGTAGTCGGCTATAGGAGGCTGGGCCTCGGAGCTAGCCTTACGGTCTCAGCAGTCCTCGTAGGGCTGGGCCTGGCCTCCGGGTTACCCTTTAGGCGTAGGAGTTATACGTAGCCATAATACGTAACAGTTATCTCTATAACTCTTACGTAATTGTTCTTACTACTAGTTTATAATCCTTATTTTACAATTCAACACTCCGGCCTAAAGCAGGCCGGAAGCATCAGGAATGGATAGATCTAGGAAGGTGGCCGCCCTCATAGCCATGATCCCTCTACTCTTACTAGTAGCGGGGGGCTTGGCGGTTAGCCATTGGGACGATGAGGTCCAGGTCACGGGTAGCGTGGCCATGGGCACGTTCAACGTCCAGATGAGCCTCGAAGACACGAGCGACAACGAGGGAAGCCTCGACGTAGGCCATGTAAACGCCCACTTATACACGTACAATGATGGCGACGACCCGCTAGATGGCGGTTACAACGATGGCTTATACATCAACCTAAGCAACGTCTACCCCGGCTACGAGGCATGTATAGAGTTCAACGTTGAAAACACTGGCACAATACCCGCGGCCCTCTCCAACACGAGCGTAGCCTTCAACTCGACCTTCGACTGGTCAAGCTACGCCAAGTACTTCAACATAACACTCTACTACCACTACAACGGGACGTGGATGCAGATAGCCCACGTAGACAGTATAGGGAACTGGCAGGCAGACTACGACTTCATAGCAGACCCACTAGGGCTCACAACACTAACACCCGGGGAAGCAGAGTACTTCAAGCTATGCGCAGGCCTAACAGCCGAGCCGGTTAACCCTCCGGAGAGCCTAATGGGCCAGTCTCTATCCTTCGCCTACACGCTCGCCTGGATCCAGGCGGTCCCGTAATAGGCGGGGTAGCTAGGGGACTCCCAGGAGGATGCTGAGCGGAGAGTGCACTGGATGAACAACTCTTTTTCCCTACGCAAAATCTCAATAATAGGATTACTCCTCGTAGCATTAGCGGGCCTAACCGGAGGCCTCGCCGCCTCCCACTGGACTGATGAGGCCCGGGTCACCGGCTCCATGGCCATGGGTAGCCTGGAGTGGGACATCACGCCTACAGCGCTATCCTGGAATACTAACACCGTGATGGAGTTTGACGTAGACATAGACAGTCCCGGAGACGGTCCGGGAGCAACCGGCTTAGTAGCAGTAGACCTGGAGAACGCGTATCCACAAGGCTACGGGACCCTCATGCTGATAGTGAGGAACGAGGGCACAATACCGGTACACGTCACATTCTGGGTAGACACTAGTGTAGCTGACTGCACCGCGCCAGGGAACGCCTCGGCCACAGAGCTAATGGACTACATACTACTCAACCCTGGATTCGACGCCCCATACTACAACGGGATATACAACTACAACAACTACAGCATAGCAGACGTATCAGCGGGGTGGACAGACCCCTACACCCACAACCTAACATGGTGGGGTAGTAACCACGGAACACCTAGCACGCAGGTATCGCTGGAGGACATCGCGGCAAGCGGCCAGATACTCAGGCTGAACAACACTCCTACAACAATCATGGAGCACGACGCGGACTCGATAATAATGCCTGGAGAGAAGAGCGTGATCATAATATGGATAGGGCTTTCCAGCCAGCTACAACAGCACGAGGAGCTAATGGGCGCCTCCTGCACACCGGCATTCCAAATACACTACATTGCCACACAGGCCCTCCCATAATCCATAGCGTGAAGTGAGGAGTATTGGAGAAACACCCTATTAAAAACCTTCTTTTTCACAGTTTTAAGACTAGATTGACTTACTCCGCGGTATTACTCTTAATCGCGCTAGCCCTACCCCGCATACTATCTGGGCAGGGTGAAAGCGTAGAATCCTACTACACCATAGAGATTCTAGTGCTTGGCACAGCACTGGCCCCAGCACTTGTCCGGGGGGCTAGGCGCTCCAGGTCCCTAGCCTACGGGGGGCTCGGAGCCGTCTTCGGCTACCTCACAGTAGTCCTCCTGTCAGCCGCAACGGGTACCCTTGGCCGCGGACTCCCCGTAGGCTACTCGAGCATACTCCCCCTCACGGCAAGCCTCCTCTACGGGCTCACTATCGGAGTACCTGTAGCAGTGCTTGCGAGCGCCCATAGGGACCGGTCTATCTCCTACAGCCTCGCAGGCATCGCGAGCCTAGTGGTCCCAGTTGCAAGACTTGCCGGTGGGAGCTGGGGGTTCCAGGGGCTTGTAGGTGTTGCCCTAGCCTCATACCTCACGGGTGTCTCCTCGGCGGTAATAGCGGATAAGTGGGGGAGGCCTGCAGGAGCCCTATACTATTCTCTAATGTTCGCCCTCATAACTAGCGGGCCCTTAGGCATTGGAGGGTCCCTCCTACTCGCAGGCGCAGTCATAGGGGCTGGCAGCATGGCTGGAGCCGGAGCCCTTTTCCTCTTGGAGGACGGGTCCCCCGCTAAACTGGGCGGCTCCTGGACCCGGAGCGTGATGCCAAGAACTAGGCGGGGGATAATTGGAGCCTCGGTTACCGCCGCTCTTGTAATCGCTGGGGCACTCTTGTACATGTACGGCTTCGTGTTTTGGAGGCCTTACGCCATAGTGACTGGCAGCATGGAGCCCAGCATCAATCGTGGAGACCTAGTGTTCATTCGCCACGTGGATAGTGTTTCCGTGGGTGATGTTGTCACTTACCGGAAGGGGAGGATGATCGTAACCCACAGGGTTTACCAGATTTTCGACGACGGGGTTAGGACTAAGGGTGACGCTAACGTGGAGCCGGACCCATACATAGTGCCCTACCGGGACATCCTCGGTAGGGTCGTGTTGAGGGTCCCCCTCCTAGGCTGGCCCCTTATATGGGCTAACTGGAACCGGGCTGTTAGGCTGGCGCTCGTGTCGCTTTCCCTTGCTGGGCTTGTCCTAGTAGCTTTCTGGCCTCGCCGCGCTTCTGGGCATACGGGTTAATCTGGTATTACTCGTATAGCACTAGGTGGATTGCCCCAATGCGTCTACCAGGTTAAAGCATACCGTTGGGGTGCGAGCAGTATTGGGCGAGGATAGAGAGGAGAAGGTTGTGGTTGAGTATTCTGACGATAAGGAGTTATCAGCGGAGATACTCGCCAAGGCCCTCATGAAGGATGGCGTGCCCGTGGAGATGGTTAAACGGCGTGGCAGGGGGATACTCGTCTTCAAGCTAAACGATGTCCTATACCGGGAGGACGAGTACCCGTACCTTGTGGCGAGGGTTTCCCGTAAGAGGAGGGTTTAGCAGAGGCTCTCAGCATACCTTTTTACCAACTCCTTGTAGGATTCGCCTCCCCTCACGATGACGGGGACCGTGCAGACTCTTACTCCCCCACCTATCGTCGAGAAGAGCCCTCCCTCCTGGACCTTCACAGCGCAGTCCCTTACAGCCTTTACAGCGGTCTCGTCATCGCATCCAAGGCTTACAGTGTTACACCTCCGGAATCCACGCCTTACGGCCTTGTAAAGTGCCTTCCTCGCGTCGTCGTCCCTAGCCTTCTTCTCGAGTGCCTCCAGGCATAGCGGGAGTATGTAGTAGATTGTTGGCTTCGTTAGGGCTCTAGCCCTCTGGATCTCGGCGTCCATGCCGGTGCTGTAGGGTATGTATACTCCTGGTTCTAGGCCTTCCACCCCTTCTGGTACTATTATTGCGATTGTCACCGCTATTATGAAGTCTGACTGGGAGACGTAGGCGTAGTCTCTCTCCTCTATCTGGGCTAGTACCATGTCGTTTATCTGGGTCGATATTATCCCCTTCAGCTTATCCTCCGGCTCGCCCGCTGCGAAGTTGTTGTAGGCTACGTCTCGTACTATGTGCTCGTAGAGGTCTTTCCCATAGAGTATAGAGAATATATCGTCTAGGAGGCTGACCTCCCCACCAACCAGGTAGTCGTAGGCTCTCTGCCCCTCACAGTATTCTCGCAGGTTGTCCCTAGCTACCAGCCACCTGTTATAGGAGTCTACCACTATGGAGTGGGTCACTGGTCTATCCTGTAACTCCCTCTGCTGGGGCTGGGTCTTACAGAGCTTCTCGCATAGGGATATCGTGGATGCCTGGGGGATCTTCGCCATTATCCTGGAGAGCCAGTCCTTGTGAGTCTCGTCTATCGTCGTTGGCTCGAATAGCACTAGGCCGGGCCTCCTACGCCTCACGGCATCCTTGAAGGCCTCTATCATGTAGGCTAGTGGGATATCCCTCAGTGGGGTGTGACGGAGCGCTACGAATACTTCCCTCACCTGGGTGATGGGGTGTGAGACGTAGGCGGTAGGCGGCGCCTCCCCTGAAAGCTCCTCCTTCTTCGTCATCAGTACTCTGGTTAGCAGTTGTTGGAAGGCCTGGTAGGGATGTTTGACGCCGAATAGGTAGATCGTTGTACCAGGCTTAATACTCTCAGCAATGTTCAACACGTTGATGTCAGCGGCCCGCCATGTGAGGTAGAGTACTGGCTCGATACTGTAGGGTATGCTTGGTATCGAGGAGCACCCCTTCCTACCCGGATATAACCTGTCCCTAGCGGATAAAGCCATATCATAGAGGGCGTCATAGAAATCCTCCGTCATGTAGATGATACTAGCCTCCCTGCCAAGGTTTAACAGGTCTCCCAGAACCGGGTTAGTGATTATAGACCTATGGCTCAGGTAGGTTAGATGAGCTATAACTATAAGCCTCCGGCACCCATTCTTCTCAGCCCTAGCCCTTATCTTCTCTATAGCCTTGCGGAAAACCCTCATAGCGCTCGGCTTAGATGTTAGCATTAGCGCTGTTATCTGCTCTATATCACTGCAGGACATGTTGCTAGGCTCCTCCAGGAGGATGTCTTCGAAGTGGAACACGCAGGTGCTCTCGGGTAGGCGTAGCTTTCCCTTCTCCAGGCACTTGTAGAGGGAGCGTAATCCCGTACCGCTTGTCCCGGCTATTATCACGGCTTTATCGACGATAGGGTCATCCACCGTAAAGGCACCAGTAGTATTACCACGCCTAAATATGAATTTAAGCTATTCCATACCATTACGCCCACAGCTTGTAAACACTCGATTTTAACCGCTGATTACTAGTCATCGATGGGAGAGGATGTGGGAATGGAAGTAGCAATGCTTAGGGCCTACAAGAAAGCCCCATTCACAGTGCTGGAGTATGGCAGGTGTAGCTGGGGGGCCTGCTACTTCTGCGGCTGGGGGAAGAAGAGGGCTAATACAACCCTCGAGCAGTTGAAGGCAAAATATACTAGGTTTCTGGAGAGGCACAGGGGGGCGAGGGTAATCAAGCTGTTCTCCTCGGGGAGCATGATTGATCCCAGGCAGTTCCCCCTCGACTTCACCAGGTGGCTGGTCGAGGAGGCCAAGAAGGCTGGTGTCAGGGAGATCGTGATAGAGGGGAAGAGCGATGATGTTACAAGGGAGAACCTAGAGGCCGTACGGGTAGAGGGAATCAAGGTTACCATTGCTATCGGCTTGGAGGCCGCGGACGACATAATCCTCAAGAGGTACTACAAGAAGAATACTGGTGTGGCCGACTATATCAGGGCGGCGGAGCTTCTGCGGGAGATGGGCTTCGGCCTACGTAGCTACATTATAGTTAATGCTCACCCCGTGGTCTATCGTAACATAGAGGTACAGGAAGAAGTCCTGGAGAGGACAATAGCACTGGCAGGAGAGTACAGTGACTCGATAGTTGTCATAAACGCTTACCCGCACCAGAATACTAGGCTAGCCATCGACTGGATAGAGGGCAGGTGGAGGCCCCTCGATAAGAGGCAGTTCTACGGCCTAGTTGGGAGGGTCCTGTCAAGGCTGGGAGCTAGGAGGGTAGAGGAGGACCTCTACGAGTACGAGGGGATCCCCGTCGAGCTGGACCATAGCAACTTCGCCTTCGTCCCGAAGATCCCTAGGAGGCTGTGGACCAGGATAAGGGGTGTAGGCAGGGAGATACTCCTGCACCCGCACTTCGAGGTGTGGCAGGACTACTTCGAAAGGTTCTACGAGCCCCCGAGGGGCAAGGAGTACGCCCTCCTACTACCCTGCAGTTACAGGAAGCCCTACAAGAAGAGTAAGACCCACAGGGCCATCCTCTCGGCTATAAGCGGTTACAAGTGGTTCCCCAAGCTCCACCTAATAGTAGTCAGCACTCCCGGCGTCATCCCATGGGAGTTCCATGACAGGTACCCCTTCACCCACTACGACTGGCCAGAGTGGATGGAGACCGAGGAGGTTAAGAGGGATTACATCCAGGTGACCAAGGAGAGGGTTAAACGCTACCTACGAGCCCACGGAGGCAGGTATAAGCTGTTCTTCGCCTACTTCCACCTCGAATCAGAGACGCTCGAAGCAATAAGGCAGGCCTTCCAAGAGCTGGGCATGGAGGACAAGCTCGTCGAAGTGCTGGACAGGGAGACGTATGAGGCAATTAAGAGGGAGCTGGGGAAGGAGAGAGTGGGGAGTAGCGTGGTCCGCCACCCACTAGCCCTGGAAAGGCTCCGGCGAGTGTTGAAGTCGTACCTTGAAGACACGGCGGGTAATACAATAAACGCTTCTACTAGTAATGGGTAGTAAGTGTTGGGGCCGGCGGGTGAGTTAAACCTCCGACCCTGAATCCTTAAAGCAAAGTGAGGAGGCCCTGCGAAGACGACGCCGGCCCCTCCGGGCAAAGGCGAAGCGTTAAAGGCGGGGGTATGCTGAGTATTGCTGAGAAAACTGCTGTACTACTCTGGCCTCGCCATAATAGCGAGTAGCTTCAGCCTGCTCGGCGCCGGCGCCTATGGAGCATACCTATACCTGGCCCGGGGAGTGGGGAGGGAGTACTTTCCAGCCTTCACAATGCTCGCGTTCGGCCTCGCCTACATAATTGCAGGCTACGCTATGACTAGGGTCGAGGTCTCGAGCCTCCGGATGAGGGAGGCAGTAGCCGTAACAGTACTACTCTGGCTCCTAATACCGGTGATGGACGCGATACCATTCGCCGTCGCACTAGGAATACCCTTCATAGACGCTACCTTCGAGAGCGTTAGCGGGTGGACTACCACCGGGCTAACAATACTCACGGGGCAACTCAGCTCTTGGCACAATGTATACGTTCCAACAGTCTCCGCCATACCGGATACGCTCAAGGTCTGGAGAAGCCTCATGCAGTGGGAGGGCGGTCTGGGAATAGTAATCTTCACTATCGCTCTACTGGCTCCCCCGGGCGTTAGCGTCGCCCGCCTCTACCTGGCTGAGGGGAAGTTCGAGAGACTGGAGGCGAGCCTCAGGAGGAGCGCAGTTAAGATGGGCATCATTTACGTTATCCTAACACTGATAGGGACGGTTCTCTTCTTACTAGCAGGCATGCCCTTCTACGACGCAGTACAACA
>WAOR01000038.1 GCA_015521175.1 Thermodiscus sp.
GCCAAGCGCTTCAATATAGAGGCCTGCTAGCCTGGAATCCCTGACTACAATCTTCTCGGTATATCCAGCTACCAGCTCGAGGGAGAGAGAGGTGTCCGGCTCATCGGCGCCTATAATGTAGATCGCCTTAGATGAGACCTGGGACCATGCAACAATACCCCAGCCGGATAGCAATACCATTATGAGGAGTAGACCGGCCGCCCAGCCCTTACCCAATACGGTACTAACCCCCATTACGCCTATAAACCCGCAAACCCAATAAACACCCTACCCGGAGCGGCCGTCGTCTAGCCTGGACTAGGACGCCGGCCTTCCAAGCCGGCGATCCCGGGTTCAAATCCCGGCGGCCGCACCACTAGCCGATTCAGTATGGGAGCGGCCAAGTGTTTTCCCTATGTAATATGTAAATAGTATATTATTGCGGCGGTGTAGGCTAGTGATTCCTCCCCTTTATTAAACTCTCCTTTGTAGATTAACATTGGAGAGCATAGGAGTGCCGTTATAGTGGTTCCTGGGCAGGTAAGAGCTAGAATTTTAGGGCAGTAGAGGGGGTGAAGAAAGTTAACTAGCAAGAGAGTGGCAAGGCCGACGAGAACGAGGACCAGCACGTTCGGAGTTGCCGGAAGAGTATCACACGACTCTACGCCATTCTACTCCAGGAAACTCTACAAGGATCTACCCCTTCCTCAGCCTAGGCCGGAGGATCTGAGGGAGAATCCTCTTCCCAGTGAGTACCTTGATAGGGTCGTTTTAGGTGACGCTCGGGACGTCCTGAAACGGCTTCCGGATAATTCGGTGCATCTCATGGTCACCTCTCCGCCCTACAATGTTGGAAAGGAGTATGACGAAGACTTAACACTTGGGGAGTACCTTGACTTCATAGAGGAGGTTATGAGAGAGGTATACCGGGTACTAGTCTGGGGCGGGCGTGCCTGCTTCAATGTTGCTAACCTTGGAAGGAAACCCTACATCCCCCTACACGCATACCTCATAGAACGCTTCGAGAAAATAGGCTTCCTACTCAGGGGCGAGATAATATGGGACAAGGGCGACGCTGTCTCCGGGTCAAGCACAGCCTGGGGCACATGGATGAGCGCCGTCAACCCCATACTAAGGGACCAGCACGAATACATCATAGTATTAAGCAAGGGCGACTTCAAAAGGAGAAAGCCTCCAGGTAAGAAAGACACGATAACCCGTGAGGAATTCCTAGAATACACTAGGAGCATTTGGAGATTCCCTCCAGAAAGCGCCAAGAGAGTAGGCCACCCCGCCCCATTCCCGGAAGAACTACCATACCGGTGCATTCAACTCTATACATTCACCGAGGATGTGGTACTCGACCCCTTCGCCGGCTCAGGGACTACTTGCGTGGTAGCAATTAAATCTGGTAGACACTATCTATGTATAGATATTAATGAGGAATATGTTAAGCTTGCGGAGGAGAGGATAAAGGAAGCTCGAAAGCGTATACCATTAACCCAGTTTATGGATTAAGGCGATCATTATATCCAGCTAGGCTCTTAAGAAGCCGATACCAGCCCCTCCAGTATTCTTCTACTGCAAGCTCGATGTTTTCGATAGGCTCATAGTTTTTACCTACATGATTTCCAATTTTATCAGCTTTTTCCATTAATATCCGTATTGCTCTAGTAGAAATACCAAAACCCCTGGGATTAGTGCCCTTACGTGGAATCCACCAAAAGTCTCGTCCTAAACTGCTTCTCACTTTATCAATAATTGACTGAGTAAATACATACAGATCTATTCTTTTAGTTTTCCTATTAGCAGTTATATATAATATTGGATAACTAAATTCAAATGATCTCGCCCTCTCATAGGAGGGAAAGCCGTCCCAAGCAACTTTAACAATTACCGGTCTCTCAGTAGTCTTTAAACTATACGTATACCATCGGCCCTTAATTCTTACCTTGAAGTCCCAGTAACTTTCTGTGTCGGGAGCACTTATCACTTCTAAACCAAACTCATATTTTAATAATAATTTTATAAAATTTTCACGCCTTTTGCCAATATCCGGAGAATAACCCTCTATATAAAGAAGCTCCCAGACTCTACCCAAAAGATCTAACACGTCCATTCTCCTTTGAAAAAGCCCAATCAGAGGATCCGATCTCGTATCCATCACCATAACAAACATGATAACGTAAAAGTAAAAATACTAAACGAGAATCGATTCCTCTATCCATCTATAATAAACAAGTAAACGATACCCGCGATCCCTAACTAGAACCTAGCTAAAATATTAATTTAATATATAAATTATTTAGATAATAAATATTAAATTACTCCATGCTTTATTCTATGCTGAGCGCATTTCTGCACCTTCAGCGTCAATAGCGATAATCGCTCACTCCGTGTTATATGTTCTACCATAACCTAAAAAGGGGTCGCCGCAAATACTGCAGTGACAGCCTTACTAGTCTCAGGTACCGCACTCACCTGCTATTCAGTGGAACTTGCGAAGGGAAGTGAGCTTAGAAGCCTAGGAACACTAATGCTACTCGTAGCCCTAGCAGGCGCACTGGGAGGAGTTACAGGGGCAAGGCTTATGCACAGGGTCCAGCCTTCGATGGTTAAGAAGATATTGATAGCCTTACTTGTGCTAGCTAGCTTAGAAGTCTACATAAAAATTTATAACAGTTTTTCATGTGGTCGGTTGAACCGTTCATCGTCGATAATGGCCTCTTGGGAGTGTGGGCTGGCTACTTGTCCTGGTCTTGGCAAAGGAGTGTTGGAATAAAAGCTATAGTTGAAGACTAGTTTTTAGAATTTTACGTAGTCTTTTCCTAGCGCTCCGCATATGGGGCACTTGGGCGGCGGCTCTTTTCCTACGTATGTGTGACCGCATATTGGGCATATCCAGATGTAGCCGTCTAGTGGCCAGTCTTCTCCTCGGTCGACGTACTCCTTTGCTTCCTTGAATAGTTTGAGGTGTATTTTCTCTGCTTCTAGTGCGTAGCGGAAGCTTATCTCGGCGGCCTTGTCTCCCTGTGCTTTCGCGATCTCTATGTATATTGGGTACATTTCTTCGACTTCGAATTCCTCCCCCATTATGGCTAGCTCCAGGTTTTTGCTAGTGTTTCCTGGCCCGAATGGCGCTCCCGCTACTACCTTGGCGTCCTCCTTGAGGTCCCTGAGCCTCTTGTAGTGGTTCCTCGCATGTATGTATTCAGCGTATGCTATTGCTCTGAATAGGCGGGCTACGTTGGGGAATCCCTCTTTCTCTGCTATCTCTGCGAATACTTGGTATCTAAGGTGGGCCATTGATTCGCCGGCGAAGGCTGACATTAGGGCGTCTCTTGTCATTGGTCTAGGAGGCATGGTTTTCCTCCGCTGTGCTTACTGCGGTTGAGGGTTAATATCGTTATCTATATAGTATTTTTGTTACTGTTATTGTATTATATGGGTGTTATTGTCTAGAGGAGTCCGAGCTCTTTCAGCACTTTCACAACTTCTCCCAGGGATGGAGGCCCCTGCACACATTGCCTGCAAGCCCTGTTCACGGGGTTCCATACGCAATTCTTCTCGAAGAAGTCCTTGGCCTGGAGGATTGCTAGGAGGCTTGTACCGTAGAGGGATTCTTTTGAGTAGCCTGCCCGGTGGGGGCTTAGAATCACTCGTGCACCGTCAGCGATTAGGAGTCTCTCGTCCCTTATCGTCAAGGGTTCCCTCGGGTGGACGTCGAGGAAGAAGCCTAGATCCTTCCTCCTCTTGGCGACCCTTGCAACTGCTCCCGGCTTCTCAGTCCCACCCCTGCCCACGTTTACATAGATGGCTCCGGGGGGCAGTAGGGATAGGAGGCTGGCTGTTACTAGGCCACGGG
>WAOR01000039.1 GCA_015521175.1 Thermodiscus sp.
CTATTACCCCGTCTTCCTTGAAGCATTCTAGGATCTTCCTAAGGCTAAGGCGCAGTATCGTCTTCTTGGTTAAGAGGTCATACTTCTCTATGAAGTTGCAAGTCTCATTCCGGAGTTTACGCGTCTAGCATCGCAAAGTTAATTTTTATAAAATATTCTTAGATTTCAATAGCATAAGGTTATTCAGATAGGATTTAGTCTTCTCGTTCTCGGGGGATGAGCCGCTGATGACGAGCGCTCTGCGTCCGACCGTCTCAGGATGGGGATGAACGGGTCTTTGTAGGCGGCGACCGCTACAGGGGTATTTGGCTTGGTAGTGTGTTTAGCACCTTGTATCCCGTCTTGGTTATGAGTACCGTGTTCTCTACTCTTATCCCGTAGAGGCCTGGTAGGTATATTCCAGGCTCTATTGTGATAATCATGCCTGGTTCTAGGACAGTTTTAGATGCTGGGCGTATGTAGGGCTCCTCGTGTATGTCTACCCCGACTCCGTGGCCTAGACCGTGTATGAAGTACTTGTCTAGTCCTTCCCTGGCTAGTACTCGCCTCGCCGCTGAGTCGACCTCCCAGGCTTGAACGCCGGGCGCTACGAGGTCTAGGGCAGTGTTTGCCGCTTCCACTACCGCTTCCAGATGCTTCATGAACTGGCCGCTAGCCTTCCCGCCCCACCACATTGTCCTGGTGGTGTCGCTCCTGTACCCGTTGTATACTGCGCCCCAGTCTATTAGGACTGGTCCTGGAACTGATAGCTTGTCCCAGCCGGGGGAGTGGTGGGGGTAAGCGGTGTTCGAGTAGAATGCTACTATTGTCTGAAACGCTGGCCCCCAGGCGCCTTCCCTCCTCATCTCGGCCTCCATTAGGCCCGCAATCTGTGCCTCACTGACACCCTCTTCAAGCATTTGGAGTGCTCGTGAGAAAGCTTTCTCCGCTATCCCCACTGCTTCCACTACTAGCTTTACCTCGGCCTCGCTTTTGATGGAGCGTATCCTCGAGATGTCATGGGCCAGGTCGACCGGGGAGAGTTTCTCGCCTAAGCTCTTGGCTAGCTGGTATCCCGTTGCCGAGAGGTCTGCCCCTATCTTTCCCTTACAGTCTGAGAGTACTTTGGCTATGGCGTCTACCAGGCCTCCGAGTATTACTCTGCTCTTGGGTAGGTCGGCCTTTATCCCCTCTTCGGAGCCCCTGTAGAACGCGTAGACCTCTATGTCTGAAGCTTTCTCGGCTCTATGGTAGTCGAGGAGAGGTACTAGGAGTTGGTCTCCGCACTTGCTGGATAGGACTAGGGCCCCGGAGGGGTCCCTCAAGCCAGTGGCGTAGGTTATATTGGAGGGGTTTGCGAGGATTAGGGCTTCAATACCTTTCTCTTCTAGGAGAGCTAGGAGCTTCCTCCTATTATCCTTCCAGGGCTCCAAGACTAGGACCCGTTCATTAGTGGGGCCTGGAGAGGAATTTTATGATAGCCCTTCTTGGGGATGGATGCTAGACTACCCTAACCCTGTTGACCTTCTTAGTCTGCCAGCTGTACCTTCGTATCCTCCTGCTCTTGCCGAAGCCGCAGTGGGCGCAGTAGCCCTTTGCAACGTTGAAACTCCTCCTACCGCAGCGGCGGCAGACTATGTGAGTCTTGCTCCTCCCGTGTTTCCCGAATGAGGCAGTTCCTTTACCCATTACCGTTTCACCCCCGGGTCACCCTACTTCGCCGGGCTTATTACTATAACGTTATCTCCTCTAACCAGTACCGTGCCTAGCTCCCTGACCCTGTTGCCCTCGATTTCCTGGGCCTGCCTTAGGAGCACGTTCAAGTGGTTATCGTAGGCTTCTAGGATTCCCTTTAGCATACGGCCTCCCTTTAACTGGACGAGCACGTTGCCCTCTAGGAAGTCTTCAAGCACCCTCAGCGTCTCGCTCACTCCCGCTCCCTCGCCGAACCCCGTGGCCTATCCTCATAGCCTCTCGTATCGCCAGTCGATTCCAGCACTGATAACGTATTATAAAGCATTACACTCCTCGGCTGGCATTATGGGGAAATGCATGGTTAAGGGGGATCTAAGGCCCAGTAAGCGGTATCCCGCTTCGAAGAAGGAGAAGAAGATAGTGGCGAAGGCTCTGTCGTCCCTTTTCCAGGGTTTGACTCCGGAGACAGTGGAGCACGTCGAGTTCAGGGATGGGACAGTTATGTACATAGTGGATGGTACACCTTGCATAATAATAGTAGACGACCGCGTTATACCTCACCTCAAGTGCCTCTTAAGTCACCGAGCAGGCATAACGCTCCCTCTCGTAATCGTGGATAGAGGGGCTACCGCAGCTGTAGGCCGTGGAGCGGACCTAATGGTCCCAGGGATAAGGGGGATGGAGGGCGAATTCGAGGCCGGCGACCTAGTAGTTGTCATGGATGAGGAGGCTAGGGTGCCTGTCGCCGTGGGTGAGGCCCTATTGTCCTCGGAAGAGATTCGAGAGAAGCTTGCTGGAGAGAGGAGGGGTAAGGCTGTTAAGATCCTGCACAGGCCCGGGGACAGGTATTGGAAGATGGCGGAGGCCCTCTAACCCGATCCTCCCGGGTTATGGTATAGGAGGCTCGTGTGGACCCTACTATGCCTCGGGTAGAGGGTTATCGCTTCCAGGTTCTCCGGTATCAATATCTCGGGCGGGCTCTGGAACCCTAGCCTCTGCCACTTGCTCTTAATAATGCGGCCTAGCGTGGAGAGAGCCACGGGTTCTCCGTGATTTAGTATTATATTCCTAGGCTTCGGGGTTAGGTGCCTTAGGAATAATTGTAGCTCGCTTTGAGTGGCGTGTCCTGTGAAGCCTTCGACGCGCTCAATCTTCAGGTTCACCCTAATCGTTCTCAGCCTCCCATTCTCCTGGAAGGTTATCTCTCTCTCACCCTCTAAGAGCCTCCTTCCAAGGGTCCCGGGCGCTTGGTAGCTCACGAAGGCTAGGATGTTCTTGGGGTCCTCGGCTAGATGCTTGAAATATTCCAGTATGGGGCCGCCTTGCATCATGCCACTCGTGGCTAGGATTATTGCGGGTCCGCTGGAGTATATGGCTTCGTCCCTCCTAGCCTGGCTGTCAACGTATACGACGTTGCCGGGGTGGAAGGGGTTCTCGCCCTGGAGTATTGCTTCCCGGATAGGCTTGGCTAGGTAGTCTATGTACGCCGTATATATTGCTGTTACCTCGTATACCATGCCGTCCACGTAGACTGGTATGTCGGGGATCTTGCCCTCCTTCTTAGCCCTGCTGAGTACGACGAGTATGTCTTGTCCACGGCCTACAGCCATTACTGGTATTAGTATCTTGCCGCCTTTCTTGTAGGCCTCATTTATTAGTTCTATGAGCTGGGCCTCGGCCATGTGCCTCGGCTGGGTCTCCGTGGCTCCATAGGTGGACTCCATTATTAGGGTCTCGATCCTATGGAACTGGTAGCTAGCAGGCGGTAAGAGCCTGGTGCTCGTGTCGCCCTTAATCCTGTAGTACTTGATGTCCCCCGTGTAGAGTATGTTGTAGAGGCCTTGGCCTATGTGGAGGTGTACTAGTGCGCTCCCGAGTATGTGGCCGGCGTTTGCGAAGGTCAGCTTGGTGTCGGGCGCCACGTCTGTTACGACATTGTAGGGCATGACTATTGTCCTGGAGAGCATTAGGTTTATCTCTCTCTGGGTGAAGGGGGGCTGCTTCCCCTCCTTCTGTACCAGTTGCATGTAGTCGGTTAGGACTAGGACGGCGATGTCCCTGGTTGGAGCAGTCATGTAGACAGGGCCCCTGTAGCCGTACTTGAATAGTAGAGGGAGCATTCCCACGTGGTCTAGGTGGGCGTGGCTAATGATGACTGCGTCTATGTCCTCGATGCGGAATTCCGGGGCTTCAAAGAAGGGGAAGGCATCCGGACCGTAACCCGTCGGCGCGGCGCCAGCGTCCAGCAGTATCCGGGACTCCCCGGTGTCAACGAGGATAGCGCTCCTACCCACCTCGCCGAAGCTCCCGAGCCCTATGACTCTTACTCTCCTAGTGCCTATGAGAGTGTCCCTGAATATCCTCTCTCCAGCGTCTCGGAGAGCCCTCTGCCTCTCCTTCGAGTCTAGTATTGATTTGCGGAGTATAGACCGGAAGGTTTTACTAACGAGCATCGGCTTCCTTAGGACTACGGGCCTCCACCCGGTATCGGCTAGTATCCTGTTACGGAATGATGCCGACTTGTAGGGTATAGCGTTGGGATTCTCTGCTAGTATTATGACCTCGCCTAGTCTCTCGTCGAACTCTATATCTCCAGGGCCCACTCCGGCTTCTTTGGGCAGGGTTTCCAGGAGGTACTTCTTGGTCGCCTCGAAGGACTTCCTATAGCTTGGATCCGTGCGGAGTACTATCCTCTTCCTAAGCTTCCTGGCTAGGTCGCCCACGACGTTCTCGTTATCAAGAATGTACTCTGGCTTCTTTACGTAAACCGCTATCTCGGGGCCCTCGAATTCTATACGGGTTATCTCCGCGTTCCTCAGGGCGTTGTATACCCCGAGTATGATCTGCTTCCTTAATTCCTCGCCGGATAGCTTGTTCTTCGAGGTGTTTGCAACCATTGGTAGTACACACCTCTCAGCGCTTGCGAGAGGAGTTTTCAGCCCGGCCTCCGGGGCCAGGCTAGGATCCGTTGCCCTTGGAGAAGGAGGCTAGGCCTTGAAGGGTATAAATCTTTCCTCGTACTTATCCTTCCCGATAATCACGACGTCAATACCATCGCCGGTGGCCGAGTCCCTTAGTATGGCGGATTTCAGGGCTCTCTTGGCAACCTCGATGGCCTCGTCAACTGTTAGGTCCTCGCGGTAGTAGTCCTCGAGGACTCCGTAGGCTACTGGGCTGCCGGAGCCCGTAGCGGTGTACTGGTCCTCCGTGATGCTACCATAGGGGTCTAGCGTGTAGAGCCTGGGCTTTACATCGTACCCTCCCACTATGAGTTGAACGAGGTATGGGAACCACTTGCTCGAGAACAGTATGTTTGAGAGGAGTGTCGCCAGCCCCTTTATGCTGAGTTTCACTCCATTGGTTAACTCGTAGAAGCGGGCCTCCTCTCTCAGTATGTCTGCTAGGGCCTGTGCGTCTGCGACCAGTCCGGAGACAGTCATCGCCGCCCTATCAGTAATCTTAACGATCTTCTTCACCCTCCTACTAGCAATGAGGGTCCCTGCGGTCGCCCTCTTATCAGCGGCGAGGATGACATAGTCGCTAGCTATTAGTCCTACTGTTGTAGTACCGTGTATCGCCTTTGGCGCCTCGTCAATCCTGGGCCTATCAAGCCTCCACGGCGAGAGCAATCTATACCCCTCCGCGATGCACGTGGAGGATGCCGGGCTTATAGCTATATGTCCTGGATGAGGAGTCTATGCTTGAGGGTGCAGCCGCCTAGTTGAAGAGGGGTACCCATATCATCGACATACCGAAGAAGGTAGTAGTAGGCTACGGCGTCATTGAGGAAGCGGGAAAATTCTTCAGGGAGGTCTACCCTAGGGAGAGCCGGGCGCTAGTAGTCCTAGGCCCTAGGATCTACGACATGTACTTCTCCAGGCTGAAGGGGTCCCTCGAGGCCGCCGGTATTGAAGTAGACTACATTATTGTGAGAGAGGCCAGCGTGGACGAGGCCGAGAAGGTAGCTGTAACTGCTAGGGAAACCGGGGCCGAGGTCATTGTAGGATTCGGCGGGGGACGCTCTATCGATTTGGCCAAATACGCTTCCAGGAACAGCGGCGTGGGCTTCGTGAGCCTCCCCACAGTTGCAAGCCACGACGGGATAACAAGCCCCTTCGCCAGCCTCAGGGGGTTCAATAAGCCCATGTCAGTCCCCGCTAAGTCCCCAGACCTCATACTGATCGACGTGAGTATTGTAGCGTCGGCTCCGCGCCGCTACAACATGGCGGGGTTCGGCGACCTCATAGGGAAGCTAACCTCGGTCCGAGACTGGAAGCTGGCGCACAAGCTCCGCGGGGAATACTATGGCGAGTACGCGGCAAGCCTAGCCCTCCTAAGCGCGAAGCATGTCGCCGCCTACAGCAGGGAGATAGCCGCTGGAACAGTGGAGGGTCTTAGGGTGCTACTGGAAGCCTTGGTCAGTAGCGGGGTGGCCATGGGTATTGCTGGGAGCACTAGGCCGGCTAGCGGTAGTGAGCACCTCTTCGCCCACGCCCTAATGATGGTTGCGGAGAGGAAGCCTCTCCACGGCGAGGCCGTCGGGCTAGGCACAATAATGATGTCTTACCTGCACGGCCTCAAGTGGAGGAAGATCCGCGGGCTCCTACGGAGAGTAGGTCTTCCAACAACGGCCGATGAACTCGGTGTCAGCGAGGAGGAGGTCATTGAGGCCTTGACAATGGCTGCTAGGATAAGGCCGGAGAGATACACCATTCTAGGTGAGAGAGGTCTCACTAGGGAAGCTGCCGAGGAGCTTGCGAGGAAAACCGAGGTTATTGGGAGGCGCTAGCCTCCTCTTTATTCTCCTCGCTTTCCCCCTCTTTCGCCTCCTCCTTTTCGCCTTCCTCTGCTTCTTCCTTCTCTTCCTCTCGCTTCATGGGGATCCTAATCTGGATGACTAGTTCCTTGAGGTTGGTTAGGTCGTAAACGTTGACTAGTATGGATTGGAGTAGGCTGTCTAGGTCCCTTAGGCCTATGACGCTCCCGGGCAGTTCTACGACGGCCTTGCCGTCCTCTATTTTCACATTAACCGCTTCTTCTCTGAGGGGGAGGTAGCGGAGGACTATCGCCTTGACTTTCTCCTCGTCAGTCTCTAGTTTACGGACTACCTCTATTTCCACCTTGAGGGTCTTCCCGGCTAGGGGGTGGTTGAAGTCGACGTAGGCGAACCTCTCAGTGACCTTTATGATCCGGCCCTTCTGTCCCTGCGCTTCTATCTCTTCGCCCACGCGGGGGCGTATTCCTGCCCTCCTGAGGGCCTTGACAGGGACTGCTACTACGAGGTCTTTCCTCCAGGGGCCGAAGGCCTCCTCCGGCTTTAGGACTAGCTCCTTCTTCTCCCCCGGGTTCATCTCGCGTAGGACCTTGTCGAGAGGGTCTAGTAGCTTAGTCTTCCCGACAATCACGAATATGGGGGCGTATCTCTTGTTTGGGTCTAAGGCATTGAACTGTTTGGCGACCTCCGCCTTGGTTGTCTCGTAGAGCTTCTCCTCGCCGTCCTCTAACACCTTAATGGTGTAGTGGACCTCTACCACGTCGCCTTCTTTTAAGGCCATGCTAGCCACCTCTCCTTAGATACCAGCCCAAATCCCAGACCGGCTCCAAGAGCCTTCGCTTCACTCCCCCTATATTAGTTATAGTACCCCTCCCCCAGCCAAGCGCCTCCCCCCTACTATTCAACACCAGTACCAGGCCGGGCTTCCACCCAGACACCCGCTCGCCCATAACACTCCTACCGTATAGGAAGAAGCGCTCGCCAGCTTCATCTACCTTTACACACTTCGCCTTAGACCTGCACAAGGGAGCAAGCTTGTGAGCTAGTGGGAGACCGGGCTTGAACCACCTCCCGGGAGCCATCATTCCAACGTAGAGCCCCATACTATAAACGTTATCCAAGCCGATCCTTAGGGCCACCTTTAATAGCTCCTGCGACGGCGGAGCATAGACTTCGACGTAGTCTACTCCGCGGGCACCGAGGGCGACAATTACACTGCCTATATCCTGTTCATCGACACCGATCTCGCCTAGGAACTCTCGGAATGGCCTCCAGGCCCTTGACTTGCTATCATAATATAGTAGTTCCCTAATCCCTCCTCACCCGCAATCTGCAGACGAAGAACCCCTCGGTATCATGAATGTGAGGCCAAAACCTTCCACACGAGGCAACCCTATCATCGAGATCGACTCCGAAATAACTTGTAACCCCTGGAGTAGCCGGAAGGCCGTGGGCCTCAACCGTAACCTCCGGGTGCTCCCTGAGAACCCTGTGTATTACAAACTCGCCCTCCTCCGGCGCTAGGCTGCAAGCACTATAGACTATGACACCTCCGTCCTTGACTAGGCTGATAGCCCTTGAGAGGAGCTTGTACTGGGTCTCGTGGATGTATGAGAGATCGCTGAGACTCCGGGACGCCTTCCTAGATGGGTCCCTTCTAATAATCCCCTCTCCAGTGCTGGGGGCATCCAGGAGGACGCGGTCAACTCCTGTGGGTAGAGGGACCCTCAGGCTATCCCCTAGCACAACAATATACCGGGTAAACCGCATCCTCTGGAGATGAGAGCGTAGAGACCGAATCCTTCTCGGACTCTTCTCCACAGCTACGAGGAGAGCCTTATCACGTGTTAGTTGGAGTATCTGGGTGGACTTACCGCCCGGCGCCGCCGCCATGTCAACTATGAGTTCGCTAGGCTCGGGTGTAAGAGCGTAGGCTATGCTCATTGAAGCGGCATCCTGGATGTAGTAGTAGCCCTGGAGGTATTCATGGGTCCCTCCCAGGCTGCCAATTCCCCTTCTCAGTACTCTGAAACCCACTGGGGGGAATTCGAGCCCTTCTAGAACATAACCCTTCTCCTCTAGCCTTTCCTTTAGCTCGCCGCAGTCTATTAGGTAGTCGTTACACCTTATAGTAGGGGTTAAAGGCTTCTCATTGGCCTCAAGCAGGAGTTGCGCCCCGCTCCAACCCAGTACCTCGACGTATCTTGCAACCATGTAGGCCCTGTAGCCGTACTTCTCGGCAAGCCTCCTAATCTTCGGGTCTGAGGCCCTAGCCTTTACCTTCTCAAACACTCTGGCTAGCAGCTCATACACTTCGGAGCCCATCCCCACATCTTAACGGCTATTAGAGCCCTTATAGTAGGGCTCCGGAGTGGGAGGTAGAGGACGCCGTTGAAGTATGACAGGCTGATAGTAGTGGGGAGATTCCAGCCCCCTCACGAGGGCCACGTTCACCTCGTAAAATACGCCCTAAGCCAGGCTAGAGAGATCATAGTCATTATAGGCTCAGCACAGGACTCCTTCACCCTCCGCAACCCCCTAACGGCGGGCGAGAGGTTCTCGCTACTCGATAAGCTACTCCGGTCAAGGCTTGGCGAGGATTACTGTAGAAGAGTGAAGATTGTGCCAATAATGGATATTAATATGAATAAAGTATGGGTGAGGTACCTCGAAATGCAGCTCCCCCCATTCCAGGGAGTTGTGACTAGGAACCCGCTCGTCAAAATGCTATTCCGAGACGCGGGTTATGCTGTGATAGAGCAGCCGCCGTATAATAGGGAGGAGTGCGAGGGAACCAGGATTAGGGAGAGGGCTGTCAAAGGTCTAGAGTGGACTAACTGCGTGCCTCCGGAGATAATCGAGGACTTAGAAGCCATCGGCTTTGTAGACAGACTCCGGGAACTCTCGGTTAAAGACTAGGTGTCGATGGCATGTCCGGAGAACCGGTTCTAATAGACGGGTCGATGGGTGAGGGTGGAGGTCAAATACTGAGAACCGCTCTGGCTATAAGTGCCGTCACAGGCGTCCCGGTGAGGATAATTAACATTAGGGCTAAGAGGAAGAAGCCCGGTCTTCGGCCTCAGCACCTTACCGCTGTTAGAGCCTTAGCCGAGATCACCGGTGCTCGAGTAAGAGGCGCGCATGTCGGTAGTATGAGCTTAGAGTTCTATCCTGGAAAGGTTAGAGGGGGCTCTTACCGGTTCGACGTAGGAACCGCAGGTAGCGTATCGCTTGTTCTTCAAGCCCTTCTACCGGCCCTAGCCTACGCCGACTCTGCAGTCCAGCTAGTCATCACCGGCGGGACGGATGTCCCAATGGCCCCTACAATCGACTATATGAGAGAGGTGGTGGCCCGCCTCCTCCTGCTCTTCGGGTACCGTGTTGAAATCACCGTTGAGAGGAGGGGGCACTATCCGAGGGGAGGCGGCGTTGTACGAGTATCGATTCCGAGCCCGCCGCGGCGGCTCAATCCGGTCTCACTGGTTGAGAGGGGGCGCCTAGAGGCTGTGTATGCTCGTAGCCATGCGGTGAAGCTGCCGAGGCATGTTGCGGAGAGGCAGGCTAGAGCTGCTGCTGAGGTTATACGCGAGGCTCTGGGCGTCGACCTCAACTACGAGGTAGAGTGGTATGAGCCCTCGAGGGACCCCCACTTAGGGCCCGGCAGTGGTATCACTCTCTGGGCCGTGTTTTCCTCGTCAGTGATGGGCTCCGACGCTCTGGGGCGCAGGGGGAAGCCTGCGGAGACAGTGGGCAGGGAAGCCGCTGTCAGGCTGGTTGAGGATGTATCAACGGGGGCCGCTGTGGATAGGTATGCTTCTGACATGGTACCCGTTTATATGGCTCTGGCGGAGGGGGTCTCTGAATACCGGGGGTCCCTCCTGACGAGCCATGCTAGGACGGTGTTTGACCTCTTGAGACTTATTGTTAGAGGTGTTGAGATACGCGTTGAAGGTGAGAGGCCCTTCACGGCCTGGATTAAGGGTATTGGCTTAACCGGGTATTAGGTGAGGTACCTCTCGGCTATTTCTCGTATAGCCTTTGTAGCCTGCTCCTTGTTTATAGCCGACAGTGTGAGGGTCCCCCGGACAGCCCCCGATTCTACTAGCCTGGTGACTAGCGCCTTAGCTCGCTCGTACCCGCTGGGATCGGCCTTGTCTATCTTGTTGAAGCCCACGATTACATTCTTGTTTTTAATTAATTTAATTATATTTAATAGTAATTTAAACTGTCTCTCGACCTCCATGTAAGCATCGCTACTAACGTCGAGTAGAAACAATACGAGCCCGTCCAACTCTCGGAGAGCCGCGACCGCCCTCCTTTCAACGTCATTCATCTCCTCCACGGGTCGGTCAAGAAGGCCAGGCGTATCTATGACCTGGATTATCCTATCCCCGACTTTGGCATGCCCGATATGTATAGTAGTCGTTGTGAAAGGATAAGCCGCAACCCTGGGCTGGGCCCTGGAGACATTCTTAAC
>WAOR01000040.1 GCA_015521175.1 Thermodiscus sp.
AGGAGACCGCCATAAACCAGCCTACCCGACTCCAACCCCCAAGCCACTGAGGCAACACCGAGGATTCCAGCAAAGAGACCCATATTGCTAGCGACTGGAGACGGAGGCCCTTTTCGAACCCCAACACCTCCTCGAGTTATCAGGGCAGTTATCCCAGCAATTATAGCCAGGCCTCCTATGGCGAAAGGCATCATTTTAATGGAGAACAAGGCGAATCCCACTCGATACTCCCTAGCTATCAGGATGTTCTGGGGATTACCAATAGGGGTCAAGGCTGACCCAATGTTGGCGCCGGCAGTCACCATAGCCACAGTAAACGCTGGGTTAACGACCTCACCAATACCCTTAGACAGGAGTATTGCCGTCGGTATACTCACGAATAATGAGGCATCGTTAGTAGCAACACTAGCAAGAAGCCCGGCGAACACGGAGAGGAGAGCAACCACAGCCCAGGGAGGAAGCCCCGTATCCAGTATCCTAGAAACAGCTCTGCCAGGATAACCAGAGCCCAGCAGGGCATTACTAGATGCCATAAGCCCGGCAAGCGATAGGAGAACTCCGAGCCTAGCCTCCCGGACTAGCCACGGCAGCCTCGCCTCCCGCCTGGTTAGAGCTAAGAGGACGAGTAGGAGCAAGGCTAGCGATAAGAGGAGCCTATCCTCCAGGGCCCTCCTAAGGGAGGCGGCGGCGTAGCTCCATAGTGAGCGGTTCATCGGGTACAACACGCCCCGACTCGTCAATCCTCAAGTGGATAACAATGAGGCTACGCCAGGCAACCGGCACTCTCCAAGTCCTCCTAGGAGCCTCATACTCGGCCGCGTCCAACACCCTGGCCTCGGATAAGACTTTCTCGGCCGCACTCCTAACCTCCTCTGCCCCCCAAGGCCGCTCAGCCCGGAAGGGTCCTTGCGATGGGGGCTCTGGGCACCCTTTAGGGAGCGGCTCAAGCGTCCAGGGGTTGAAATGCATTCTATCGACTGCAAAGCCGTCGTAGAGCACGGGTATATCTACGGCGTAGCCATGGGGCGTATAGCGTTCCAGCGGGGGACCGGCCTCTAGGAATCCTAGAGCCTCCCTAGCTACGCTTACTGCCTTGTTCGCTTCTCTCCAAAAGGTTCCCCACCGTCATAGAGTCTTACCAGTCGCATTCTAATGAAGGCTTCGGATAGTATTTATTATTATAAATATAATTGAATATTAATACATCATCAATATCTATATTTTTACAAGTTACCGTATGGTTGTTCTTATAAATGTTCGTCTAATTGCATATCACAACAGAAGGGTGGGTAGCGACCGAGGAAGGACGTATGCCAATCGACATAACATTTAAAAAATACAAGAAAGGAGGATTAATAGAGGTATATGGAAATATCAACGATGCAATAAAGAAGATCGCAAGCCTACTAGCGTCTAACGGTAAGAATAGTAGGGGAATTCATGCTTACAGGTTCATGCTAGATACAAGTAGGGGGTCCAAGGAGATAATAGTATGGAGGGGCCCAGACTACTCTATCATTGCCCATAACTGCGAAGTGCCTCCCGAAGACATGGAGGTATACAAGATATACTACGAGGTCTTCGACGTAGACAACGAAGGCCTAGAATACGATCTATCACGTTTAAAAATCAACAATATCCGCCATAAGCGGAGCGAGAAACCACCAGAAGACCTAGTAGCCTCAGAGATAACAGGCACAGTAGAGGAGAAGGCAACATCGAGAAAAGAATCCAAGCCTGTAAAATACCGTTTAGAAGACGAAATAACAAATCAATCCCTGGAACGGGAACCAGCGAAGGATACGAAAAGCTATAGTGATCGCGGAGCCATGGACGTTTGCTTGATAGCACTAAACAAGTCTGTTGAAAAACATTGCCCGGTCTCGTCCAGAGATGTCCTAGAGGTCCTCGACTCTTGCGGGGTATACTTTAACATGAGCGGCGGATCGTACCTCTGCATCCTAGCAGACTTTGACGAGTGCAAATACCTGGTTTCGAGGATAGAGGGCTTGTATAGTAGGGTAGACTGCTTATCGAGCCGTGAAAAATTGCTGAACATTCTGGGCTTGAACAACTCCGCGGGAGAAGAAAATACTAATGGGAGGAGAGCTCGACCTCCTCTTCAGGCATAGCCCTGTAGACTAGGAAGCCGACTAGGGCTCCGGTGACGGAGCCGACCAGGCCGCCCACGAGTGGGGAGCCACTGAAGAGTAAGGCGGCCGCTCCGAAGCCTACTCCCGCGATACCGCCTTCAATGCTAGCCAGGATGCTACTCGTCTTACTCTTACGCCGTACTACGAGGTTTCCGGTGCTCGTGATTAGGGCCCCGCATTTGGGGCATCTCTTTACGTGTAGATTGGCCGAGCAGTGTGGGCACGTGTCAGCGGTGAATGGTATTGTTTTACCGCATTTGGGGCACTTGTAGGTTGCCAGTGTAAGGTCTTCTCCGCAGTTCGCGCACCGGATTTGTTTTCCTGCTAGTTTTAGTTCTACCGGCTTTAGCCCGGCTTCTACAGCGCTTCTGTCTCCTCTTACTACTAGGATTAGGTCTTGAATCTTTTTAATATTTATTATTCTCTTTCCGTCCACATCTATGACGACTCCCTCTGGAGGCTTGCCCAGCGCCTCTTTAAGTATACTGCTAGTAGAGATAGTGTAGTCTACTGCTAGTGCAGCGGTTACTTCAGCCGTTTTCTTGTCTACTTTGCGGAATTCTACTGGGAAGCCCTCTTCTGATACGAGGACGGCCTCGTCAACCCCGTCGAGAGATCCGAGGAAGTCGAGTATGGGTATGAAAAAATCTATGCTTTTCGCCTCGCCACTACTCATTCCACGGCTTACCTCACTATTACTTCGATTACCAGGGGCTCGTCGGCCGACTTCTGAGGGTGGATCTTCACCCTCACCTGTGCGTCTGGCTTGACCTTCCTAATAGCTTTGCGCACTAGGGCGGCGGCGATGAACGATTCGGGGCTTAGGGTGAACTTTATCCCCTTCTTCTCTAGTAGCCTGGCCACGGGCTTGAATATGCTGTCATGTATCTTTATAATGTACTTGCTCCCACTGGCTTCTCCATCGCTGGGTATCTCCACTTCAACGTTATCGCTTATTCCCAGCATTTTGAAGGCCTTAGGTATATCCTCCTTAAGGTCTGCGATGTCGTGTAGCTCGAAGCCTATCTCTTCAAGCATGCCCTCGAGGAAGTCCCCTATATCCCTGACCAACAGCTGCGTCATGGCAGCAGCGCCAGCTCCCAATGCCTTATTGAGAGCCAGCTGGTAGCCGGCAACGATCGCGTTGATCAGGCCACTTGGAACCTCTATCTTCTCCGACAAGCTAAACTCTCCCTCCTTCACTCCTCCAGTCACCCTTAGGGGTCACCTCCAGCCCTTTTACTATGGGCTAGAGGGCTCCACTAATCCTGGGCGCCTGCTTCCTCAGCTCGTACCTGAGGCGGCCTAGCACTGCCCTTGACTTGTCTGCGAGTATTGCTAGGAGGTTCTCTCCTAGGTCGTGTACTAGTATGTAGTGGCCGGGGTATTCTAGGGTGGTTGTCTCCGGCTTGCCTATCTGTAGCTCTTCTCCTAGCTGCGTTGTTGCTCCATAGACTGTTGTTAGCATTGCCGCGAAGGCGTCCTCATCAATAGTTAGGGTGCCCGTCGAGGCTTTCTCAATAATAAAGCCCTCCTTGCTAACGATGAAGACAGCTACTACGCCGGGAGACCTAGTCATCTCCCCAAGAATCCTCTGAATAGGCGTTGACATTCCCTTTTCACCTCACGGGTTAATGATTTCCAGGGGTCCCTTCTTAGCCAGAGTATATAAACCTTTACCCACATGTATATTAATATACTAATTACTAGATATGTGATGTAGAGGGAGAATAGAATAATTTTATATTATCATCCGCTAGCTTCAATCGATAGGTCACCGTATTTTCAAATAAGAATACTATTAATACTAGATGGATAACCATAACTTTATATAGAAGTACCCTCAATATAATTAGAATGGTGATAAAGATGTCGGCACCAGTTAAAAGAATACTCACAGAGCTTACCAAACTAGAGGGCGTAAAAGGAGCCATCGTCGTAAGCAAGGACGGAATGCTAGTAGACGCAGTAGTTCCAGTAAGGGAGTTCGACCCAGAAGACCTAGCAGCTAGTGTAACACAGGCAGTAGTAAACCTGCAAAAAATAGGGGCAACTTTCAACCTAGGAGATCCCAAAATACTCTCGCAAGAATATGAAAATGGCATGATTGTAGTAGGAGACCTAGGAGACAACTTCGTATTAGTAATAGCTGACAGAACGGCAATGGTTGGAATGATAAGGAACGAGATAAAGAAGCTCAGGGACAAGCTGAAGGCACTAGTTTAGCGAAGAAAGGCGTCGATAGAAATGACTGTAGTAAAAATTCTTTCTTTTATTAAATCGCTCGACATAGTTAAATCCTACGTCTATTCAGACGGAGGCCTTGTTGTTGAGGCCCAGGGCTTCAGCAAAGAGAAGGCCGAGGAACTAGCAGCATGGATACCAGGGCTAGCGAGACAGGCTGAGGAGAGACTAAGACTCGAACACCCGGTCATAATGGTGCTTAAGGATCCCGAGCAGGAATTGCTAGTCTATCAGGAGAATGATGAAGCAGTGATAGCCGCGCCGGAGAAGGGAGCGGCTTCACCTCTCCTGAAAGCAATGGCCGGAGAGGGTCCGAGATGTGAGGTTTGCCACGGAGACTTATCCCAGGCTGTAATAAGATGTCCTAGATGCGGTGCTAAAATACCTTTTACAGCCGATAAGTGCCCTCGTTGCGGATATAGGATAGACTATAGGAGGTGCCCTTACTGTGGTACCGTTATTACTGCTACTGGTGCAAAGGCGGGGTTACCAAGATTCTTCCGTAAAGTAGCTGAGTCCTTCCTTATACTAGATGATAATAAATAAAATTTTTAAAGGTATATTATGATAAAAGGATTTATTCGCAATGATACCTAATAATCAAGCGGACACTTAAGAGTTCGCCCAGTATATTTATATAGTAGAGGGAGGACGGGGAAATGCCCTGTAACATGCCCTCTAAAGGCGAGAGGGTAGAGCTTATAGCAATAAAAGGAGAGGATACACTTCTTACCTTGTTAACGAAAGCACTTAATATTGCCAAGAAAATTGACATCACAAAAATTGAATCACTAATAGAACTCGAGGAGGCACTCTTCTTATACTTACACTTTGTAGGGGGCAAGATTGTCTCGGCATGCATTGAGAAGCCGACAGGTAAAATACTAGGCGAGAATGCTATTAAACTCGTCAGAGAGTACCTTGATGATAAGCCCCTAACGGGCTACATAGAAGTATCAAAGATAACTAGAACTGCTCTAGAACTAGACTTAGAGTCTGAGCCGGAAGCAAAGCTCCCTAACCCTATACCGCTAGAAGCAATGCTGGGGGAAGGACGGCGGGTAAAGGAAGAGAAGAAAGAGGTGGAAGTGAAGACAAGCGGGACCGGGCATCCCGCAAGCCAGGTGGAAGAGGAGGTCCCGGTATTTCCAGAGAAACTCGATGACCCGGACCTCATGGATGAAATAGATCTAGCCACCATGATGGTGTATCTCTTAACAAAGTCTGAGATAGTACGCCAGTCAAGGGACCTTGACCGCTTGATAAGAGAGGCTCGAGAGAGAAGCATTGACGACACGGAGGCATTCTACCGGGTGGCCGTCGAGCTCGGTAATGGGGAGACTTATAACACGTTCTATCATGCGGGGAGGCTCTGCAGCATTATACATGTTCTACCGGAGGGCTTCCGTGCTAGGTTCATAAGCCCTGCAACAGAGGATGACCTTAAACGCATACTCGAGGAAAACGAGGGCCGTGTTGAGAGGGCTATCCTCTACCGTGTTGTATGCCCAGAGTGTGCTAAGGTGATCCTTAAGGGTTGCCCTGAGAAGGCCTCGGAGATGTACGAGAAGGGCAAGGAGGAGAAAGAGAAGCGGGAGAAGGAGGCTAGGAGGCGCTTCCGACTCCTCCGGTTCCTAAGGAGAACCTAAGGTGATATGCGGGTCTCACCAAGCAGGTATATGCCGGAGAGCCTCTTCGCTCCAGCTACTAGCGTGGGCGCCTGCCTAGCCGCGCTCGAAGGGACGACTGCTCGCATACCGGGCCTCTCTACCACATAATAGGAGTAATATTCCTTTTTCTCATCCTCAAGACTAGGGTTTATGTAGGAGTAGAAGTACAGAGAAGCCCTATCCCCGCGGATTAAGAGTAAAGCAACATCCAAGGCAGTTTCAACAATGCTACCCGAGGCTTCCAATATGCCGGCGAGTCTCTCTCCCAAGGACAACCTCTCCGCAAGGTATAGCGTGTAGAGGCTGGAGTCCACCCATTTCTCCGGGTTAACATTGAGACGGGCCCGCTGGGCTAGGAGGCTCGTATTTAAACCGCCATTGTGGGCGAGGTAGATCTCTAGCGGCTCTCCCTCTGCTACTGCTTTGGCGTTGAAGGGGTGGGCGTTGTGGGGTCCGCGCGGGCTCCCGGGCGGGGCTTTGCGAGCGTGCAGTATTACTAGGGCTTGCTTCGAGACTCGTAGTCTCCTCGTTATTTTGGTTGTTATTGCTTCTAGGTGTTCTAGGTTTTCCTCGCAGGCCTCTCTCCCCGCATCGTACCTGTGATAGTCTATCTCCCATCCATTGGAGGGCTTCCAGAGTGCTATGTAGCCGACGCCGTCGCAGTGGCTCTCGTTATCCCTTAGGGGGTCGCTCCGAGCTATAGAGGGGAGGGATTCGACCAGTTTTGAGGCAGTGCTTGCTCCTCTCTCGTCGGCGTATAACGCTATCATGCGGCACACTGCTAGTCTATACCCCCTGCCTCTACTGTTCATGCTACGGTGGCGATATAAGCCGGGGTCCGACGGGTTATTCTTGCTGGTTATATCAGCGGGTTTGTGGGTGGTCGCTTGGATGCCTGCCTCCGCTACGCAGTAGAGCTGGGGGAGACCGTTGCACGGCTCATGGAGGATAATGGGTGTGATTGTATATTACTGAGTGGCGGTGTTGATACGGGGTTCCTAGCAGTATCCTCCCACCTCTACGCTAGGGGCTTTGAGAGAGCCTATACGGTTGTGGATGGTGGTGGTAGGGATTATGGCCTCGCATCCAGCCTGGCATCTGCGCTAGGGCTACGCAACCATATCATAGTGCTCAACAGGGGCGTAGTGCTTCCAGCGCTGGATCTGGCGCTCTCAACGCTACGGGTTGCGGATCCTGTTGAGATAGCGGGGGCGACTAGTATAGCTCTAGGCCTCATCCACGCCAAAAGCGATGGATGCAAATGCGTGGTAACCGGGGATGGCGGGGACGAGCTCTTCCTAGGCTACGGGTTCCTCTTAGATAAGCCGCTCAAAGAGCTGTCTGCTTGGAGGGAGAGGATGGCTGAGGGACACGCCTTCTTCAACTCTAAACCACTAGCCTCCACGCTAGGCGTGAGGCTATGTACTCCACTCTACCATGAGAGCGTGAGGAATGCCTCCCTGAGGGTCCCTCCGGAGTGCCTGGTAGGTGAGGCCCCGAGGGGTGGAAGGGCGGGGAAGCTGGTAGTCCGCCTCTTCCTAGAATACGCAGGGTTCCCGGAGCACGCATGGCAGGGGAAGAGGCCTGTAACGAGCGGCTCCGGAATATTGGGCTTTCTGGAGTCCCTCGCTCGCAGTGCTGGGATCGTTGAGGGTTGGGAGCCTAGCAGGCTACATGCATTCCTCCTGGCGAGGATGAGGGTGCTAAGCATCGAGTATCCTGGGCCCTGCAAGGACGAGTCTAGGAGGTGCCCGGTTTGCGGCAGATGCCTTGAGGGTAACAGGTGTCCTTTCTGCGGAGCCTACATTAGCGAGGGCGGAGTGAGCGTTTACAAGGGAGCTAGAGAGGAGGAAAACTAGCTCTTACCGGTAGCCGCCAAATGCTGTGCCTCGGCATAAGGGGTCCAACGAGCTAAGTTCTCTAGCCAGTCGGATCCTCCCCCGTAGTGGCTTATTTGTAAAATTTATAGGGTGTAAGTGGATTATTACAGTATGGGGTGGGGGTTGCCGGGGCTCGCATGGATGCTCATGCTGGTTGGAGGCATCCTCGGGGTCATTACAGCTATAGCAGTAATCATAATTAATTATATTAATAGTAGTGTAAAGGGTAAGGGCGAGGAGCCGTTCGACCCTGTGCAGGCTGTATTCTCTCTAATACTAGGCGTGTTATTCGCAGTTCAAGGCTACCTGGGTGTGAGTGGCGAGCTCTCGGAGACGGTTGAGGCCGCACTGTCGATTGGAGTCTTTATTATAGGTGTCGCCTTAGTAGCCTATAATTTAAAGACAAGACGGTATAGGGATAGGCGGGCTCGAATAGTAGAGCCTTAAGGATAGGTTTACGAGGCATCCCGTTCGCCTCCTCTATGTTGAGCTATTGCTACCTTTGTGGTGTTTGAGTGCTTGTCCTCCGCATGGCGAATACGACTGCTAGGAGGAGGGCTTCTCCCGCTATGACCACTGGTAGTAGTGAGGGTTCTGGTACTGGCTGCGCGGTGCTGCCGAGGATGGTGATGTTGACAGGGCTATGGTGTGTGACTAGTATTGTCACCTTTGAGTATGATCCCCCCAGTACTTGCTCGGCGGTGTATGTTGGCGGGGTCCCGGCTCCCTGGGGGATTGAGGACCCGTTAACTAGGACCTCCTCTATGTTATCGAATGGTAGGATTATTGTGTAGTTAACGGTGGCTCCGGAGGGTCCCTCGGCGAGGATTACTGCTTTACCCTGGGACTCGTCTAAGTCTAGCCTGGAGACGAGCCCCGTGTAGTTGGAGAGTAGAGATGCGTCTTCTAGTATTGTTGGCTGGTAGACGTATATGGCGGGGGCTGTTATTGAGGGGGAGACAGCGTCGTCGCTCCAGTCGTAGACCACTGCGAATACTAGTTTTGAGGTATTAGTTGAAAGCCTTACTCTACTGGTTGCGAATTCCCCAGTGTATTTCAGGCTACTGTTAGTGACCTCCGATTCTATTGCTCCCAGGTCGCTCCAGGACCAGTCGCTACCCGAGCCGGTATAGTTGAAGAGGTGTGCTGTGCCATCGGTATATACTTCTATCATGTAATCGGCCCCTATACCATAGGCCTGGTAGCCAGTAGACACGTTACCGTCGGAGTCTATGTATATGTGGAGTAGGCCGCCAGAACTAGCCTGACTAGTATAATTCCACTCTGCGTAGAGGTACGTGCCCGTGGGAGTCATATTTACTCCCGCATAGTTAAGGTAGGAGTTAGAGCCCTCAATTGGCCGGGACAGGCTATTCCGGTATTCACCCCTATTAGCCCCGTCCACCACCGGCCTACTAGTCGGGAACGGCCAGCCCGGATTTAGAGCTACAGAAGTGCCAGCCTGGCTTAGTGTCATGGTTACATTTCCTGGTAACATGAATACCCGCCAAGCGCTAGTATTACTGAAAGATGCATTGCTTACCGCTGGTCCCGTCTCGTAGGCCTCCACGATTCCCTGGGGGACAGGGCCGCCGTTAGAGTAGAAGGTATAGTTTGCATAGCCCCAGCCGGCGAGGCCCATTATCCTGGCGAGCATGTAAGCGGCGTTAGCCCAATCCAGGGTCTCCGGCTGGACGGGGTCTGCGAAGGTTACCGCTATTGTCTTGTTTAGGAGACCGTTATCTCTTAGGTAGAGGTATCTCGAGTAGCCGTTCACCCACTCCAGGCTACTATTGTACTTCGAGGCTTTGAGGAAGTCGTATATGAGCACGTATTCCCCAGTAGTCTCATTATAGGTGTCTAGGAAGTCCTCCCAGAGATACCAGTCGCCTAGGCTCGCATAGCCCATTACTCCATTAATGAAGACTTTGAGGCCTTTCGAATGAGCATATGTGGTTATATTTTTGAGTGCTTCTGTGAAGTTACTGACTAATGGATCGGAGACGTTATCTGTAAAGTAGCTTGGGTCACACTCGTCTAGGAAGACCCCTGTAACTACGCCCTCGTAGTTATCGATTAGCGATTCAATATAGTGAACCCAATCACTGACTCTTTGATTAAATGTGCCAGTGGTGTTATCCACGACCCACGATTTGAATGAGGAGCCCAAGCCTACTGGTATGTCATCAGTATTGTCACCGTCCGGAGAACCGCCATTACCGTCTCCGTTTAAATCCTCTAGATAAGCGTAGATTTCTGCTCCTTTTGAGAGCAGGCTATCTATTACTCCTTTATCAGGGCCTCCTGGCAGGATCCTCTCGCTTCCAGCTACAACTACAATGCCCGGTGATAGGTTTTCCAGGTTAGAGGTGTTAAGCCAGCCATAATAGATTACTATTGAGTGAAAACCGCTCGTATTAATAGAGTATAATGCTGGTTTTCCCGTTGCACTTGCTTCAGCGGCTGACACAGGCATGATAATTATGATAAATATTATAAATAAGATACTTATAAAATCTGATTTCTTAGCCAATTATATCCCCTACTGGGATTATCGGAAGTCAACGCTTAAATAGTGAGGATAACTACCAAGAATTAAATAATTAATTATAATAATTTAAAATAGATGTGTTATTAAGGCTAGAGAGGACATGAGCATGCTGAGCAGTCTTACAAGTCAAGCTGGTATTATTTCCTTACAGTTTCTAATGGTAGTTTCCACCTGGTTTAGATGGTATTACCCCTTAAATCGTAACACCGGTGGTAAGACGATTACCAGTATCAAGAAGCACATGGTGTTACCGGCTTTGCAAAACACTTCCACCAGAGAGATCAAAAAGGTAATTGAGGAAAAGATTGAGCTTATCAAGGTATTTCTCGAAAGCACAGGAGCCAGCCCCCTATGGGTTCCCGTGAGCGGGGGGAAGGATAGCGTCGCCGTTTGGGCCCTGGCAAACGGGGCGACGAGGGACTATGCTGCCGTCTTCATCCACATTCCCGGGCAGAGTCACGCTGATAACATAACCACAGTGTACGGCGTGGCCGATCGCCTGGGCGTCAAGGATAGAGTTGTGGTGCGAGTTTCTAAGACGAGGTTGATAAGGGACAAGCTCTCCCAGGCCCTTGAATCCTGTGGGAGGCCCTGCCTCCTCCACGTCATAGCCTACACGCACCGTGGAGAGGACTACTGGGCGGCGATGAAGAGGTACGGGTTCCCGGCACCCCTGGGGAGGTTTGGTAAGGGGACGAGGTGGTGTTGCGGGGTCTTCAAG
>WAOR01000041.1 GCA_015521175.1 Thermodiscus sp.
CTGGGAGTGGGTCCATGGCGCCCCACTCCAAGTATACATCGCCGACTTCCACGAGGCCGTCTCAAGGGTCAGGGAGAGGGTGAGGCCCAAGTACCAGGTACTAGTCATTCGGAGGCTCATGATGATTGAGGCCGAAAGACTAGCCCTTAAGGAGGGCTACGAGGCCCTAGCGACGGGAGAGTCCATAGGCCAGGTCGCCACACAGACTGTGAGAAACATCCGCTTGATAGGCTCGGGGCTCCAGCTACCAGTGATACGCCCCGTAGCGGGAATGGACAAGGACGAGGTCATGGCCCTAGTCTCGAGGATCGGCTTGTACGACCCGGTCTCGAGGCAGGTGGAGGCCTGCAGGGCGGCGGTAAACCCTAATCCCAGGCCGGACCCCGAGAAATTCTACCAGGAGTTCCGGAAGGTTGCAGGCGCCTATAGGGTCTCGTGGAGGAGGATAAGGATAAGCGGATGAGCGGCTGTTCACGCCCGAGCCCCTCTGGTCCCGGGGAGGGGCTGTGAGGAGGCCCTCGATCAGCGACGCTCTAGAAGCCTTAACCCCGCCCTCCTCGCCTCCGAGAACTGCTTCTCAACTATGTAGAGGTGCTCTCCCTGGTCTACTAGGATCGTCTGCCCCGCTATGAGGCTCTCCAGGCGTACTCCACTCGAGTATATCCTGCGGATAACGTCCTCTCCAGCCCTGTCCAGGAATGCGCCCGGCGGCCTGGAGGCGTCGAATACCGCTATCTCAGCCCTAGCCTCGCGGTGTATCGAGGGCCCCTCGAGGCCTATGAGCTCCCGTAGCCTAGCCGACTCTACCAGGGGGTCCCCCTCTAGCCTCGTGTAGGATGGCCTGTGGAATAGTGCAAGCACGGGGTCTCCCCCATGGTAGCCTCTATCGCCCCTGGCCTCAACCCGGCCCTCTCCCCCGCATCCCTCCCCGTAAACCGTGACTACTGGGACCGCCTCGCTACTAGGGGGCTCGCCTAGGCAGGATGGGAAGGCTAGCCCATAGTATCCTCCAACCGTTGACTCGAGCCGGGATGCTAGCTCCAGGCTCTCATACTCGACTATGACCGTCGTCGCCCCCGCCATGTGCGCCTCGTATACCGCGGGTAGGGATAGAGTTAGAGCTTCGCTCGGGGTTAACCGCGAGTATATCTCAGCTCTATCCCGGAGGCTGGGCTTATATATCCTGGCCGGGTATGCTGGAGCATCTATTAGCATTGTTAGGCCCGGGACTATGATTCTCCCTTCTCCCCCCAGGATTAGGGTTGCATAAGTGTAGTCTTCTGGCACAGGGCTGGGACCATAGTCCTCTACCCTCCCATTCCTAATGTAGACGTAGCCGTCGCGGACTAGCTCCTCCCCGGTATAGAGGGCTGACCCCGTGACTAGGACGTCGAACAAGCCGTAGCACCCCTCTGGGGGTTGAGAGGGCTCCATTGAATAAGCTTATACGGTCTAGCTCGTAGACCCCCACTCTTCCCGGGGAAGGCCTAGCGGGCTACGAGGCATATGGGGGTTACACGTGTCGAGCAGTGGCTTGTACGTGGTTGACGTTGACTCCGTCGTGGACGGGTCTGCTCGTAGACTGGTGGAGGAGGGCCGGGTATTCGGCAGGCTCCTCGTCCATAGGATAGTGGTAGAATACCTTTACTCGGAGGCCCGGAAGGGCTTATCTCACGGCTTCACGGGATTGGACGAGCTCTCAAGGCTCCTTGACATGTCGGGCGAGCAGGTGGAAGTTGTAGTAGTCGATGATGAGAGGGAGCCCTGGCGCGGCGTGATAGACCTTGACACTGTTAAGCGCGTTGTTAGGCGCTATGCCTGGAAGTCGTCGGCGGTCCTGATAACGAGTGATAAGATCCAGTATGAGGCCGCCCGTGCGATGGGGGTTCAGGCGCTATACTCGGCTGAGGCTGGGGAGAGGAGGCTCCGGATCGAGGAGTTCTTCGGCGAGAAGACTATGAGTGTGCACCTCAAGGAGGGAGCCCCGCCCCTAGCCAAGGTTGGGAGGCCTGGCAGGTGGGCCTTCGTTGAGATCTCCCGGGAGCCTATGACTAGGCGTGAGATCGAGGATATCGCCCGGGAGATAATCGAGGCCGCCTCCCGCATGGAGGACGGCTTCGTAGAGATAGATAGGCCTGGGTCCACGATAGTCCAGCTCCGAGAGTACAGGATAGTGATAACGAGGCCCCCGCTCAGCGAGGGCTGGGAGATAACCGCTGTGAGGCCTGTGGCGAAGCTCTCGCTCGAGGACTACCAGCTACCCGAGAAGCTCCTCAACAGGCTCCTCGAGAGGGCGGAGGGCATACTAATAGCGGGAGCTCCCGGCATGGGTAAGACAACGTTCGCCCAGGCCCTCGCAGAGTTCTATGCGAGGATGGGCAAGGTTGTAAAGACCATCGAGTCCCCAAGGGACATGCGCCTTCCACCGACGATAACCCAGTACTCTAAGAACTACGCCGACCTGGGCGAGCTCCACGACATACTCCTCCTGTCGAGGCCCGACTACACGGTGTTCGACGAGTTGAGGAGTGACGAGGACTTCAAGCTCTACGTTGACCTCAGGCTCGCCGGCATAGGCATGATAGGCGTAGTCCACGCCACGACGCCCATCGACGCCATCCAGAGGTTCATTAGGAGGGTCGAGCTGGGAATGATACCCAGTATAATTGACACTGTCATATTCATAAACGAGGGCAGGGTGGACAAGGTCTACGAGCTCATGATGACCGTCAAGCTCCCCACAGGCCTCCGGGAGGCAGAGCTCTCAAGGCCAGTCGTGGAGGTGAGAGACTTCCTCTCAGGCGAGCTTGAATACGAGATCTACACCTTCGGAGAGCAGACAATGGTAGTGCCGGTTAAGGGTAAGAAGAAGACGGGTACCGAGGCGATAGAGAAGTACGTTCGGAAGCTAATACCCGACGCCGAGGTCGAGTTCCGGGATAACACTATGATCGTGAGGGTCCCCCGCTACAGCCCGAGGCTGACTGCTAGGAAGGTTAAGAGGTTGAAGAAGCTAGCCGAGAAGCACGGCTACGAGGTCAGGATAATCCCCTTCTAGCCCCCGAGCCCCCGACCATATCCGTGAGCCTGTGGGAGCGGGGGAAGAGGATCTCGTCGAGCACGTTAACCCTCAACCCAGACTCGGGTTCTGCGACCTTAGCACCCCCGGAAGGCGTCTCGGGGAGGTCGCCCAGCCTGTGCATCCTCCACTCCCCGCCTGGGAGCCTCACGGCTATGTAGGCGGTGCCCCCGCTCCTCTCGGCGAACTCTCGGAGCCCCCTGACCTGCCTCGCCGGTATGTAGACGGGCTTGCCCCTGCTAGCCTTCTTAACCTCAATGACTATGACGACGCCCTTCTTCACTGCTACAATGTCGGGCTGATACCTCTTCCTCACACCACTACCACTCGAGGGACCCCTAACCACGGCGTACCCCATCTCCCATAGGAGGTTCGCCAGCTCGTTCTCCATCCTCGACGCTAACTGCTTGACCGGCGTCCTTCTACGGGGCAACCCTGGATCCCTGCCAGTATTCGTGTAGCGTAGTGCCCGGGCCTTACTATATAGTGATAAAACCGTTGGCTTAAGCCTTACGAGGACGCGGTGTAGAGGGGTTTGATCCCTAGCATGCTTCTCTTAGAGACGATGCAAGTAGGCGGTGGTGGGGCTACTGCTAGTGCAACGCTAATAGAATGGTTAATTATTATATTTATAATACTTATATTTCTATCAATGAGCATTAAGGTTGTGAAAGAGTACGAGCGGGCGGTCATATTTAGGCTGGGAAGACTACTAGGAGCCAAGGGGCCAGGCCTCTTCTTCATAATCCCCTTCGTAGACAACTTCATAAAAGTAGACTTGAGGATCGTGACCGCCGACGTGCCAGAGCAGAGGACGATAACCAAGGACAACGTCACGGTGGGAGTAGACGCCGTAGTCTACTACAAGGTCTTCGACCCCGTGAAAGCAGTCACCAGGATAGAGAACTACCACTACGGGGTCATAATGCTAGCCCAGACCACCCTTAGAGACGTCATAGGCCAAGTCGAGCTAGACGACCTCCTAACCAAGAGGGAGGAGATAAACAAGAAGCTCCAAGAAATACTCGACACCCTCACAGACCCCTGGGGAATAAAAGTCACAGCAGTCACCCTAAAGGAGGTAAAACTACCCGAGACAATGCTAAGAGCCATGGCTAAGCAGGCAGAAGCAGAGAGGTGGAGGAGGGCCAGGATAATCGAGGCCGAAGGCGAGAGGCAGGCTGCTAAGATAATGGCTGAGGCCGCGGAATTCTACGAGAAGCACCCCGCCGCGCTAAAACTGAGAGAACTACAGACTCTCGTCGAGATAGCCAAGGAGAAGAACCTGATAGTAGTCAGCGGCCAGACAGGCAATCTAGGAGAAGTAGTAGGGCTAACCACTGGTCTAGCACAGTACAGGAAGGCGGGGAGTGGGTAAGCCCTATGCCCGCCCGGCACTCCAAGGCCCGGAGGGGGACCCTCCTACTACTACTAGTGTTACTCCTAGTAATCATAGGCTCCGCCGTGACCGCGACCGCCCAAAGCGCCGAAAAGGGGAACGCTGGCAAGGGAGCGAGCCTGGGCGAGAAGTACTGTGGACGCGTCGAGAAAAAGTACGGGTTAATGCCCCCAGGAACCAAGTACGACAGAGTCGTCGGACCAAGAGTATACTACATTAAGGTTACTGGTGTGATAGACAAGGCTGTCGAGGACTACGTCGTATCCTCCATAAGGAAGGCTGAAGCCGACAACGCTGTACTAGTAATCGAACTGAACACTCCGGGAGGATACTTGGACGCGGCCCTCAACATAGTGACTAACATCAGCAGGGCCAGAGTTCCAGTGGTAGGATTCGTCGTTAACAGGTGGGCGGAGAGCGCGGGGACACTAATACTCGTCTCTACACACGTTGCTGCGATGCAGCCGGGAACAATTATAGGGTCTATGCAGCCAGTAGCCTACAATCCCGCTACTGGCTCGTACCAGCCTATAAACGAGTCTAAGATAATCAACCCAATAATCCAGGTGCTATGCGAGCACGGAGCTACCCGTGGGAGAAATGCCACCGCTCTTGTCAGGTTCATATTGTTCAACGATAACTACGGGGCAGAGCAGGCCCTCAGGTACCATGTAATAGACCTGGTAGCGGATAACCTCCCAGACCTCATATCAAAGCTCAACGGTAGCGTCGTAGCCCTCCCCTCAGGCGGCAGGGTCCTCCTCAAGCTCAGCGGCGAGTACTACGAGATCCCTCCCGGCCCGAGGATCCAGCTAGTACACGCCCTCTCGGACCCAATCCTCTCCGGCCTACTAGTCTCCCTAGGCATGCTGATAGTACTGTTCGGCCTCGCCTCCGGCCACTACGCCTCCGCCGGTATTGGAGCGCTCCTACTGCTCCTCGGCATGATTGGGACAGGGTTCAACCCTAACACTGCCAGTATCATATTGATAGTCCTAGGCTCTATCCTAGTAATCGTCGAGTTACACACGCCTGGCTTCGGCATAATCGGGGGTACCGGTATAGCCATGCTCGTATTCGGAATAGCACTACTACCCGTAGGGTCAACAGGCTTCGCCGTATCCCCCGAGTACGCTTCGACAATACTCCACGCGATATACGCGGTGGGCGCCGTGTTCGCCGGGATAACAGCCTACGCCGTCTACAAGATAATAGAAGTAAGGCGTAGGAAGCCCATAGTATGGACTATTATCGGGGCTGAAGGAAAAGCAATAGACGAGATCTCCCCCGATAAGCCAGGCTTCGTCATAGTCGAGGGAGAATACTGGAAGGCTGTCAGCCGGGGAGAGACTATTAAGCCCGGGGAACCGGTTAGGGTAGTCGCTAAGGAGGGGCCGATTCTTATCGTCGAAAAGGCTGGCGGCTCCTACTCGTAGCTCTCTTCAACTCTATCAGTAGATCCTCGATTTCCTCAACCCAATATCTTACCCTAGCAATCCTCCCCCTACTAGCCTCCGTCTCCCTCGAGAAGAGGCTGAGCTCCCTGTCTAGCATTTCAAACCTAACCATTATGTCATCAATAATATCGCGCACAGTCCTCTCCCGGCTCACCTGCCCTCACCAGTCATCGTCACAGCCTCCAAGGCGACAGTATAGAGTATTCCCTCCACCTTGGACTCACGATCTATAAGCCTACTATAGCTATCCGCCGGCGACTCTATTGGCGGGGTCACCCTGCTGTACTGGCGGAACGCTGTGACTATCGCCACCGCCTCCAGGTTGGAATACTCGTATTGGAGGGCGTAGAGGGGCGCTACGAATGACTCCACGGCTAGGACGCCTCTGAGGCCGACTAGATCCTCGGCTGTCTTCGACACCCACTTGAGCCGGGAGGAGTCAACTGTAACCGTTAGACCCTGGAACCATTCGAGGTCGGGGAAGCGGAGGCTTGCCAGATTCCTGACCCTATTATACAAGGAGTTAGAGGCTAGGAGGGGGACCCCCCTCGGAGCTATTCTACCCGATATAGAGTCCCTGGGTATAGCCCCTAGAGCTATGACTATCGACTCTGGGGACAGCCTTCGAGAGAGCCTGTAACCACGGCCTATCATCACGATCTTCCTAGCCCCCATAACGTAGAGCTCGCTCACAGCTTCAGCCACTGCTTGAGGATAGGGTGGGGCCTGCACGAGAGCTATCCTCGAGTTCCTATAAGAGCCAACTATGCTCCTAAAGCCTGGAAGCCCCTCCCTCTCGGTGGAGGCCTCCTCAAGACTCTTCTTAACACTATCAAACACTCTCCTATTATCAACTACTATCGCTGAGTCGAAGGACTGGGTCGAGTACAAGCCCGTGACAACTCCGACACCGGCAGACGCCATCCCTTCTAAGCACCTCCCCCGCTCTCACAGAGGCCCGGCGCCTCCCTTACAAGGGCGAACCGGTAACCTCTAGCCCTCACCACGTCTATAACCCGTGACAGCATCCTTAACGCGTAATCCCCTGTCCTCATCCATATATCAGGCCTATAGAATGGTTTCCTAGCTATCCTCGTAAACTCCCATGGGTGATAGAAGAGCACGTGGAACCCCCTGTTCTCCGGAAGGGTTAGCCTGACGGCTAAGAAGCCTGGGAGGCGGATAGTGCTGCTAGTCGCCGTGGCCGGGAGGCGGAGGAGGCTTCCCCGCCAGTGAGGAGTCTTGGGATGACCTGGCTTGTACACTGCTATGCTGGAGTCGACTCTTATCCCGAGCTGGGGCATCCTCTCTACTATCTCTTCCGGTAGTTGTAGGTTTGGCGCCCGGAAGCTGGCTACCTCCCCGTACTCCCGCAGTATTCCGAGGCTCGCGGCTATGTTCTCGACAGCCTCTTTAACAGGTATTCTGTCTAGCCTGCTATGGTCTAACCCGTGGCTGGCGAGCTCGTGTCCGCCGGAGAGGATCGCCTCGGGGAGCCACGGGTACCGCCTGGCTAGGATAGCTGTGACGAAGAATGTAGCCCTAACATCCTTGTAGTCTAGGAGTTCAAGTAGTCTAGGCATACCCTCGGTTATTCCCCTCGTTCCCGATGACTGGTATGGCGGCGCGTCTGGCTCCACGTCGAATGTGAGGAACACCACTCCTCTTAGGCGGCACTCTCGCATATCTGTCACGCCTTTCCCTACACCACTCACCGGGCCTCACGGGGTCAGCCTTCAAGAGGCGGAATAGCTTGTATAATAGGTATCTCTTCTCGGCCGTGCAGGAATCGAGGGCTAACTTGTAAGCACTAGAGTACTCTCTCTCATAGACGGCGTCGCAGTCGAAGGATTCAGCAATCCTCAACGCCTCACTAGACATGGCTTTCCTCATTGAGTAGTCAGAGCCTAGCTCCACAGTCTTCGCTACAAAATCGTTCTCCGACTCCGCGAGTAGCCCGTTTACCCCGTCTATTACAATGTCTCTAACACCTGTTTGCTTGAAGCCTATTACTGGGACCCCGTAGGCCTGGGCTTCTAGGGCCGCCATTGGGAAGGCTTCCTTCGGGCTAGGGAGTAGCAGGAGGTCTCCCGAAGCCATGTACCTCTTAACAGTATCATGGCTCACACTGCCAACCATTACTAGTTTCCTATCAACGCCCAGCCTACCCGCTAACTCAACCATCTCGCCTCTCAGGGGGCCGGAGCCGAGCACATACATCCGTGCACCCGGCGCCTCCTTAGCCAGGCTCGCGAATGCTCTCACCGCTAGCAGCGGGTTCTTCCTGGGTAGTAGCCTTGATACAAGGAGGACTACCGGGTCCCCCTCTAGGAATATTGGGTCTGCGCCTCTCCATTCTTGCAGGGGTATGCAGTTATGGGTAACGTATACACTTCTCCCAAGTATCTCCTCAGCGTCTTCGGCCGACACGCTTGATACTGCAGTGACTACGTCGGCTTTCCTGGCGGCAAACTTTAATATGAATTTTCTCCTAAAATTTATTTCTTCTTTTAAGAGACTATGATGGGTAATGAGGGTCGGGATTCCTAGGAGGGCCTTGCCAACATGTACAGCCATGTGGGCGAATGGTGATACGAGGCTGTGACCGTGTACAATGTCAACAGCATTGTGCTTTAGGAAGTCGTGGAGGAGGGCCGCGGCTTTCAGGCTTGTAGTCACGTCGTCCTGGTCCTTCCGAAGGGGGACTCGGAACCTTACCACGATAACGCCGTCGTCTGAGTCCAAGCCCTCGCGGGCCGGGTGATTATTGTATTGATGGGTTACGATTATTGGCTCGTGCCCCTTCTTTTGGAGCGTTCGTGCCAGGTTATGGATCGAGGTTTCCACGCCTCCTGTTCTCGGCCTATACCAGTCCGATGCTAGTACTATCCGTAGTGATTCCATCTGCTTGTACTCCTCCCTTCATGCTCCTAGCTATCCTGCTTGCTTCCCGGAGCATTTTAGCTCCGCCCCTGCTAAGAATTAATACGAGACCCACTAGGCTCGACATAACGCTGGATATGAGCCTCTCCCCTACAACTAAGAGCGCTATCTTGTCTAGGGGATAACCCATCGCTAGCAGTATCGATGTTAAACCTCCCTCCACGAATCCCACCCCCGCCGGGGTAGGAGTCATGCCCAGTACAAGGTATGATATCGAGAGTATCGACGCCTCTCCCAGAGAGAGGTTGAGGCCTACTGCTCTCCCAATCAAGTAGAACCTAGTAATATCCTGGAGCCATATCAATACTCCTATGGTTACGCTAATGCTCGTTAGCTTTACGTCGCGGATAAGTATTCTAGCATCAGTGGACACTCTCTTCTTGACATCCCTCCATAGATCCCTTATCCAGCCCAGACCCAGGCCCATGGCTATCGTTGACGTGAATGCTAGGAGTGGATGGGATGCATGTACTATGTCGATTAGGCCCGATGAAACAGCTATGATAGCCACCAGGGAGACGCCGGGGACCTCGGTCAGCCTCTCGTAGAATATTGAGAGTATCGTCCTATCGAGGGGGACCCTATCGGTTAGCCAGACCCAGGCTGCCCTGAAGGTCTCTCCTCCCATCTTGAGGCTAGGCGTTATGTTGTTGAAGAGTATCCCGCCCATTATAGCGGTGTAGGCGTCCCAGTAGGATACGTGGTCTCCCAGCCTCCTGAGAATGAGCCACCACCTAACCCCCCAGAGTAGGGAGCTGGCGAAGTACAGGGCTATTGCCATGATATAGTAGTAGATGCCGCCCTCTACGCCTCTAGTAAACCCTGCTATATCGCGTAGCACATTCGAGGGGGAAGCGATCACCATGGTGGCCTCCACACAGGCGGTTTGCAATTACCAGGGGCTCAAACTTTAATTTCTTCAACTAACCCCCCTCCCCCCTAACAGGGGATTATAAGGGGGGTGATACCCGTGGAGGTAGGACTAGCCAGGTACAATGAGGCAAAGGTCGTGGGGAGACACGTCTATGGTAACCTCCTAAACTGCAATAACAGGGAAGCCCTCCGCAGCCCAGAGCTACTCGAGGGGATAGTAAGAGAGGCTGCAGAAATTGGTAATATGACCGTGCTAGACGTGAAGTCGTGGAAGATAGGTGAGGGGGTCAGCGTAGTCGCCATAATCCTGGAGAGCCACATAACCATACACACATGGCCGGAGTACGGGTTCGCCACTGTAGACGTCTATAGCTGTGGGAGCCACACGGACCCCCACGCCGCGTTCAACTACATCGTCGAGAAGCTGCAGCCGGAGAAGGTGGAGACCGGCTACTTCGACAGGAGTCTGGAATAGGAGGCGCCCCCTGGGGAGCAGTCTCTCCCAGGGGGAACGCGGGCTGTCCCCGCTCGACCCACTTGTATTTATCAAGGTATAGTGAACTAGCCTTCTCTGAACCCCTCATTAATACCCCTAGCCACATCTTCTCCTACGCGGTGATCCACACTGGAGAACGCTCTCGAGTATACAATCGACGTTCTCTTGAAGATGCTCTCCTACCCGACGGTTTCACCGGAGGGTAGGAGCTACAGGGAGTTCGTCGAGTTTGCCCGCAGCGTATTGGAGGATATAGCGGACGAGGTCTTAGTCATAGAGGTGCCACGTGAATACCAGGAAGAGCACTGCCGGGAAGCAGGGAAGAATCCCCGCTACATACTGCTCGCAAGGTTCAATGGAGCCAGAGACACTACTCTCCACTTCAACGGGCACTACGATGTAGTCCCCGGCGGTCAGGGCTGGACTGTGACTAGCCCGTTCAAACCTGTGGTTAAGGATGGGAGGGTGTATGGTAGAGGAGCTAATGATATGAAGGGTGGAATAGCCGCTGTAATAGGGGCGTTGAGGAAGGCCTCCCTCGAGGGCTCCAGCTTCTACCATAATGTCGAGCTCGCCCTAGTACCCGATGAGGAGATCGGCGGGGAGTGCGGGACCGGTTACCTCGTTAACAGAGTCCTAGAGAAAGCTCCAGACTACGTCCTCATACCGGAGCCGAGCGGCCTCGAGCATCCATGGCACGGGCATAAGGGGCTCCTCTGGGCTAGAATACGGGTTAGGGGGCGTAACGCTCATGCCAGCACCCCTTGGAGGGGTGTGAACGCCTTCCTGCTGGCGTCGAGTCTCGCTTTAAGACTCCAAGACGCATACGCTTGTATACTCTCGCAGAGGAGGAGCCAGTACAAGACCATACCCGAGGAGGCAATGTACTCCACAGTCAGTATCGGGGGAGAAGCGTGCGTACCCGGCGGTGGGAAGACCAATCAAGTGCCCGGGGAATTCAGCTTCACGGTAGACAGGCGCCTAATACCCGAGGAGAGCGTCGAAGAGGCTAAGAGGGAGCTTGAAGCCCTCCTGAGGATGGCTACGATAAGTATCGGAGGCCTAGACTACACCGTCGAGTACCCGGCATCAATGGATCCGGCTATCAATGATCCCGGGGAGCTCTACGAGGCGCTCCGCCGGTCCGGAGGACTGGTTGGAGTGGAAATCGGGGAGCCCATTGTATGCCCTGGAGGCCTCGACCTCCGCTACTACACGGGGAAGGGGTCCAAGGCCCTATCATATGGGCCCAGCGGCGAGACAGCTCACGCCCCCGACGAGTATGTATCAGTTGAGGAGCTCGAGAAGCTAGTCCACATATTCAACGCTATGATGACTAGGAGGGATGTGTGGAGCTAGGCTATAGCCACCTTAAACACCGAGACAATCACTATCGCGAGGAGCCCCATCCCTAGGAGTCGGGCGACAGAGTGAAGGGCGCTCTCACCACTTACCCTGGCGAGATAGTAGCCGAGGAATGCTAGGGAGCCCAGGCCTGCTACTAGGGAGAGGTAGTAGGCTGCCTGGAAGGATAAGAGGCCCGCGTCAGTGAAGAGAAAGGGGGCCGCTACGATTATTGGGAAGACCGTGGCGCCTATACCGCTCCATAACGCTACGTATACTGGTATTATCTGGGCGGCCCTCCAGTAGATACTATTCTTCAGGCTCGCCGCCAGCTTCCTCTCGAGCTCCCGGTACTCTCTCATACGCTCCGCTCTCTCGCTCAGGTAGACGCCTAGCATCGCGCTTATCAAGCCCATAGCGATTCCTCCGCCTATAACACTGAGTGCCAGTAGTCTCGGGCTACCGCCCGGAGCATACCCGCCGACGCTGACTCCGAGAGCAGTTATTATGCTATCTAGGGAGTTTGTCACGAACATCCTCCTAGCTATAGAGCGGACATCCGAGTAAGAGTTTACAATCATTCGGAGCTCTTTCAGGAACCCGGCTAGCCCCATTTCTCCTATTCACACCCTCCACGGATTGCAGTTATGGGTGGATGGGGAGGATTAAAGAAAGTGGGGTTGATCCTCTAGGCCTTCTAGCGGGTGCTGGCTTTAACAGTTCTCCTCCTTGGACTAGTCCTGGGTCTTGCTGGTTGCTGACCGTAGATGATCTTGTTGGTAGTGTTGATCTTGTATACCTTGTAGTGGCCATCGACTATTCTCACAACGAGCTTCTCAACTATTATCTTCGTTCCGCAGACAGGGCACCTGTAGTATCTTGTTATCCTCCGCTCCGTCCCCGACTTCTCCGCCTCCATGGTATATATCATGGGTACTTTGCATTTAGGGCATAGTACTACGCTCCCGTTAGTCCTGGCCCCCATGAGCTACCACCTCTCGCCGTAGCGGCGTCCGTAGCGTGACCGCTACTGACTGCTATCGCCTCTTTCCCCTAGAGCTGGGTATCTGGGCTCTTCCCTTCATTTTCTAAGAGATAGGGTCTGGACGTCTATTATAGGTTATACCCTGGACCCAATTACTATTTAGACTGGACTACCCTGTTCTCCTAGGATATGTGGGGAGTGCTAGTTGAAGATTTGGGAGGTAATGAGGGAGCCCGCGAGGAAAGTATTACCCAACACGCCCCTAGTAGTAGTCAGGAGGCTCTTCCGCGACACCGAGGAGAGGATCATACCAATAGTCCGGGACGAGAAGACCGACAAGCTATACGGCTACCTGACCAGGATTGAAGCCATCATCCCCACCAGCACCAAGTCCAATCTTAGGGTAGCAGATGTTGCCAGGGACCACCCACAGATTAGGGCGGACGCCAGTGTTGACGAGGCTTTCCGCCTCCTCCAAGAGTTCAAGACCGACGCCGCCCCTATCGTAGACGAGGAGGGCAGACTCCTGGGAGTAGTATCATACCGTGACATGATCCAGGCCTTCCTGAACAGGGGATTCCGCCCCCTAGCAGAGACCGTCTCGGAAGCCATGACCATAAAGGACCTGGACAAGTTCATAGTAACCCCGGACACACCGATCAACAAGGTATGGAGCAGGTTCGTATTCCACGGAATCCCCGGGGTAGTCGTGGTTAGGAGCAAGGAGGAGCCCGTGCCGATAGGAGTAATCACTCCATTCGACCTCATAAGGAAGGGTAGGTGGAGGTTCCACAGGGAGATACGCGCTGGTAAGATAGTGACTCCTGCTAAGGTCCGTAGGATCATGACCCGTGGAGTAGTAGTGGCGACCCCGGACACACCGATAGAGCAGGTAGCAAAGGTGATGGCTAAGAACGACTTCTCAATCATACCGGTTGTCGACGAGGAGGGCCGGATAGTAGGAATAGTGACGCAGGCAGACGTGGTGAGAGTATACCTCGAGGGAGCGAAGCCCGGCAGGGTACGGGTCAAGCCACTGCCAATGCCAAAGCCCGTCGCAGAAGAGGAGAGAGTACACTACCGCTCAGAGCAGAGCCTAATCCAGGAGGTAGTAACCAGGGCCCCCGAGGGAGCATACAAGGCGCTCGGAGTCACAGCCGGGGACATAGCAAGGGAGGAACTGCCGGCGATAACGATCAACGACACCGTAGAGCATGCTAGGAGGGAGATGCTCAGGAGGAATACCGACTACCTCCTCGTAGTAGATGAGGCCGGCCGTATAGTCGGAGTAGTCTCGAAGTGGAACATGCTAAAGGCAATAGCCCTACGTGGCCCGATCTGGAGGAGAAGGATCTACGACAAGTTCTTCATAGACTACGTAATGACCAAGGTCATACCACGGGTGAAGGCCGACGAGCCCCTCGAAAACGTCGCCTTGAAAATGCTATCCAACGGGGCAGAAGTCGCAATAGTAGAGGACAACGAGGGCAACACGATAGGATTCATAACAAAAGACGACCTAATAGAGGCATACGCCAAGCACCAGACGGGAGCCCTGCTAGTAGAAAACGTCATGGTGCCCGCGAAAACCGCCAAGGTACACCCGCACCACAGCCTAGCACACGCCATAAACAAGATGCAAACATACATGCTAGACGCACTAGTAGTAGCAGAGGGAGACCGGATCCACGGAGTCATAAGCGCCAACAGGCTACCCTTCGTAGCCTACGAAGACTCGCTAATAGCGAGGAAGAGCAGGAGGCTAGTATGGGTGAGAAGGCTCATAAAAGCCGGGCCGAAGAAGGCGCGCTATGTCAAAGTAATGCCACTAGTAGCGGCGGACGCAGCAGTACCCGTAGAGAAGACGCTAACACCCAAGGACACAGTCCTAAGAGCAATACAAGCGTTCAGGGAGGAGAACGTCGACGGCCTCCCAGTAGTAGACGAGGAGGGCAGACTAGTAGGACTCGTCTCAAAGAACACCATACTACGAGAAATGGCGAGGCACGCCAAGGTAATAGTCGCCCCGCCAACGCCGAGGGAAGAGGAGAGGAGAGAAGAACGAGCCGCTACAGGACACTAAACTATAACCCCCGAATCCACGTAGAGACAAGGCTGTGAGGAAGGTGGAGCGACGCAGACCCCAGGGAACGGGGATGAAGACCGACTTTCCACTGAGCCAATAAAACCAGGATAAGCAGATCCCGGTTCCTCTCAATACATAATTTATAATTATGACTTATAGGTATTCTAGCCTAATAATATCACAATAATCCTGGTAGAAGTCGTAGATCGAATCATCCGCCCCCTAGGGCGGCCCCTGCTATGGGGGCCTAGCCTCCCCTAGGGGGCTCTTCAGTACTACAATAAACCGCTACGAGCGCATTTAAAAATTACCTCTTACTCATTAAATAATAATATATTTTACAATATATATTATTATAACAATAAACTTTTAAACGATAGAACTATATTTAATTTATGGCGATACAATGGCCATCTCTAAATCCTTCGGCGTTATGTCTCTAATACTTCTCTTCTCATCATTATTTTTTCCTATTATAAAAATTGGAAATATGGGGTTAAGCCCCACATACTTCATCCTACATCTAGGAGAACTATCAGGTAGCTCCGGTTCCAGCATGACTAGCGGAGAGGTGCCCGGAATCTCCGATATAGCTGTGGGAGTAGCTTTAATGTTCATTTCTCTCATAGCAGGAATCATGGCTGTGGACCTCCACTTTAGAAAAGATAATAGCAAAATGTATATTGTAGTACTACTATTTACCCTACTTTCAATAATCGAGTTCAGCATCGGTTACTCGAGCCTAGCACACGCCATGGTGAAGTCATTAAGTCCGAATAGCCTAGGAGACCTGACCGATCTAGCCTACGTATTAATCGGGCCGGGAGACGCGATTCTCCTAGAAGCTTTCGCCGCCGCACTAGCTGGAGCCGCCTTTATAAAAGAATGACTAATTCACTAATATTATTAGACTATAAAGTTGCTAAGATAAAATGGAAGAGACCGCGGAGAGGCCTCATTCGGCCTCGGGTACCCCCGCACTCCCCGAGGGCTCGGCACTTAATACTGTACGATATCTGTAATATTAGTGCCTTGCGCATAAACCCTTCACGACCCTCTTAGTCTTGCTTGTTTTCAACTCAAGCCGGAGAGAGCTGTTGTCCGGGTTGAGGGGTGATTGTGGCTCTTAGTCTTGCTTGTTTTCAACAGGCGAGCTTCTCCCGGGGTATCTCCTCGCCCTTGACTCTTAGTCTTGCTTGTTTTCAACTGCAAGTTAAAACTCCCGGGCATATAAGCGACTACTCTTAGTCTTGCTTGTTTTCAACACGTCGGATAGCGAAGTTCTGCCCGGGCGATTATTTGGTCTCTTAGTCTTGCTTGTTTTCAACGGGCCAAAATGGAGAGCATGGATAGGGCTAGCTTATTCACAACTCTTAGTCTTGCTTGTTTTCAACTAAGCCGCCACGCGTAGCGGTGCGGCGGTGCGGGCTCCCACCCTCTTAGTCTTGCTTGTTTTCAACCAATCGAGGTATCGTCTGACCATGAAGTTACGGTCTCTTAGTCTTGCTTGTTTTCAACTAGTAACCGCCCTAGTAACACTCGCATGGCCCCAGCTGGAGCTCTTAGTCTTGCTTGTTTTCAACTGTGTTTGTTCGTGGTGTTCTTTGTTGTTGCTTGTTTTTAAATGCTTTGCCCTTCCACGGGCTCGTGGTACGCTCCAGCCGGGGGCTACGCCGGGCGCATCATGAAACCAATCGGAGTAAAGTTTAAATAGAACCCACACCCCCGCGAGAAAACACCATCAGGAAACACCACAAAACACCAAGAAAACCGGAGCAAACTATATTACCCCTGAAACTCTGTAAACAATCATGTAACCTATAAAA
>WAOR01000042.1 GCA_015521175.1 Thermodiscus sp.
CTGCTCGCCTTCCCCCAGCCAGGGGTTAGGTGCGGTATAGCACAGGTGCCAAACGTGTACTCTTACAGGACAGCGCTCGAGTACTTCGGCAGCCTGGAACCAGTAATGCAGCTAGCTGAGGCTGGGAGGAGCCAGTGTTGCAGGGGAGAGCCAGCCTACATACCGATAGTTTCCAGGGAGGGACCCGCAGTAATACTAACGGAGGAGGCCTACAAGTACTACGCTGAGGAGGCGTCGAAGTACGAGTCCTTCGCCAATAGGGTCACCCTGGACAGCATTGACAGGATACTAGCCTACAATCCCGGAGACTACGCCCACCTAGTCGAGAAGCCCCTGCTAATGGTGATAGCCTCGAAGGACAAGACTACGCCGCCGAGCCTAGCGAGGGAGGTAGCTGGCAGGATGAAGGGCGAGGTCGACATACTAGAGTATGATGCGGGGCACTTCGACATTTACAAGCCCCCACTTATAGGTGAAATAACAGAGCGGGAGGCCGAGTGGGCTGCACGGAGGCTTGGTCTCCATGCCTAAGTGCGAGTGGTGCAGCGTGGAGAAGCTCGGCGACGGAGTCTACGCGTTGATAGACCGTGACGGCGGCTGGTTCCTAAGCAACACCGGCCTCGTGGACATGGGGAGCTACACTCTGGTGATAGATACCCAGTACAACGAGGCCCGGGCAAGGGACGTGTTACAAGTCATAGAAGACTTAGGCCTCCCAGCCCCGAAGCTAGTACTCAATACGCACCACCACGGCGACCACGCCTGGGGCAACCACGTCATAGGGGCTCCAGCAATAATGCATAGGGAAGCGGCCAGGATGGTCGAGGCCCTCAGGGATCTCGCCCCAGCCATGTACGAGCCCTTCTTCCCCCAGCTCGACTTCACCGGCTCCAAGTACACGAGGCCCGATATAATCGTGGGAGACGAAGGATTAACCCTCCAGGCCGATAAGGGCTCCATTCACATCCGCTACCTAGGCCCGGCCCATACCCCTGGAGACCTAGTCGCAATAGTCGACTGGGCAAAAGCCGTATTCGCCGGAGACCTAGTTTTCAACAAGGTAACCCCCCTAGCCCTCGACGGGACCATCCAGGGATGGCTGAGGGCGCTCGACGAGCTGGAGAAGCTGGCGGATGGCAAGAAAATAGTAGGAGGCCACGGCCCCATAGCCGACAAGAAAGTTCTCAGCGGCATTAGAGGCTACCTGAGGCACGTCCTCGAGGGTGCGAGGGAAGCCCTCGAGGAGGGCATAACCGATCCACTAGCAATAGCTAGGCGAATAGGCCCAGGCCCCCTCAGGGGCTGGAAAGAAGAGGAGAGGCTCGTGTTGAACGTGGCGAGGGCACTCATGGGCCTACACGGCAGGCCACCGGGAGAGATACCGCCAGACCTCCCAGAACTAGCCAGGAAAATGCTGGAGTATAGGGGGCAATGAGCCTCCCAGAAAAAGCACGAGAGAAGCTGAGCAAGAAGATAGCCGGGCTACTCAGGCACTACGGCCCCAGATACGGCCTAAAACTAGACCGGGAAGGGTGGGCTAAGATAAGGGACCTCGTGAGAGCACTCCACCGGATCCCCGGCTACGAATGGGTCGAGGAGAAACACGTGCTGGAAGTCGTGGCTAAGGATGAGAAGGGGAGATACGAGCTGGAAGGAGACAGGATAAGGGCCCGCTACGGCCACAGCCTCCCCGTGAAGATGAAGTACAAGCCCCTCGAAAAGCCTCCCCCAGTACTCTATCACGGCACGGTCTCCAGGAACATCTACTCAATAATGGAGAAGGGGCTAGTCCCAATGAAGAGGAGGTACGTGCACCTTTCCTACACGTGGGATGACGCATACGAGACGGGTAGGAGGCACGGACCCGACGTTGTAGTACTCGAAATCGACACCTCCTGCCTCAAGAGAAACGGAATCCAGGTATACTACGCCGGGCCAAAAGTCGCAGTCGCCCCATGGATACCCCCAGACTGCATCCGCCCCTCAAAGAGAGGATCCCCAAGGGGCTAGAAGTAATCAGTGAGGGACCCCCGGCCAAGCGACTCGTCAAAATACACCCTGATGCTTGAAAGACTCCTAGAAGCCCTCCTCATAAATTCTTCGAGGCGCTCCCCTGCGACACCCCTAGACTCGGTAATCCTCTTAACCTCCTCGATGACAAGATCGTACTTCTTGTACTTCTCATTGAGCTTCTTCCACGGTATACCCTTCAACGCCTCCTCAACAGCAGGATCCCTGGGGAGCTTGCCAGCAAGCATGAGGAGGGCCAGGATAGGGTAGCCCACATAGCCCCTAAGCCTCGTACCATTATCATTACTATAGGCTCGAACACTACCATCCTCGATGACCAGGGCTACATGGTAAACCCGCTCCCCAGTACTGCTAGTAATCCGAGCCCTTAGGACCCCCTCCGGGCTCTCCTCTAGAACCCTAACCCTGCCATCAGCTAATGCCCCGGCGGCCTCGAGATACTTTATCCTCGGCGGCCTCCTGAGGAGACGAGGCAATACTCCTCACTTCCTCCTATAAGATAACAGTGGCGGATCAATAATTAATAATGGAACGCTGCTGGACGAGCATGCCAGAGTCTTGTAGGCCTCCTCCCGGAGCCTAGCGGGGTCCAGGGGGATACCCACGCCTGCCTGGCCACCGGCTACAACTGGTAGAATACTATCCAGTATGGTCTCGACAGCTCTCGAGTCACCCTCCTGAGCCCTAGCCAGCACACCCGCCGCCACCGCCATCAGCTGCCCGGCCGGGAAGCCGAGCCTCCACAGCTCCTCTCCGACCTCGTGGGCCTCCCAATACCGTTCTAGGCGGAGAAGCGCCTTGTACCTGCAGAGTACACGGGGGATTCCACTTTGGGGGCAGGCAGGCTCTTCTATAGTGGACGGAGGGGCGACCCGGTCCCACAGCGTCTCTTCCATTCGCCTGCCGAGGGGTATGGGCGTGTAGAGGTGGATCTCCCTGGTCGAGACCCTTACTATTACTGGCCTCATGCCCAGCAGGGATTCGATTTTCTCACGTAGGAGAGGGGCTTCAACCGGGCAGTAGCCCTGTGTATTGGAGAGGTAGGTCACGCTGATCACTTCTAGCCCACGCCCTTAGAGGCGCATTCATGTGAAGCCACGGTGAGGAGTAATCGTAGATTTGATTTATACTGGTGCGTTAAAACTCGTGGTATGCGATAGGCGGGGGTTTATTGTCTTAGACAAGTATTGGAGGGCTTCTCTTATGATTCCTGTCCAGCTATCTCTTTTTCCTTAATTATTATTGCTGTGAGTGCTTCTCCAGCGTGGATGTAGATTAGAATCTCGGCTACAAGGTATAGTACTTGGAATACTAGGCCTAAAAACCAGAGTACAGCGTCTATAGTGAAGTCCGGCATGCTTAGACCATAGAGTAACTGGAGGTCCTTTATCTTTAACAGGAATACTCCGAATAATATTGCCCCTATAAGCACTAGTATGCTAGCTACAAGCGCTATGACGAGGGAAGTTACTACGACGCCCCAGGAGAGCGCCAGTACTCCAGCAATGAATACCACGAGCGTGAACACAACTAGTAATGTGCTCCAGAGCATCAGCGCGGGCCCGGTCTCAGCTGATGAGAAGTTTATCGGGTCGAACTCGCGAAAGTATCGTCCACCGTTCTTCCATCGTATCAGGCCTACGAGTGATATAATGATACCTACTAGGGCTATTGCGGCTCCTATAAGCAGGGCTGAGGCGGAGGCTTCAAGCAATGTTTCCCCCTGGTTAAGGTCGAAGGGGAATCCCAGGACGGCCACTATCTCTACTAGTCCTATTAGGCCGAGCAGGTCTCCTATCACGGCGTAGAGGCTCCCCTCCCGGAGCTCGAGGAAGCCTATCTTTAGGAGTTGGAGTTTCTCCTTGGTCAACTCGCTCTTGTACGGTATCAACCCTGTAAGTACACCTCACGCTGTTGTACGTAATGCTATTGACCCGTATTTAACATGAACTACGCGTAAACTATTGATTAGTTACCTTTGTGGTTCTATGCTTTATGCCGGCTTTTGCCTTGTAGTACGCGTAGATTACCCCGGCTATAAGGCCGCCTGCGACGACTCCTGCGGAGAAGGCGTGTAGAAGGCTTGGCTCTACCAGGGCGTAGGGGGTTGGGGCTGAGACGTTGTGGGTGGCCATGTAGTGGCCTGTGAACTTGAAGTCCTCTAGGGGCTTAGGGGTTAGGTATAGGAATAAGCCTATGTTCCCCAGGTAGATGAGGAGGTCTACGTACCAGTACTCATAGTACTTGTAGAGTAGGATGAGGAGGAGTGAGAGGCCGACTGCTAAACCGGCTATGAAGTAGAATTTGGCCAGGAAAGACGCTATCCTCTCGAAAACGAGTAGGTCGTCGAACGTGTGAATCCAGCGCCACGGCGGGAGGGTCCCGTAAACACTATCCTTCGCCAGCTTGTAAAGAATCACCGCCCCAAAGGCCAAGTCGGCGACCCCGCCAACAAGGAACACCTGGTAAACAGGGTTCTCGGGGCGGAGAAGCCTCTCCCCGCGCCTCGTTGCGAAGAGCGCGTGGAGGGCCACGTAGAGTAGCCCGGTAAGGGGCAAGACAGTTGTAGCTATGAGGTAGGGGAGGTAGCTACGGTAGGCATACGATAACGGCGGCGGCCCCGGAGGCCCTATAGGCCCAGGTATCGGTCCTCCGCCTCCACCGCCTGCGGGAGGAGGTATTTGCAAGTACACATGTCATCCCGGGTTAACGAGACGTTGTAGCTAAGTATAATAGCCTGTATGTAAAGAATTGGAAAAATAAAAAATATTAGGGTTAGATAGTCTCGGATTCGCCTCCTTTAGCTAGCTCCGTCTCGGCTACTTTTATCGCTGTAACGGCTTCGCCGGCATGCATGTAGATTAGTATTGTCGCGATGAATGTCAGTAGCTCGAATATGATGCCTAGGAACCATAGTACGGCGTCTATCGTGAAGTCCGGCACGTTCAAGCCATACATTACTGATAAGTCCTTAATCCTTAGTAGGAATATGCCGAATAATATTTCCCCTATTAGACCTACTAGACCCGCTATGATAA
>WAOR01000043.1 GCA_015521175.1 Thermodiscus sp.
TAGTGGAGCTTGAATCAATGCTCCGCCTCGCCAGGGCCGGAGCCATAATAGTGCCCCTATGCGTCGCATACTATACCAAGCCGAGGAGTGTCGAGGATATTACAAGATTCCTGGCTGGCAAAGTGCTAGACGCTCTAGGAGTAGAGCATAGCCTTTACCAGAGGTGGGGCTGACGGGAGGGACCCTCCCAACAAATATAATCCTGCGAGCAACGTGTAGGCGTGGAGGAATAGCAAAGAAGGGGGTATCCGGGCATGCCACTCAGGCCTGCGAGATGCTACACGCACTTCAGCGGACCACCCTACACTAGGAAGGAGTACATTCACGGCGTCCCACAGCCTAAGATCATGAAGTTCGAGATGGGCAACAGGGAGGTAATGGAGAAAGCTGAGATAAAAGGCGAGCTAATAGTGCTCGAGGCCGGCCAGATACGCCACAACGCCCTAGAGGCCGCTAGGATAGCGGTTAGCAAGTACCTATCCCAGACGGTCGGCGACGCTAACTACTACTTCAGGGTCAGGGTCTACCCACACCACGTCCTGAGAGAGAACAAGATGATGGCCTTCGCAGGTGCGGACAGGCTTCAGGACGGTATGAGGCAAGCCTTCGGCAAGCCGATAGGAACCGCAGCAAGAGTCTACCCGGGCCAGGTCGTCCTCGAGGTCTGGAGCTGGGCTAAGAACGCGGACCACGTGAAGGAGGCCCTCAGGAGGGGAGGCGACAAGTTCCCCCTACCCACGAGGGTCCGGGTGAAGGCCCTAGCGGGAAAGGTGGCCTAATGAACTGCGGGGACATACCCTACCACATCGACTATTCTCCCCTACAAGAACTCCGGGGAGCCAGCCTAGTAGTCCTACAGCTCCCAGACGGCCTCCGAGCATACACACACTGCCTCCTCGAAAGGGTTAAGCGGGAGACCGGTGCTAGGGTAGTAGTCGACGCGGACCCCACCTATGGGGCATGCGATCTCCACTACCCACGGCTCCACTCCATACTAGGGGCCGATGCAATAGTACACGTAGCACACACCCCTTACCCCCCGGATCTCTCATGGCCACGCGTAGAACCCGAGGGACCCCCAAGGATAGTCTACCTGCAGGCTAGGAGTAAAGCTGAACCCCCAATAGAGGCGGTGAGAGAGGCCGCCCGCATACTACGCTCCCATGGCCCAGGTAGGGTGGCGTTAACCGCTACCGGGCAACACGTGCATGTCCTGCGGGGGATACGAGAGGCCCTCTTGGAGGAGGGCCTCAACGTGGTGATACCCAAGGGGGTCCCTCCATACTTCGAGGACGGGCAGGTGATAGGCTGCGACTACAGGGTGGCGAGGAGCGCTGAGGCCGATGCACACTTGATCGTGGCAGGCGGGTTATTCCACCCTCTAGGCCTATACCTTGCGACCCTCAGGCCTGTTGTGCAGCTAGACCCCTACAGGGGGGAAGCCGTCGATAGGACCCGGATGTTCGAGAGAGTGTATTCTGCACGGCTCTACAAGGTGTCGCGGGCAATGGATGCTAAGCGGTGGGGCGTAGTCGTGGGCCTAAAGACGGGCCAGTACAGGCCGTGGCTCGTTGAGAGGCTCTTAAAGCTGATAGAGGAGCGTGGGGGCGAGTATATCCTATACGCCGCTGAGAGCCTCAACGAGGAGAGGATGAGGGCAATAGACGCCGCTGAGATCGACGCCTGGATAATCACCAGCTGCCCGCGAATACCGTTAGACGACCTCCACCACTACGAGAAGCCAGTGCTAACCCCGGGAGAGGCCAGAATGGCCCTATCAGGGAGCCTAACCCCATACATATTCCCATGGTGACCGGGGACGAGGGCCTCCAGGATAGCTAGGCTAGTAGAGGAAGCGGCGCCCCCCATACCAGCCCCGGACCCCCGCCTCGAGCAGTACACAACCCCAGGAGACATAGCTGCCAGGCTCGCCCACACTATTGCCATGAGGGACCCCCACACCCTAAGCTACTCGATAGTAGCTGACCTGGGAGCGGGGACTTGCAGGCTGAGCCTAGCCCTAGCACTATACGGCGCCTCCAGTCTTATAGCAGTAGATGCGGACCCCAGGCTCCCTCCACTATGCCAGAGGGCCTTCGAGAGCCTGGGCCTCGAACCGCCCAGCTACCTCGTCTCCATGATTACCCGGGCTGGGGGACCCCTGAGGCATGAAAGTGTAGGCCTAGTAGTCATGAATCCGCCCTTCGGGGTCCAGAGGAGAGGGGCGGACACGGTCTTCCTAGCCTACGCTATGGGTCTTGGAGCCCAAAGGATCTACGCTATACTAAAAACCGGTAATGAAGGCTTCCATACAAGGCTGGCGGAGGAGCATGGCTATAGGCACGTGGTGCTCTATAGGGAGCTGTTCCCACTGCCAGCGACGATGAGGCATCACAGGAGCAGGATTAGGAGGGTGGAGGTTAATGTCTCAGTCTTCGAGAAGATTCGCTGAGAGGAGGGTGGTTCCCGGGGAGGAGCTAGCTGTCATAGAGGAGTTCAACCCCGGGCCTGGAACCTATGTGGACGAGGAGCATGGAGTTGTGAGGGCTAGCGTGGAGGGGGTGGCCCACTACGACCTACAGGCTAGGATTGTGAGTGTTAAGCCTATGAAGCCCCTGAGGGTCCCCCGCCCCGGCTCCTCCGCTATAGGCCTCGTGACCCAGGTCCGCCACGACATAGTCCTAGTCGAGCTCTACGGCGAGGTAAGGCTGAGGCCTGCCCCGGCCTGGCTATACGAGTACTCTGGCAGGTTCCTCGGAGGCATACCGGTATCCAATATCAGCGAGGAGTACGTGAAGAGCCCCGACGACTACTACAGGCCTGGCGACATCGTACTGGTTAAGGTGCTAAACTCTAGGAACCCCTACCACTTGTCAACAGTGGATCCCCCCTACGGGGTTGTATACGCTGAGTGCAGTAGGTGCGGTGCGATACTCGACTACGTGAATACTAGGACGATGAAGTGCCCCCGGTGCGGCCACGTGGAGAAGAGGAAGGTCTCAGTACTTGCGTCTTCGAAGGTGCTGAGGCTAGCGCTAAAACGATACCTCGTCTCATACTATAGGTGAAGCCCTTGGCTAGGAGGAAGAGGGCCTTCATAGTAAAGCTCCCTCCCCAGGCCATGGAGGACTTCGATAAGTTCATGGAGAGGCTATCCAAGGCTATTGCAGGCGACCCCGTGCTCATGAAGTTCAAAGACGGCTACCTACGAGTGGAGGTTTACGGCGGAGAAGTCCTAGCCAGGAGGACCAAGGAGGGCATAAAGAAGGTCCTCCAAGAGTTCAAGGCGGAGCCGAAGAGGGGGACCCTCAGGGTCACCAGGCAATCCATCTACAGGGAGGCTGGAGTAGCAATACCCCTAGACGCGATGGAGACCGTTCTTAGACTCCAAGGCTACGACACAAGGATAGAGGGAGACGAGGTATACACGAGTGCCCCAGCAGGGGCCGTGTTTGAGGCGGCACGCCTAATAGCAGAGTATCTACGCGAGGCTGGAAACCTATACGCGACGAGGACCGCTAAGAGGCTGGTAATCACCGCGGGAGCCCTAACAGGGGCAAGCATTCTCGAGCTAATAGATGCTGGACTGGAAATAGGGGTCTTAGAAGAGGATGATGAGGGCAAGCTCCTCGTCCCGGGTGACTGGAGGGAAGCGGTAAAAAAGCTCGTGAAGCACCTAGCTGGCGAGGGTTAAGCGGGTTGTCTAAGGTCGCCGTGAAGAGGCTAGGCGAGCGAGAATACATGTTCACCTTCGAGGGAGAAGACCACACGATGGGGAGCCTGCTACAACACTACCTCCAAGCCGATGAGAGGGTTGACACGGCCTATTACGCGAAAACCCACCCCTTAGAGGAGAAGATCGCAGTATACGTTAAGCTAGCAACCGACGCAGACCCAGTAGAGGTCCTGAGGGAAGCCTTGGAGAAGATAGCATCAGACGCCCGGGAGTTCCGGGAGAAGCTATTGGAGGCCTACAAGAAGGCCGGGATCGATGTTGAGGGCTAAGCCCGAGGCGAGAATCCTAGTCTCTAAATGCTACGAGAACGCGTGCCTGGGAATCATTAAGAGGGGCCCCGACATAGACGGGGCAGTCTCGGGGCGTGGATGCGAGGCCCTCTGCCGGGACCTCGAGAAAAGGGGTTATGCTGGAGAGGTAAGATTTGCCTGTGGCGACTGCAGGTGCGGCTACCCGCTACCCCCGGGGAGAGACTGTGCTTGGGACCTCCTAGTCCTGGCGGCTCGCCTACCACTCATAATTGAGGGTTTCAAGTCCTGGAAGGCGGGTAAGATTTAACAAGCCTCGACTAGCCTTCTCACTCCTCTAGGTGAGGATGCGGTATGCCTACTACTAAGCCTTCGAGGAGGGCTAGGATGGTTTTCTGCCCCAAGTGTGGGAGCGTAATGTATCCAAGGGAGGTCAACGGGAAGTGGGAGCTCTTCTGCCCCCGGTGCGGGTACACTATGCCCCTAGAGGACGAGTCTATCCTAGAGGCTTACAGGGTTAGGAGGAGGGTAACCCACAGTCCGAAGGAGAAGATCATAGTAGTCGACAAGGACCAGGTCCCAGCAACGGCCGTGCTCCTCAAGGGCCAGGTGAGGTGCCCGAAGTGTGGTAGCGATGAAGTGTACTTCTGGATGATGCAGACAAGGGCCGCGGACGAGCCTCCAACACGATTCTACAGGTGTAAGAGGTGCGGGTACACGTGGAGAGAGTACGCCTAGACCATTGCGGCAGGCTGAGGGTGCTAGTTAGGGGGCTCGAGAAGCTATCCAGGGATCTAACAGAGGCCACGGTAAGGACTCCCCCCACTATAACCTCAAGGCAACTCCTAGAGGAGGCCTACAAGCTCTCCCTATCACTCCTCGTGAATGCCAGGCTCCTCGAAGAGGAGTGCGGGTAGGCTAGGAGCCCGCTATTAATTATATTCCCGTGTGGACAACTGCCTAGATGGGGGTAGCTGGGTTGCCAAGCGTTATACGCTTCCAGGACGCCAGGACGTGGAGATACATTGTGGCATCAATGGAGAAGGTGCTAGACGAGGGAGTCTTCTACGCTACGAAGGAGGGTCTATCCTTTAGGGCTCTAGACCCTAGCAGGGTCGTCATGATAGACCTCTTCTACCCCAGTGACGCTATGCTCAAGTACGAGCTTGAGTCGGACGAGGTAGAGTTTGGTGTAAGCTTTGGAACACTTGTCAAGGTCCTCAGGAGAGCTAGGAA
>WAOR01000044.1 GCA_015521175.1 Thermodiscus sp.
CTGGTCCTCCAGTAGCGGAGAGTCCGCGTGTACTAGAGGTTGGACTCTCCGATGACGTCTACAGACCTTCCGGGCCCCGCGTGTTAGTTCCGAGGGGAGTGAGGGGTGGGGGGAGAATGTAATTATCTGGGATGCCCTGGTGTTGTCAGTGATAGTGATGACTATTCTACAGGGGCTGTGTATCCCTTCACCGCTCCGGCTAGCCGATTCGAGAAGCGTTCTTCAAGACTAGATATTGTGGTTGGCCGGGACCAGTTCGGTAAGCCCTATGGGTTTTCCTTAGAGGATCTCGCCCGTAACCTTCTTGTCGTCGGGCTTGTCGGCACAGGGAAGACTACCCTCGTTAAGAGGGTTCTGGCCGAGGCTTTCCGCCACGGCGTGGGGTATCTTGTGTTTGACTGGGAGGGCGAGTATGTGGACTTGGCGCTCCTAGCAGGCGCTCGAGTGGTAGAGTGGAGTAGCGTGGGCCTGGATATTTGGAGACCACCGGTTGGGATGAGGACTAGCGACTACGTCTACTACGTCTCCAATGTTCTCATAGGATATATCCGGGGTAGGGGATGGGAGGTCTCGCCCCGCATGGCTGTGGCGGTGAAGAGGGCTGTGAAGCACTGCGTCTATAACAGGGGGAGCGGGGCCTCTTGCTTCCGTGAAGCCTTAGAGGCCCTTGGGGGAGACACGTATTCTCGTCAAACCATTCTAGCAGTGGAGAGTAGGCTGGACCTCCTACTAGACGGGGTCCTCGAGCCATTGTCTCGTGGGGAAGACTCCTTTCACGGTATCCTGAGGGATAGGCTTGTCGTCGATCTATCTAGCATTGCCAGATTGTCGAGGCCCGCTGCTAAAGCCGTGGTTGAGCTTAGCCTAGCTAGGGTCCGAGCTAGTATTATGGCGAGGAAGCCTAAGTATGACAGGGCTAATTTCTTGCTCGTCCTCGAAGAGGCTGAGGAGTTATTGCGCCCGGAGCCCTGGGCCGAAACTCCCCTAGTGTCGGATCTGGCTCATTACAGGAAGCGTGGAGCCGGAATGGTAATTGTTACGCATGGCGTCTCCTCGATTGACCGAGACGTGCTACTCTACATTGGGAACTATGCCGTGTTCAACACCCCCTCAGCCACGGAGAAAAGGCTCCTCTCGGAGATCATAGGAGACTACATCCTGGAGTGGAACTTCTCATCCCTAGGCAAGGGAGAAGCCATTATTAGAACCTTCACGAACCCGGTGCCAACACTCGTGTCGATAGAACCACCTAAGGGAAAAGCCTCCAAGCAGGCCGCACTACTACTCCAGTCGCTCAGGGAGAAGCCATACCTCTCCCAGAGGCAGAGGAGGGCCCTACTGGGCCTGGACGGCTCAACCTACAGGGAACTCGTAGCCGAGCTCGTCGATGCCGGCCTCGTAGAGATTGTAGAGGTATACACTGGGGGTCCTGGAAGGCCTCCTCGCCTCCTAGCCCTTAAGGGTAGGAATCCGAGCGCCCTACACGAATACGGAGTCTACCAGGCGGGCCTCCTCCTTGGACGCGTCTGTGAGAGTGTGGAGGAGGATGATCGGGGCAGAGCAGACCTGGCAGCAGTGTGCGGAGACGTGAGGGTTGGCGTGGAGATTGAAACTGGGAGCAACCTAGTGAGGGAGAAGTTCGCGCAAAGGCTCAACGACCACGACTACATAGTAGTAGTTTGTGTCTCTAGAAAGTGCCTAAGGAAGGCTAGGAGGATAGCCTCCACCCTAGAGGGCAAAGTTCTAGTCACCACACTCTACAAGCTACCCTCAACTGTGAGAAAGCTAGCGACCGGCAGGACGAGTCGAACAGGTTAATAGGGCTCCTAGTATTAGGCCTCCTTCGGGGTCAGAGGGACCCTCCAATAAACCCGTAATTAGTTAAATTATATGGTTGAGAGTAGGGTGATAGCGCTAGCCTATCACAGGGCTGGAGGAGCGTATCGAGGGCTCTCCAATGGACTGTCATGTAAGACTGGTACTATTCGATCTTGACGGCACTATAATAGACACCATGGGCCACTATGCTAGGATAGCCTCGAAGCTCATAGTAGGAGCCCTCCAATCCATCACTCCCGAGGAAGCCCTAGAGAGGTACCTGGAGACGGGTGGGAGGAGCTTCAGGGACCAGCTACGCCTAATGGGCGTACCCGAGGTGATGGTGGAGGAACTGGCCGCCCGCTTTGAGGAGGAGAAGAGGAGCCTCCTCAAGAGTGTGAGACCCAGCCCCCTGGTTGTGGAGAGGATTAACAGGTTGAAGAGAGCGGGGTTGAAAGTGGCCCTCTCAACTAATAATGAGTGTAGCGTTATAGAGAGGCTGGACTGGCTCCACACACTCTTCGACGTAGTCCTCTGCTACGACCCGGTTAGTGGTGATTGGAAGGGGGACCCCCACCTAAGAAGGCTATTGGAGCGGGGGTATAGGAGGTGCGAGATAGTCTTCGTGGGTGACAGCGGCTACGACCTGGAGACCTACCAGCGGCTCGGCGTTAGGGTCCTACGCACCCGAGGCCTATGGCGTGGAGACGACCGGGTAGTGGAGGAGATTCTAGGCTTGCTGGAGGCATGAGGGACCATGAGACCTTAAGGGAGTATGGTGTGTGGTCCGGGTTGAGGGTCCCTCATGGCCGGAAGGGCTTCACTAGTCTGTGGGAGTCGAGGAGCCCTTCTACTTCTTTAATGTCTATTCCCTCGGCCTGGAGGGCTTCCTCGAGGCTTGTCCCCGCCTGGAGTCTCTCCGCGATCATGGCTACCTTGTCGTAGCCTAGCCTGGGTGATAGTACTGTTAGGAGGGCCGCGCTCTTTCTGGCTAGTTTCCTCATCCTCTCGACTCTCGGCTTAACGCTGGGTATGACTTTCCTCGTCATTGCTTCTAGGGCTTCTGCGAGTAGCTTGCCAGCGGTTACTATTGTGTAGCCGGTTACGGGTATTGCCATGCTCAACTCGAACTCTCCCTGCAGGAGTCCTGTCGAGACGAGTTCATCGTAGGCTTTGACCATGAGTGACGCCTGCATTATGGACTCTATTGTTACAGGGTTCTTCTTCCCAGGCATAATGCTACTTCCGGGGGCCCGGCTCTCGATATCTACCTCTGCGATCCCCGTGAAGGGCCCGCTATACATGAGGCGGAGGTCCTGGCCCAGCCTCCAGAGTTCCAAGGCTAATATCTTGTAGGCCGATGAGAGGTAGGCGAGGTCGGATAACAGCTTCATGCCACGGAACGTCGAGCCGGGACGGATAGGGAGCCCGGACATCTCCCTTAGAGCCCGGAGGGCCCTCTCCCTGTACTCTCTCGGGGAGTTCGCACCCGTGCCGACCGCTGTACCGCCTAGGGGAACCTCTAGAACGTAGCTTATGGCGTTGTCAAGCATGCTGGAGTCGTGTATGAACGCGTCGCTGTACCCGGATAGTTCCTGGCCGAGCGTGACTGGTAGAGCGTCTCTCAGGTGTGTCCTACCGGGCTTTACTAGACCAGAGTACTCCTCAGCCATAGCCCTCAGGCTATCGTAGAGACTGGTGAGGGACCCTCTAACCCTAAGGGCCACGCGGGCGGCGGCTAGCCTTACCGCGGTGGGTACCACGTCGTTGCTACTCTGGCTCATATTGACGTCGTCGAGAGGGTGCACCCTAACTCCATGATTCTCCAAGGCCTTAGAGGCTATCACCTCGTTGACATTAAGGTTCAAGCCGGTCCCACTACCCGTCTGGTAGACGTCAACACCAACCAAGTCATCATACCTACCCTCAGCGAGGGCCAACGCCTCCTCGTAGATAGCCTTATACTTCACCCTGTCGAGCAGGCCGAGCTCAAAGTTAGCCCTGGCAGCAGCGGCCTTCACAACACCCATACCCCACACAACCTCCCTTGGAAACCTCGTACCCGTAGAGAGATACTCCCGCGACGCCTCAGCAGTATAGGTACCCACTCCTAAAGACACCCAGGATTATCCCATGATACCATCGAGGACAGTTATCATGGAATATAGACAGGGTTAACTTGGGGACCCTCACACAGTAAGAACACACGGCGGGGGAAACACTTCTAAATTTCCAGCGGGAATCACTGGAGGGCAAAGCGCATACCCTCCGCCGGAAGGAGCAATTAAAGAGCATCCTCACAACGAGCCGGCATACTCTAATTGTGTTTGGGGCCGACAAGGATAAGGTCAAGCCACACACTCGAGAGGAAATAAAAGAGAACCGGAAGATAAGCGGTCGCCTCCTTCCTACTCTCCTCCTTCATCCCCTCTGTGACCCCTTGAACCCCGCCTAGAGGCCCTTACTGTGGCTACCACTACGAGTCTCCTGGGAGGCTTGTACCTCTTCTCAATATAGGAGGCAAGAACTATGGCCACCGGGCTAGTTAATAGGAGGGATACTAAGTACTCGGCCATGCCCTCTCCACCATAAGACACTTCCCACACCGCCTCTGCTAGACCAATCCATATTAGCAGGGCGGCGAGGGTGAGCGACCTATACCGCGCATAGCCCTTGGGATACCTTGAGAAGAGGTATCCCACATAGCCGGCTAAGACGAGGGCAACGGCAGAGAGGCCCACCAAGCCTTCAACAAAATCCATCCAAGAACCGGCCCACCGTCGGAGAGCAAGGCCTAGAGGGCTTCTGGGGGCTAGGGCAAAGTATAAGCCAGCAAGAGCAACTCCCGTAATCAATAGCGTCTTACTGCTACGAGTGTCCATGAGGGACCCCCAGGAGCCGTTTACTGTGGTATCATAATCGTGCTGGCAGGAATAAAGTTATTGTGGAATATGGAAGAATGATTACTGCCATTAATGGAATTTCTATGGCGCTCAATATTTCGAATTACAAGATAGTAGTTATTATATATAATGCTATAATATAGACTAGTGCCGCGAATGCGATCCTCAAAGCTCTATCGCTTAGCCTCGAGGCCAACCTTGCTCCC
>WAOR01000045.1 GCA_015521175.1 Thermodiscus sp.
GGCCTCTTAGCCCTCCTGAGAGCGTCACGGGGCTCCACGTACCTCCTACCGAGGATCATGGATACGCCGTAGTCTCGGAGGGCCCCAGCTATTATCTTAGCGATGACTATCCTGTCGACGAAGACTATCGCCTTCTCGAAGCCCTCGTGGTCAGAGAGAACCCTTAGGAGGGATTCTAGCTTGTGGGCTGGGCGGACCCTCTCATTGAATAATAGGGGCTCCACGGGCCCCAGTATCTCTCTCAGCCGCCTACTATTAGCGTAGCTCTCGCGGAGAGCCTCAGCCCCATCGCGGACGAACCACCGGATGGCGTTGCCGACCAGAACCCTTGCCCTCCCAGTGATACGTGACCACAGGTCCTCGAGGGACTCGTAGAGGCTTCTCTCGGCAGGGTTGAGTGGCGCCTCGTAGACTTCCGCAACCCACTCTGGTATGTACTTAGCTATGCTCGGGTGCGTCCAAGACCAGCACCGTATCTCCCCGATGGCCTCCTCGATCTCCCTCCTCCTAGACGGTGGGACCAGGGCTGTGAGGCCGAGCCTATACCTGAACCTTCCCCATTCAACCACGGTTTTGAAGGGGTCCTGCCCGCTGGTGTGGTGGCACTCGTCAACCACAAGGGCGTCGAAGCCGGCCTCCTCGAACAGCCTCCACTCGGCGACAATTATCTCCGGAGTGGCCACTACTACCCTGGCCTTCCAGGCCCGCTCCCTCTCAATCCTGGGCAGGCTACCGTGGAGAGGCCTCGCATCCAGGCCCACCATTCGGGAGAGGAACCGGGCGTTCTGCTCCACTAGGAACCGGGTTGGCTCGAGGACTAGGACCCTTCGGGCTAGGCCTTTAGATAGGAGCTCCCGGATCCACAGGCCCGCTACTAGTGTTTTACCCGTCCCTGTAGGCATGCATACGACTGCTCTCTTCTTCCCTAGCGCCCATCGGAGGGCTTCCAGCTGGTAGTCCCTGGGCTTTAGCTTGACCGTCAATACTTCATTCAGCCTTCGACTAGGAGAAAGTTGGGGGGTTGGGTGTTTTAGCTTAGGTGGTCTACGGCCTCCTCCATTATCGTGGAGTAGAGCCTTATCGTATCCTTGTACTTCGTCTCCGGTATGCCTGTGTATATGATGTGCATCCTTAGCTTCAGTCCCCTACCCCTGACCCTCTTCACCATGAACTCTGCCAGCGCCTGTGCTAGAGGCTCTAGGTCGGGGTAGCCCTTGCCCAGGGGGACCCTCTTCTTGAGTATCCTGCTGCCTAGGGCGAAGCCGATCACCTGGCTGAACCTAAGGGACACGTACTTGTGGCTTAGCGCGAGGGTCTTCTCGAGGATCCTCATCCAGAAGTCCTTATCTGCCATCCTGTTGGCGGTCATGAAGTCCCCGGTATCGCTTGCACCGGTCTCGAGCATCCACGCGTTCTCCAACTGCACCGATACTATGAGCTTGTCCTCTCCCACTATCTCGCGGAGTGCTTTAATCTCTTCCCACGTCCCGAGCATCCTCTTAGTATAGGCGACCTCGACGCTCACGAGCATCTCCGGCTGTGCGACTTCGACGAGCTTCTTCAGGAACTCGCCGGCCAGCTCGAGGTCACGGTGGTCCCCATAGGCCCTCCAGCCGAGGTGGAGGTTGAATATCTCGGCGCCACCAAGCTTGGCCTTCTTCGCAGCCGCTAGTAGGGCTTTCCAGCTCCTCTCCATGGTAGCCCTGTCAACGCTTACAACATTGTAGTAGGGGGCGTGTGCGACGACGGTAGTGAAGGCTTCCCTGGCGAACCTACTGTACTCCCTGAAGTAGTCTTCGCCCCTGCTCTTCCTCGAGAAGTCGTAGGGAGGGATCTCGGTTAGCTTCATGCCCAGGGTCGCGGCTATGGGGAGTTTTGTTAGAGCATTATACGTTCCCCAGTCGAAGAGTATCATGTCTCCTTCACCACTAATACTATAATATTAGGAGTATAGGCCTATTTATTCAATGCCCTCCACTCCATCGACCCACCATCAACCTCAACACCAACTACTCCACGCCTGGCCAGGCAAGCCAGGGCGCCCCTGAGACTCTGTTCTAAGAGCATCATGTGCCCGGGGGACTGCACCGTAGCACTTCCCAGGAGTCCCCTGAGTATCTCAGGGAACTCGGAGCCCTCACCGGCTAGCTCTGCAACCCTATCTAGGAACTCCTCTATGTGCTTAATGTTGAGGTTGACTAGCTCCTCCGCAGAGCTCCCAGAGACGACCGGTCCGTGACCAGGCACCAGTACTCTACCGTCGCCTATGAGGCCTCCTAGCTTCTTGAGCGATTCCAGGGCCCTGCAGGGGTCCCGGTGGTAGGGGAACACGTAGTTCTCAAGCACCCTCTCCCCGAAGATGGCGTCGGCCGCATAGATAACGTTACCTGCTATGACTCCCACTTGGCCCGGAGTGTGCCCCGGAAGGGGGACGGTTTCAACCTCGAGAGATAACTCCTCGAGGACAGCGTCTACCCTGACCGCTGGTGCCTTGAATAGGAGGAGGTCCTCCGCGCCCTCCAGGGGGTAGCCGAAGGTCATCCCAATCCTATACTCCGGGTGCTCCACCCCCGGCTTGTCAAGCCTGCTCGCGGCCACCCTAGCTTCCACGCTTATGCCGGCGGTGATCTTGGGGATCGCCTCGAGGTGGTCGCTGTGGTAGTGGGTTACTATTATCATGGTGGGTTTGCCCAGCCTCTCAATAACGCGCTTTATCTGCTTAGCCCTCTTCCCCCCGTGGCCCGGGTCAATAATGTAGAGCATGTCCCCATTGTAGATCAGGGTGGAGGGGCTTCCTCGTAGGAGGAAGACGTTGTCACCGAGCTCCAATAGACCCTTCACTCCCAGATCCAAGCGTAATCCCCTTGACTATCCCGGGGCGGAGAGGATGTGCCGCTCTATAATATAGGGTCTAAGACTGATACGAGTGCTCTAGAAGCCCTAAAACCACTATGATTAATAGTTAAACGATATAATTATAATGTGGGGAGTGTGGTTTAGAGGGGGCTACTTGCCCTCCTCCACGCTCGCCTGGCCGGGTAGGCTGGACTGGGCCGGGGCTCCCTCGAGTACGGGGAGCTCGGGGAAGTTCTGCTTGAGCCTCTGCTCCGCCACGATTGCAGCGTCCTTGAGTATCTTCTGCGCCTCCTCGGTTACCACCTCGCCTCCAACCATTGCCGGCGCTGCCACTGCGGTCTGCATCATTGTCGCCTGTAGTGCCTCGTCTATCTCCATTAGCTCGGTGAATACGTCGGGCATCATGCCTTTGAGGTAGCCTGCCACGCCCTTGAGGGCGACTACTGCTGGTGCTAGGTTGGCCTGCACGTCTCCTACGATTAGGTAGGTGTCGAGCCTTATCTTAACCTTCTCTAGGGCGTGCCTCACTGTTAGTATGATCTTAGCCATCTTCCTTATCTCTGCGACCTCGTTCGCATACATCCTGGCCTTAGCCTTGTCGCCCTCGATGAGCGCGTTAACAGTCTTCTCGAATAGCTGCTTGTCATAGGCCTGCAGCTTGGAGAGGCTGTACTCGAGCTTGTTGATCTGGGCGGTGAGCCTGTAGATTGCGTTTACTACTTGGTGCCTTATCGGGCCGGGCGGGTTGATGAAGTTCCTGAACTTCTCGCCGATTGTCTGCCTCTTGCTGGGGCCTCCCCAGTTCTTGGACCACCTCTCAAGACTCATGGGGTATGCACCGGTTCCTACTAGTAGCTCGTCCCCGGGATGTATGGGGTGCGGCCCGGTCTCCCGGCGCTACTCCCCCTAAATACCGTCTATACGAGAGTATTACCATACCGGTGAAGCCTGGGTTGACTCTAAAGATTGAAGACGTCGCCGGTAGCATAGGGAGGGTCGTCCTAGACGAGTACGGCAGGGAAGTAGGAATACTCGTGAGTGTTAGCGCCGACGCCGAGGGCAACGTCGAGTTCGTCGAGGTCAAGTACGAGGACCTAGGCCTCGAGAAGGTCGAGGGGGAAAGGGTCAGGATAATCGACGGGAAACTCACCGTAATACCCGAGTGGAAGTTCGAGGCGATAAAACTAATCGACAGTCTAGACAGGACCTACAAGAGGAAGAAGGGAGTCGAGGAGATGCTCTCCAAGGGCGACATACCCGCCGAGGTCCTAAGGGAGCTGGAGAGGAAGCTGTCAGAGCAGATCAAGAAGCTCAAGATCAAGGCCAAGGAGGTCGAGGCGGCGATAAAGAAGAGGATCGAGAAGATAGACAACGAGAACCTACACGTGGCAAGGGCAATGGCAATACTCCAAATGACCTACTTCTCCGGAGAAGTAGGGGAGAGGCAGTTCGAGACGGGAATGTCCCACCTAAGGAAGCTGAAAGACGCCCTAGTAAAGGAGAAGACGGAGGCCAAGGAGATACTAGACAAGCTCACCAAGACCCTAGAACTAGCCAGCGGGGCCAAGATACACAAGCCCGTGGAGCAGGAGAAGAAGCAGGAGCCCACAGCAACTATACCAGACGCCTTCACCGTGAAGGTAGTAGACGGCTAGCCCC
>WAOR01000046.1 GCA_015521175.1 Thermodiscus sp.
CCTCCCTCAGGGGTATCCTGTCTTGCGGGTAGGCTGGCCCTGCAATGCTGGGCTCTACATCGTTCAGGTCTATCTCTACTACCTGTGAGTAGTGTGGGACCGGGTCCTCCGGGTCGTACCATATCCTCAGCTTCCTGAGGTACTCCTCCACGGTCTTCACGTGCTGGGGGTCCCTCCCCGTGAGGAGGAGGAAGCTCATAGTGTTCTCGTCTGGCGGGAAGAAGCCCATCGTAGAGCCGTATTCTGGCGCCATGTTGGCTATGGTGGCCCTGTCGGGTACTGCGAGCTTCTTGACGCCGTTGCCGAAGTACTCGACGAACTTGCCTACCACCCCGATCTTCCTGAGCTTCTCGGTGATGTAGAGTACTAGGTCTGTGGCAGTGGCTCCCTCTGGCAGTTCTCCCTCGAGCCGTACTCCCACTACTTCGGGTAGGAGCATGTAGTAGGGCTGGCCCAGTATAGTGGCCTCGGCCTCAATGCCTCCGACTCCCCAGCCGAGTACTCCTAGGCCGTTGATCATCGTGGTGTGGCTATCGGTGCCCAGCACGCTGTCCGGATAAGCCGTGAGCTCACCGTCCCACTTGCCCACCCATACGACCTTGGCCAGGTACTCTAGGTTTACCTGGTGGATTATGCCCTTCCCCGGAGGCGCGACCTTGAAGTTGGAGAAGCTGTTCTGGGCCCACTTTAGCAGAGTGTACCTCTCGCTGTTCCTCTCATACTCCTTCTTCATGTTCCATAGCAGAGCGTACCTGGTGCCGAAGTAGTCAACCTGAATACTGTGGTCTATGATGAGGTGTACCGGTATGAGCGGGTTCAGCTTCGAGGGGTCCTTGTTGAAGTCTTTCAAGGCGTCCCTCATGGCGGCGAGGTCTACTACTGCGGGGACTCCGGTGAAGTCTTGCATTATGACTCTTGTCGGGAATAGCGGGATGTCTTTCTTGCCCGCGTGGCTCTCCCACTGAGCCGCGGCTTCTACCTCCTTATCTGTTACAATATAGCCGTCATAGTTCCGGACTAGGTTCTCTAGTAGTATCCTTATAGAATATGGTAAGTGCTCGTACTTCCCCAGCCCAAGCTCGTCTATCTTGTCGACCCTGTAGATCCTCGCCTTCCCCTCGGGGGTCTCAATGTAGTCGATAAACGCTTTCTTGTCTATACTCAAGACTACTCCCTCCGATCCTAAGAGTGTCTCAGCCTATAGTAATAAATGGGGATCGCACTGTGATGTCTTACTAAAGACTAGGGTAGTATCTAATTATTACCCCTCATCGTATTAGTCAAGGACACCACTAATAGGTGGTTGGAAGTGGGTAAGGCAAACGTCTGGCTCTCAATAATTATTATATTATTAGTAGTTGTAGGACTAGGAGTTGTAGGGTATAAGTCTAGCCAGGGAGGGACCCCTACTACCACGAGCCCGACAAGCCAGGTCAGCCCCGCTACGACCACTACGAGCCCGGGGAGGGCCGGGAAGCTCCATGTTACAGCCGCTACTATCAAGTCGGGCATCTCTAGCCTCGATATAGTCGGTGCTGATAAGGGTATCCAGGAGGCTGCCGGCGTGAACTTTACGATACTGCGCCTCAATACTCCGCCGCAGGTTGTCGATGCTATATTGAAGGGTGATGCGCAAATCGCCATTGTTCCCGTGGAGCTTGCAGCTGTCATAATGGAGAAGGGTGGCAACGTCTACATCATAGCCCTTGACAACCAGATGAACCAGGCTATCCTCGTGAGGCCGGGTAGCGGTATACACTCTCCAGCGGACCTCAAAGGTAAGAAGGTGGCCGCGGTCGTCGGGAGCGGTACCTACGCTATCTTCAAGGCATTGATGAAGGAGGACTATAATCTCACAGTGGGGCCAGGGCCCGGCTATGACGTGCAAGTAGTTAACATGCCCCCGCCTAATGTTGTTGACGCCCTAGCCCGTGGAGACGTTGACGCCGCAGTCATATGGGAGCCCCTCGTCTCAGAAGCCGTTATTGCGAAGCACCTTGTCATACTGGCCAACTTCACCGAGCTCTGGGAGAGGTATGCTGGCAACAGCCCGGCCCCCATGCTGGTATGGGTCGCCTCCAAAGATGTGGTGGACAACAAGGCTCTGCTGAACGCGGTGCTAGAAGCCCACAGGCTCGCGACCCTAAAGTGGAATAACGAGGAGAACTGGACCGTCGCATTCCTCTCCAAGTTCTACAACATAGACCCGGGCGTCGCTAGGATGGTGTGGGCTAGGGACCACATGTACACGGGCAAGTGCATAAACCAGAGCCTCGCCAAGGCAATGTACAAGATCTGGGACCTAGCGAAGGAAGCGGGCTATATCAACAAGGTTCCCAGCATGGACAGGATAATTACCTGCCAGAGCCTAGGCATGGAGCAGGGCAGCGGTTAATGGGCCAGCAAGGCGCTGCGAGAGAGGCTATCGCTTACACCTTAGCCCTAGCAGTGATACTCGGTGTGTGGCAGGCCGCCGCCTCGTACTCACACCTTTTACCGGGGGTCCCCCAGGCCCTCTCCTTCCTCTACGATAACCTTGGCCAGGCTGGTTGGGATACCCTGATAACCCTTGAGAACACCGTGGCAGGCTTCACCATAGCCGTGATACTTGCCCTGGCCCTGGCATGGGCGGCGATGCTCGGCGGCTTAGTGGAGGAGACCGTTAAGGCTTTCAACGTTGTAGTGCAGAGCGTCTCGGTGCTCGTGTGGAGCCTCCTATTCCTCATAGTGTACGGGTTCACGAGCAGGCTCCCTGCAATGAGCGTCGCCGCTGCTACAGCGTTTCCCATAATGCTCTCGGGGACCCTCAAGGGATTCGAGTTGTCGAGGGCCGAGTATGGGGAGCTCTCGAGGATGCTAGGCCTCTCGAAGACCCAGGAGTTTGCTCATATACTCGCGCCGGGGAGCCTCCCATTCCTAGTGGCGTCTGCTAGGAGCGCTCTAGGCGCCGCCCTGCGTATTAGCGTTGTAGCAGAGGCCTTCGGCGCTAGTGGGGGGATTGGTTACAGGCTCTGGCTGTACTATGAGCTCCACAACTACGAGGGCTTCATGGCTTGGGCCCTCCTACTGGTCACACTGATGCTCGTCCTAGACAAGCTTGTGCTCGAGAGGGTTGAAGCGTGGGGGAGGAGATGGACTGGGTGATCGAGGCTAGAAACCTGGTGGTTGGGGCTGGAGGGACCCCCATCTCCGGGCCCGCCACCCTGCGAGCCTCTAGGGGGGAGATAGTGGTTATAGCGGGGCCTAATGGTGCTGGGAAGACTAGCCTCCTGAGGGCGTTGGCGGGCCTCGCCGACCATGTCGAGGGCTATTACCATATACGGGGGACCCCCGCCTACATACCCCAGAGCGACATGCTCCTCCCATGGAAGACTCTCGGCGATAACATAGCGTTCCCCCTCCTCGTCCGGGGGACCCCCAGGAGGGAGGCTTGGAGGAGGGTCGAGGGCGTAGCTGGCCTGCTGGGGTTGAAGCCGCACCTCTCCAAGTATCCCCGGGAGGCTAGTGGTGGGACTAGGAGGAAGGCCAGCGTTGCCAGGGGCCTAGTGGTTGGCGCTGACGTGCTCTTACTCGACGAGCCCTTCGCTGGACTCGACGTAGCGGCGAAGGGAGCACTACTGGAGGGGCTCCGCAGGCTCGCTGGAGAAGGGATAACTATGGTGCTAGTTACCCATGACTTGCTCCTGGCTTCGAGGATTGCTGATAGGATCCTGGTATTACTGCCTCCTCCTAGGGGGTTGTCCGCTGAGTACTCTCTCCGGGGTCTTGGTAAGGCCGAGCGCTATGGTGTAGCGGAGGAAGTTGTCGAGTTAATTACTAGGGAGGGAGGCTTCTAGCCCTCCTACTAGCTCCCTGAGGAATCCTAGGGCCTCCCTGAATAGCTCCACACCCTTGCCCGTGACACTGTAGAGGCCGGCCTCGTCCTTCTCGAGTAGGCCCTCCCTCTGGAGCCTGTAGAGGACTGTGTACGTGGTTACGGTGGCGGGCTTGAATCCGAAGTCCTCTGTGATCCTCCTCCTTACATCGTAGCCATAGGTTGGGCCGTGCCTTAGGAGTACGGCGATTATGTAGAGCCATAGTACTTCCACTGTCAGCTTCCTCTTAAGCCTCCGGAGCGGCGGCTGCGTTGGTATCCCTCTTCACCGTTCATGGTGGCATGGAGGGGTAGAGCTTATATTTGTGAGAGTGAACTATTCACTCTGAGATATATTTGCTGGGATGAAACATGGCGAAGATACGGGCCGCAATCATTGGAGTGGGGAACTGCGCATCCGCCCTCGTACAGGGAGTATACTACTATAAGGAAGCCGATGAGAACGAGTTCGTCCCAGGCCTAACCAATGTCCGCGTAGGACCCTACCATGTAGGAGACATAGAGTGGGTAGCAGCCATAGACGTTTCAAAGAAGAAAATAGGCAAGGACCTAGCAGAGGCAATATTCGCCCCACCCAACCTAACCCCGAGGTTCGCTGACATACCCGAGAAGCTAGGAGTCACAGTGAAGCCCGGCCCCGTACTAGACGGGGTCGCCCCTCACATGAGGGAGAAGTTCGACCCCCACGACAAGGAGGTCACACTAGGAGAGGTCGTGGACACCCTGAAAGAGGCGGGGGCGGAGGTCGTGATAAACTTCCTCCCCGTGGGCAGCGAGGAGGCCACCAGGTTCTACGCCAGAGCTGTAGCGGAGGCTGGCGCCGCCTTCATAAACGGGATGCCAGTATTCATAGCTAGCGATCCGGAAGGCTACTGGCCAAAGTACTATGAGGAGAAGGGGCTCCCCCTAGTCGGGGACGATGTGAAGGGCCAGCTAGGCGCCACAGTCTTCCACAGGACCCTCGTGAGGCTAATGCACATGAGGGGCGTGAAGGTCGAGGAGACCTACCAGTTAAACATAGGGGGCAACACGGACTTCGAGAACATGCTCATGGAGGAGAGGCTTAGGAGTAAGAGGATAAGCAAGACCGAGGCGGTGACAAGCATACTACCCTACGGCAGGGAGCTGGCTGAGAAGGGGAAGGTGAGGATAGGGCCGAGCGACTACGTGCCATTCCTAGGCAACACCAAGATAGCATACTTCTACATTAAGGGGAGAGCATTCGCAGACTTCCCAGTAACCATCGAGGCCAAACTAGTCGTGGACGATAAGAGCATGTTCGCCGGGGCAATGATAGACGCCATCAGGGGCGCGAA
>WAOR01000047.1 GCA_015521175.1 Thermodiscus sp.
ATGCTTCAACAAGTGCGAGGCCGGCTAGGCTTAGGCCACCCTTCAAGCCCCTAGTGGATATGCTCCTTATGAACACTCCAGGGTCCGTAGCGTATTCCTGCATCCTGAACCGGTCGCCCATGAGGGCCCCACTGGTTAAGGGGCTGCTCGGGTCTATAGCGACGACCGCGACCTTGTAGCCCCTGGCCCGGAGCTCCCTTATCAGGCGGCCTATGAGAGTGCTCTTACCCGCTCCAGGTATGCCTGTTACTCCTATGACCTGGGCCCTGCCAGCCCTTCTGGCGAGGTGTTCCAGGAGTATGGCGCTCTCCCTGTCAATGTTCTCGAGGTATGTGAGTAGTCTCCCCAGCGCTCTCAGGTCTCCGTCCTCTACCCGCTTGAGAAGGCGCTGGTACTTTTCGGGGAGGCTTTCGGCCACAACCGCTCCCTCCGCGTCCTTTCTTATTATGCCCTGCTAGGATATTATAGTGGGAGGACTTGACGGTATGAACTACGATTGCATAGTGGATGATGTCCCCGCAATAATGGCGAGGCTCCCTCAAGCGGTGAGGGCCAGGCACTACACTACAAGCCTGGTAGCCGGAGAGGTTAGGGATAGGGAGTCGAGCCAGGGGCTAGAATTCATGCTCGAGGCGGGCCTCCTGGAGGTGAGGGACCCCCAGGCCAGCCACCCCAGGATACCCAGGCGCCTCGAGGCAAGGCTGAGCCCTGCCGATAGGAGCCTGCTAGCACTAGCAGTAGAGCTGGCCAGTGAGTGTGGGAGCGTAGCCATAGCCACCGACGACTACGCCCTCCAGGAAGCCGCCGTAAGGTTGGGGCTGGGAGTGCTGAAGGTGAGGTATCGTGGAGCCAGGGTCACGTGGTAGCCTGGAGGAGAGGGTGAGGCTCCTCGAGAGGCTAAAGGCTATGGGGTTCCTCCGTAGCGAGAAGGTTTACAGGGCCATGCTGAGGGTCCCCCGCGAGGAGTTCGTTCCACCACCATATAGGGACCTAGCCTACGAGGACAGGCCCCTTCCAATCGGCTATGGGCAAACGATCTCCGCTCCTAGCATAGTAGCATACATGACCGAGCTCCTAGACCCCGACAAGGGCATGAAGGTCTTGGAAGTGGGGACGGGGAGCGGGTACCAGGCGGCAGTGCTAGCGGAGATCGTAGCCCCCAGCGATGAACCGAGGAGCGAGTGGGGCCACGTCTACAGTATCGAGCGGATACCCGAGCTGGCGGAGTATGCTAGGAGGAACCTGGAGAGGACGGGTTACGCTGACAGGGTAACAGTGATAGTAGGTGACGGGTCGAAGGGCTACCCTCCAGAGGCCCCCTATGACAGGATAATGGTTACAGCGGCCGCTCCAAGGATTCCCAGGTCTCTCGAAGAACAATTAGCCCCTGGAGGCAGGATGGTCATCCCCGTGGGGGACTCGTGGGACCAGACCCTGATCCTCGTGGTGAAGACTAGGGATGGCAGGATTATCAGGGAGCCCCGCTTGCCAGTACTCTTCGTCCCCCTGATAGGGGAGGAGGGCTGGCCCTACTAGCGCCGGAGCATCTTCTTGAGGGTGGAGTAGAGGTTCCAGGCGTTGACAGCTTCCAGTATAGTTGCGATCCCTAGTATGATGACTGCTACAGGATCCCTCCCGGGGAGGAGGGCGTAGGCTATGGTTGACCCGGCTAGGAATGCGGCTAGGAACGCTGTCTTCGGCAGTAGCCTGCCCCTAATAAGCCGGAACTCCGCGAGGAGGCCCCTTGGGGACCTAGCCCTATACCCTCTACTATCCTTCTCCAGGAGGCCCAGCTCTACGAGCCTGTCCAAGTGGTGCCTAGCAGTGCTGGGGCTCTTGAAGCCCATAGCCCTCTGGAGCTCCCTAACACCAACATAGTCGCCCTTCGCTAAGACGTAGAGGTATACCTTCAGGCTCGTACCGGCGAGCACCTCGACTGGATCCCTGCCCTCGCCCTCATCGGGCAAAACCTACCACCGGGCCATGATGATATAGGCGGCGACGCCTGCCACCAAGCCAGCCCCGAGTGCTATAGCCAGCCGAGAGCTATTACTACTAGCGGGGCCCGCTGGGGCATGAGCGGCCTCTCCACCCGGTGTAGGAGACGGCACAGGCTTCCCCGTAAAGGTTGCCCCAGGGCCTCCAGCAGTGCCCAAGGGGCGAGAATAGTAAGTTACCGTCCCACTAGCCCTAGGCTGGGGCGACCAGCTAGCAGGGGCGGGGCCAAGGTTCGCCTTGAGGCATAGTAGTGCTCTCTCAACGTTTCCGGGAGAGGTGTCCCCAGTCATGTTTATAGTTAGACTGCCTTCTCTCCCCGGCTCTACTATGACTTTAACGTTTAGGCACTGGTAGACTTGGGGCTTACCGCCTGGAACCAGTTCTGTGGGCGCCTTAACTATTACCAGGAGTGAGTATTCCTCAGGGCTCACAGTCCCACTCGCGCTGGGAGTCGGGGTTGGGCCCAGTCCACGGGCGACTGTAGCGGCTAGCAGTACTGTTGCCAGGAGGAGTAGCATCAGTACTAGAGGCTCCCTCTTCAACTCCTAGAGCACCGCGTAGGAGTCAATAGTTGTGGAGGGTTAAGGGTCGATACCTTCGAACAGCGCTGTACCACTCCATAGACTAACTAGCCTGGAATACTATTCCCAGTATAAACGGTGACGAGTAGTGGTGCCTTCACGCCTCGCACTCGTCCTAGCAATACTCATAATAGTTGGTATAAGCTTGTCAGTAGCTCTCAACCATAAGAGCCCCGAGACCCAGAGCCCTACCGTTACCAATGGCTGGGATCGGATCGACCACCTCATACTAAGTGAGGCGTCTAAAAACGGGCAGAGAAGTGGATACTACTACCCTTCAATGCCGGGGACAATAGTATTCCTAGACCGGAAGGCCGTTCAACCAGCGGCTACTGGTAATTATCAAGTAGCGGGTGTAGCCGAGCTGGACTTCTCCTCCTTCATAAACGGCAGGGTCTACGTGATTGAGGGCTCCAAGCTAGTATTGTACACCGTGTCTACCTCCGGTGAAGTGAGTAAGAAGGAAGTCAACATCACAAGTTTATCGAGACGCCTCGCCCCTGCCGCGCGGATACAGGTTAGAATCGGCGGCTCTACCGGGTCTGCTATTATTCCTCCAAGCATATATCCTGCTGGAGTCATCGCAGGGGAGAAATCTGCCATCCTGCTTGTGCATGTCAGCTACTCAGGGGTCCCTCCTGTGGGGGGTGCTAATGGTAGCGTGTTCTACCCTGACAAGGTCCTCGTTGTTGTTATGGATCCGGGTCTCCGCGTCGTGGGTCATATGATGATTGACGGGTATCTTATTGATGCAAGGCTGAATGGAGACAACCTGGTTTTAACCACAGGGCTTCCCTCGATATTACGTATGCCGGAGCCGCTCGTCGTGCATCCCTCAATTAATCTCACAAGCATTGATCCCGGAGACGTGGTAGTTTCCGGGAGGCCGTTGGGCTATGTGCTCGTGGTCTCCCTGAACACCACTAGCATGGACTACTCGGCTAAGGCTATACTATCTGATACTGAAAGCCTAAGGCTACTCCTTACGAAAAAAGGCCTTCTATACCTCGCTATGAACTCGCCGGGCCCCAGGCCCTCTACCCGGATACTAGCCTTGGAAGCCTCACCCAGCAGAGTGAGGCTAGCCGGAAACACTACCCTCCCGGGAGTCATATACTCGCAGTGGCAGTTGGAGCCTTACGGCGACTACCTCGTAGCAGTTACTGGTAGCGGTGGCAGGGGAAGGGTGTCCCTCTACGTGCTCAACGCTACTAGCCTCAGCGTCGTGTCGAGGCTGGAGAATATTAGCCTACCGGGAGAGGAGGTCTACGCAGTTAGAATAGTGGGTGATAAGCTCTTATTCGTAACATTCCTCCACAAAGACCCCCTATACGCTGTCAGCCTGAGGGACCCCCGCAACCCCGTCATCCTAGGCTTCCTGAAGGCTCCTGGCGTAGACCAGTACCTCCACCCACTCGATGGAGGCCTCATACTAGGCGTGGGCAGGGAGGGCTCCAGCCTACGCGTATCCCTCTATAAGCTCACGGAGAAAGGCCTCATAGTCCTAGACCGGTATTACATGAAGTACGCTTACAGCCCGGTCCTAGGGCCCAGGGGCCCCTAGCATTCGCTTACGACGAGGAGACTGGCACGGTTTTGCTACCAGTTAGGCTCTATTATTCCTTCGGGCCTGGCGGCGTCGCGGTATTCAACGTTACAGGTGGGAGTATCGAGTATAGGGGGCTCCTCGGCCACGGGTGCGCTGATAGAGTATACGTATACCACGGCCTTGCACTGACCGTGCACTACTGGCAGACGGTATACTACTATCCCCTCAAAGCCGGCTCCGAGGTGAGGGGAGGAGCGTCTAGTTGCCCGGGGCTCATGGTTTGGAATCTGTCCAGTATGGAGCCCCTGTGGAAGGGCTAGGAGACCTGTTCCCACGCTAGGCCGAGGCTAGTTGCTATGCGGCGTGCCTCCTCTATTTCCCATCTTTTCGGCCTCCTGGCAATGTCGGGCCACAGGTGTGGCTTCCTAGCTACCCTGTGCATTGGGGTGTACTGGCCCATCACGTTTATGAATATCTTGTCCTTGGGGAGGTTCCTGGCTATCCACTCTAGTACTGGCTTGGTGCAGCACTCTAGATGGTTGGGGAGGACTAGGTGCCTTATTATCATGTCACCATGCTCGACGGCGATCCGCAGGTTCCTCTGGACCACGCTAGTGTACCGTGGGACCCCGCTCAGCCTGAAGGCGCACTTGTCGTTCCCATACTTGTAGTCGGGGAGCCAGATGTCTATCACGTCTACTAGGAGCTCCATTGCCTCCCTGCTCATATAGAAGTTACTATTCCATAACTGTGGTATACTGGACTCGACGTAGAGGAGGCTCTCCATTATAACGTGAAGACTGGGGGTAGGATCGCCTCCAACATGGTTGATGTTCCTCGCACCCTTACCGGCGAGGGCGTCCTGGATACTGGCCAGCCTGTAAGCGTCAACCCTGACACCGCTCCTAGGCATGGTCTGGCTCACATCATAGTTCTGACAGTAGACGCAGTTGAAGTTGCACCCACCATAGAAGATGGTGCCGCTGGGGACTAGGGGCGCCTCCTCTCCGAGGTGTAGGAATGCGCTGTGAACGTATACCCCGATGTCTAGGCGGCACGCGCCAATCCTCCGGGTCCTGTCGACCATGCACCTCCTCTCACACAACCGGCAGGGGCTAGCGAGCCGGTGGGCTAGGACCGCCTTGACAGCTAGGAGGCTCTCACCGGGGCTAGCATCGAGGTCACGGTACTCATCGCTACCCTCGCGGACCCGCCTCCACATTGCCCGGAACTCCCTGGAGGCTTTCTCGTGGAGCCGCCAGAGCGTGCTGGTCTCGAGGCTCCATGGATCCTCTCCCGGGTCTAGGCCCGCGGGGAATCGCCGGGCCATTACGAACTTGGCGGGGGCGTCCCCCGTCATGACTCTCCAGTACCAGTTGAGTCTCCTGCGTACCTCGGGGTCCCTCCACACGGATACGGCGTCTGGCCTTACTAGGACCCACTCGTGGCCTCTAGGCATCGGCTCCATGCCTTGGGCCCCTACAAGGCCCTCTTGCCAGCGGAGGTGATTAGTGCTCCTATAGCGCCTCCGACAGCGCTTACAAGGCCTACGATTACTGAGAGCGCTATTATGAAGAGGCCTGCTGTTAGGCCTACTAGTACTCCTATTGGTCCTCCAGCGAGCGTGCTCACGGCAAGTATTATTATCGCGGCTATTATTCCCCCCAGGATGCCGCTTAGGAAGCCGACCTTGAGGCCCTCTACCGGGCCGTGGTCCGCTATTAACCCTGCTATGAAGCCAGCTAGGAAGGCTCCGATAAAGTTCAAGAACGGGACTAAGGCTATGTTGGCGAGGAAGCCTACTATCACTGCTGTTGATCTACCCAACACGCACCCCTCAACGAAGTAGTCGTGTGGTAGGGTTGATAAGCCCGCGCCACGGAGACGGATAATAATGGTGGAGGGGCGTGAGGAGCCCAGGCAGCAGGAAGCCCCGGGGGGTATAGGCCAAACCCTTGGGGGATGCATTGTTCAGCCTTGACCGACCCCTCCACGAGGGGGAATACTAGTGTATTCCAGGAGGATTACCATGCACGCCCCCATACTACCCCGGCGCCTCCTATAACAATACTGGTGAGCCATAGTCTTGCCAGTTGAATATGGAGTGGTCCAGGTGGACAACTCCGGCTACCGCGTCGCCGGCACGATAGACGTGCTAGACGATAGGGGAGCCGCCCGAGCAGTCCTCGAAATAGCCCGTGGAGCCCTAGGCCTAGCGAAGAGCATGAACAGGCCCCTCGGCTCCGTGACAGTGTCATGGCCAGGGGGAGTAGCCGTCGTGAAAGTGAAGAACGGCGAGGTAGTCGCGGTTATGTTGGAGGAATCCCATGAGGGACCCCCAAGCACCACTGGAAGAGCCAGAGCCCTAGCCTAGTAGCCTGTAGGATCGACCCCCGAGGCTCCCGGGATAGAATTTGGCGCCGGGGGCGGGATTCGAACCCGCGCGCCCCCAACGGGGCAACGGGTCTCCCGGCCAAGGGCGGCGGATAGAGGGTTGACCGCCCTTCGAACTCGAGCCCGCCGCCTTGGGCCGCTCGGCCACCCCGGCGCCCGTCCATACTCTCTCCTATCTTACGCGTGACCTATAAGGATAATCCCAGCCCACTTCTACACCCCGGGTTATATAGGGGTTGCCGTGCCCCCCGAGTCTCCTGGGGGTGTGTACGGGTTGGTCTCTAGGAAGGCGTTCGCCTCAGCTATTAGGAGGCTCCTAGACGCTGGCTTCCACTTCACAGTAATAGGGGGGACCGTGGTAGAGGTCGCCCTCAAGAGCAAAGACCTCGGCCCCGACGTGGACGTCTTCGCCGAGGATCCCAATGTATTCTTCGAAGAGGAATACTACCGTGTGGCCGAGGAGCTCGGATGGGGTGTAGGGCAGACATGGCTGGGCACCCCCTCGCTAATAGCAAGGGTTGAGGGGGAGGAGTTCCCGGTAGAGTTCTACGATAACCTATTCGACTTCAACGTTCCTGAGGAGATCCTCAGGAGGGCTGTTAGAGTAAACATTGAGGGAGTCAGGGTGAAAATGGTGACACTAGAGGACCATATCGTCCTCAAAGCAAACGCTGGCAGGAGCCAGGACATGGACAGGCTGAAGGAGCTGGCGAGGCTGGCTAGGAAGGGCAAGTTGAGGGTTGACGAGGCTAGGCTGAGGGAGGCCGCGAGCCTCTTCCCCGACGAAAAGGTAATACTTCGCAGGCTCCGTGAGGCGGGCTTCACAGTCTAGCCTTTGAGGGCGGGGCCTGGATAGAGCTTCCCTTCCCTCTCTAGTATTGCGCCCTTCTCCACCAGCCTCTTCAACGCCATCTCCCAGTAGAATCCAAGACGACCGGGCTCCACGCCGTACCACTCAGTGAAGACTTCCTCAAGCTCCCTCTCGGTCAGGCCTTTCCCTGCCCTCTCGTCCTCCCTGAATATCCTAGCGATGAATTGCTGGGTGTCCTCGAGCCTGGTCCAGGGGTACTGGAACCAGGTCCAGTCCCTAACCTCTAAGTGGTAGTAGTCGGGCTTGAACTTCGCCACGCTACTGATCCACTGGAGAACAGCTATCCGGACCTCCTCCGGCTTCCACTCCCTCTCTATGTAGTCTCTTGCGAGGAGGAGGGTGTCCCCAGTGTCGACGATGTCGTCTACGAGTAGGACCTTGTGGCCGGAGAGGTCGACCTTGTAGGGGAATTTGAGTATAGCCTTCTCAGCCGCCTTAGCCGCCTCAACCCAGTGCTGGCTCTGCACGCTAAGCATATTGGTCACGTCCAGGAAGTCTGCTAGGAGCCTCGCGGGCACATAGCCTCCGCGGGCAACGGCTACGATAACTGTTGGCTTATACCCTGACTCGAGGACCCTATTGGCGAGGCCCTTGGCCCACTCGACAATCTCTCCCCACTCGACAATCCTCACGGGGACGCGGGGCAACGGGTACTTCACCATGATAGTGATGTTTTAGCCTAGTTAAAAGCTAATCGAGGGCTCGTAGTAGCCTGCGGGTTAGCCTATAGGCTAGTACGAGCACCTCCTCTCCAGGCTCGTGCTCTCCCTCCTCGGCCAGTATGACTGCGTCGGCGTATGCTAGGGCTACTAGTGCACTGGATTTTTGTAATTCGTGGCGGAGCGGCTCAGCGACAAGTCCACCGTCTTTATAGTAGAGTTTGGCCTTGATTGGTCTAGCCCTCTTCACCTTGAGGTTTGATGCTAGGATGGCCTTGTAGACTGGCAGGGCTGGCTGTGATTTCAAGTTGGCCATGTAGGCTGTGAGCGGGTATACTAGGCGTATGAAGCCGTGGAGGGCGCTTAGGGGGTAGCCGGATAGGCCTATGACTGGTTTACCTTCTACAACCATCCCGCTGGTTGGTTTCCCGCCTATTACCCTTAGGCCCCTGAATACTAGCTCTCCCCCTAGCTTGCCTGGTAGGCGGTAGAATAGGTCTATCTCGCTTGGACCCGTGCCTCCTGTGACTAGTACTAGGTCAGCGTAGTCTAGTAGCCTCTCCACGTACCAGGCGACAGCGTTGAGGTCGTCGGGGAGGGCTACGGTGTCGATTATCGTTGTGTACGGTAGGAATGACTGGGCGAACCAGGCGACGAAGTCCCCCGTTGTTGCGATCACGCCTCCCTCTCGGATCCTCCTCTCAGCCTGGTCCGGCGTGAAGGCTGGGAACAACTCGTTACCCGTCTGGACTATACCGATTCTCAGGGGCCGGTAGACCACTGCCTCCGTAACGCCAGCGTCCAGGAGGCCCACGATGTCGAAGGGAGTTAGTATTCTGCCTTCCCCGATTAGGATGTCGCCCTTCCTGGCATAGACCCCGGCGGGGTCTACGTAGTCCCACTTCCCCACCTTGTAGTCGATGATAACATAGTCCCCTTCAACACGGGCCTTCTCCTCCGGCACGACGGCGTCAGCGCCGCCTGGAATGTAGGAGCCTGTAGTGACATACGCAGCCTCCCCGGGGCCTAGGGTGAAGTCTGGGACCTCGCCAATGGTAATCTTCTCCCTAATACGGAACCTTCCAGGGGTCTCCTCGCTTCTCACTGCGTAGCCATCGTAGGCGCTCTTAGGCCTCGGAGGCATATCGTGTGGCGCCCGGACTGGCTCTGCTAGGACGAGGCCTTGCCCCTCCCATAGGGGGACCCTCATCTTCTCCGCTATCCTTGATACCCGGGACTTCATGAGCTCTAAGGCGGTCTCGACGGGGACGAGGGTTTTCACATACCTGTAATCCTCCTTCAAGGCTTGCACTATCCCTCCGGGTTTCGAGTAGTGGTTATACCGTCTATTATACAGGTATACATGGGCTTGTAGCGGGTGGTCTTCCTAGATGGCATGCCTGGACCCTCTACGCCTGGCCAGTAGAGTTGAGAGTGAAGTATACGAGCCAGACGGGCGGGCTAGGAAGTACTGGAGGATAAGGGCCTCCCGACACTACGGTGGAAACGTTGCGGGAGACGTGGTAGGGTGCAACCTCCGGTGCGCCTTCTGCTGGGCGTGGAGGTACGCCTTCAACGCCAGGCCGGGCTTCTACTTGACGCCTCGTGAGGCTGCTGCCAGGATTGCTAGGGCCGGGCCCTATAGGCTTGCAAGGCTTACAGGGGGAGAGCCCACGATCGGGTGGCCTCACACTCGCGCCTTAGCAGACATGCTAGTTGGGAGGGGTTACGAGTTCGTCTTGGAGACTAACGGATTGCTAATAGGTTCCGATAGGATCGATCCAGGAGAGATCCCCCGGGGAATGTTCGTGAGGATTAGCGTTAAGGCGCCTAGCAAGGAGTCCTTTGAGAAGGTAACTGGGGCCTGCGGATGGGCTTGGGACCTGCAGGTAAGGGCTCTCGAGAAGCTCCTTGAAGCGGGGTTCGAGCCAGGCAGGGACTTCAGGGCCGCTGTTGTCCTGGGAGTCGCCCCGGAGAGGGAGTACTCGCTGTTCTTCGAGAAGCTAGCCGGCATTGACGCTAGGCTCGTGGAAACGATGGAGCCCGAGTATATTGTCTTGTACCGGCATGTCGTGGAGTTGATGTCAAGGAGGGGTTTCAAGCCTTATCTAGCGCTTACCCCCGACGGCGGGGTTGTGAGGCGGGGTTCAAGGTGATTTGTCTATGTCAATATTAGCGTGAAGGGTTAATTTCCCCTACTTAACACTGTTAAAGCGGTGAGAGCAATGCCCCTCACAACATTCGAAGAGGAAATCTACCTGAGAACCCTCACAGGCAGGCTAGTAGGCAAGGCCATAGCAGACCTAGGAGTAAACAAGCTAGCAGTAGTTGCGCCTAAGAACATCATCTGCAGCAGCATAGCCACCGCCACAGAGGCCGCCTTCCTAGACCACACGGGCGGGGTCACATACCACTTCCTAGTAGACGCTGGCAACGAGGAAGAGATCGCTAAGAGGCTCAAGGACTTCAACGCCCAGGTAGTCCTGCTCCAATTCGGCGGCGAGACCCCAATAGAGGAGACTAAGAAGAGCTTCGTCAAGCTACTAAAGGCCATGGCCAAGGAGCAGGTGCCCGGAGCCATAGTATTCCACGTCAGGATATTCGCCGCCGGAGGAGTGAAGGAGGCCCTAGCAGACGAGGAGATCGCCAAGTACCTCGCGGGCAAGGACCTATACGTCTACACCGTCGGCTTCGACGAGGGCAAGGTCTACGTCAACAAGGTAAAAGTGGAGGGCGGAGAGACCAAGCTAGAGAAGATAGCCGAGTACCACGTAACCCTAGAGCACGCAGACCTCCTCAACAGGAGCCTAAAGGACAGGAAGGTAACCTTCCAGTAACCCACAACCCCACTCTTTCCCTCATCCCACAGTATTACCTGCCTTCTAGCAGGGGGCAATGTAGAGGGACCCACTCCTAGACACCATAATGTACACCCTACCCGTATACTCGAGCCCCCGAATCCTTAGGACGCAAGGGTAGCCGAGAAGCCCGGAGAGATCAACTATCACTCCCCCGCCCTCCCGCCTGGCTGGGAGGCATGAGCCTCCCCGCCGGAAGTATTCGAGGAGGCCGCAGGGGTCCCTCTCAACCATTACGTCTAGATGGGTCCTCCTGGCACCCATGCACCCCCTTGGGTGCAGGATTGATTGGAGATTGAGGGTCCCTCCATGGTACTCTAGGAGTACTGGTGGGCCCGGGCGCTTACACTGTTGCAACCTCCAGGCTCCCCACCAGCTCCATTAATGCCTCGTAGTACCTTGTCCACCACTCCAGGATCCTCTCGTAGTCTCCCACCGCGTTCTCCCAGCCGGGGACCCTCAACTCTGCGGCTATCGTTGCTACCAGGTCCATTGTCTTGCGGGACTCCCAAGGTCTGGGCTCGGCACCGGCTCTCACCTGGTATAGGGCTATCCTCTGGTATAGCTTGGCGCTGTGCTCGTAGATATCGTATCCAGCTGATAGTAGCTCCTTGTAGAGGCCTGGGAGGATCTTCTCGGCCCACTTCCTGTGGAACCGGCATAGGCCGGCATTATCTATAGCCAGCTCGTGGACTGCCCGGGTGTAGGCGTGCCTGGCGTACTCCTCGGGCTCCGTGAAGCTTGGACTATAGTTCGTCCAGTACCTGCCTAGGAGGAACATTGGTGCGACCATGCCGGGGCTCCAGTAGTAGTTGGGGGTCATGTAGCCTTCCCCTCCGAAGGCGGCGTAGACGAGCGTGTCCCTGAAGCCCCACCCCGTCTTCTCAACCCTCACTTGATACTCCTCGTCTAGAAGCTGCGCCGTCCTCCTAGCACCCTCGACCGCTATCCTTGAAGCTAGGGGGTCCCTCCTCTCTACTATCGCCTCGAGGAGCCTCCTAGCCAGTCTAGCGTTGGCCTTACTCTCCTCCGGGTTTAGGGCTATCGGGTCTAGCACTGGCCTAGCATCTAGCCCGGCCTCTCCGGGCTCTAGGAGGCCCCTATTCACCAGGTCGAATATCCACGCCACGGTGTGTCCCGCTTCTATAGCGTCTAGGCCGAGGTCGTCTACTAGAGTCACGAGTCCAACTGTGTCTTCGAGCGTTATCACGCCTATCATGGGGCCCATTCCATGGGCCGGCTCGTAGTCGAGCTTCACTGGCCCGTAAACCTTCTTACACGCTACACTACAGGGCTCGCCACAGGTCCTCCAGTACCTGCTCCCTCCAGGGCTGAATACTCTCTCGTTGAAGGGCCGCCAGAACCACTTCATTATCTTCTCGTGTAGGGCCAGGCGTACTCCGGGGCTGTAGTATATGGTGTTGAAGGCGAGGGCAGGGATCAGCTCCCTGTAGTGCACGTAGTTTACACCGAACGTCCCCCCGGTCCCCAGCTTCTCCTCGAACCTGTACTTCGTGGTAGTGGCTCTCACAGCCTCATAGTATCTAGATCCCAGGAGTCTCTCCGCCAGCTCCAGGGCCCTCCTCCTGTCATAGCGAGGGCTCGCCCCAACTCCCCCAACAGCTATCGCAACAACACCGTGGCCCTGGGCCAGCACACTGCCAGCCCCACCCCTACTAGCACTGTCCACCACCTCGCTGGGCGACCCGTCCGGCCTGGAGACCCATGAGAATACTCCAGCGAACCTCGTCGTCAGGGCTCCAGGGCCGACGACCATTATCCTATGCCTATACCGCCTCCACGACTCTCCCAGGCGCTTCAACACCAGCATGTGAAGGCCCCTAGCCCCGGGAGGGTCCCCCCGGAAAGCCTCCTCAACCTCCCGCCACTCAAAGTACTCAACCCTGGCCTCGACCCCGGATTCTCCCCCCTCCACTACTACTAGGGCCGGCTCCCTGCTGTGACCCTCGACCACGAGGCCATCTAAGCCTGTGCGGGCGAAGTCGTAGGCGGCCCCACCCATCGTGCTCACGTGGAGCCCCATGCTAACAGGGCTCCTGAACACGAATACCAGCCTGTGGGAGCCGAAGAAGGGGCCGCCGGCCAGGGGGCCCATCCCGATGAAGACGGGGTTCCCGGCCGATAACGGCGGCTCGCCCCAGCTACCAGCCTCCTCATGAATCGAGAGGCCCGCCTCTATTGCCCCGGAGGCCTCCTTTTCCTCGGGACCTCTTGCCTCCCCCCTTGAAACGTCTACTCGGAGCACCTTGTACTCTATCATCGCGGGGACCCCCTGATTCAATACCGTAGGGGTGCATGGGCGTCATTAATCTATATTGAATCCTCATGGCTAATAGATTGATATGGTGGAGTAGGAGTGACTACTGTTGCAGAATACGCTAGGAAGGAGACCATAGTCTCCTGTAAGCCTGGGGCCACCCTGCGAGAGGCCTCAGCGATAATGGCTGAGAAGAAGGTGGGGAGCATAATAGTAGTGGATGAGGCGATGAGGCTCCTCGGCATATTCACTGAGAGGGACCTTGTGAGGGCTCTAGCAAGCGGCGCAGACCCCGACCGGGATCGCGTAGAGGACTACATGACGAGGCAGGTGATAACTGCTACTCCCTACGAGAGCCTGGTTTCTGCGAGCCAGAAGATGCTGGAGCACGGGATAAGGCATCTCCCAGTTGTCGACTCGAGTGGTAGGGTTATTGGGATAATCAGTATGCGGGACGTGCTCCGGGCACTATTCAGTAGCCACGAGTTCCCCTAACCCCAATACGCCTATAATCGAGAACACTCTACTAACCATCGAGAGCGAGAGGAGGTGTCTGCGAGTCATGGTCAGCCTTAAAGCTCTACGGGAGAAGCTCGACGCTCTACTCCAGAGGTTCCGGGGAGGTAAGAGGAAGGGCCTAGTCTTAACCATGCTAGCCGTAGTCCGCCTATCGGACCGTGGTGAGAAGATAACCCCGGAGAGGGTAGTAGAGGAAGCCCACAGGATAATGGAGGAGAACCCGGAGACCGACTGGGGAGTCACCAAGGATGAGTACACTGTAGGCCTAGCATCAAGCCTCCTCCGGGAGCTGGTAGAAATGGGAGTACTAGACGTCGAGGAGACCCCCTCCGGCCTTGTATACAAGCTCTCGCAGACAGAGGAGGGAGTAAGCCCTAGGGACGAGATCCTGGCTAGATTCGGCTACCTCATATTCTACGGCGGCCCGGCGAGGTGAAACCATAAACCATAAACCCGTGAAAGCCAACGCTACGACTACCCGGAGGGCCCGATGAAGCACCGTTGGGAGCCTGCATCGGCGGAGTAGGCCTTTCGGGTGAAGAATCCCCTGGCTACGAGGGCCCTGCTACTTCCCCATGAGTAGCATTATTTTGGAGAGGTCTTCTAGCGCCTCTAAGAGGTCCAGGGCGTGGTAGATAGTCTTGTCACTATAGACTAGGGCTCCGTGCCTCTCTAGTATGAGGGCGTTGCAACCCGTAGCCTTTATCGTACTAGACACCTTCTCCGCTAATTCTTTCGAGCCCGGAGGAGCGTAGGGTACGAGGTGTATGCACCTTGCACCCACGCGTACCTCTGTCAGGTACTGCGGGTCTGGGAGGAGGCCCCTGTAGGATAGGGCTAGGAGGTGGGGTGGATGAGCGTGCACTACTGCTTTGGCCTCTGGGGAGGCCTCGTATACTGCTAGGTGCATTCTCCACTCGCTAGTAGGCTTCCCTCGTATGACCCCGCCGTTGAGGCCTACGATTGCGACGTCCCGGGGGTCTAGGAGGTTCCTGGGTATGCCCGTGGGGCTCATGTACACTACGCCCTTCTCCCTGTCTATTATGCTGGCGTTGCCGCCCCTAACCTGGACGATACCCCTCTCGTATAGAAGCCTCATAACGTCTGCAATGTCCCTTTCGGGGTTCCCAGTCCACGACACTTCAATAGCACCCTGTAGTGGTTTGCCGCGCTTTCGAGGGTTCCGGCGGGATTTAATAGTGGAGGCGCTATTTCTCGACGACGTAGAGGTAGATAGTCTTCTGCCACCCCGG
>WAOR01000048.1 GCA_015521175.1 Thermodiscus sp.
AGCCCATGGGCTCAGCAGCGTAGCCGACCTGCTGAGGACGAGGGGTGTGAGGGTCGCGGGTAAGACAAACGTGCTCGTAATAGAGTACAGTGACGAGGAGTACGAGGAGCCACTAAGGGCTCTCCTTGAGGCGGTTAAGGCAACACTATAATTCCCTCCACGATATCTTCATAACTCATATCATTTTATATACAAGTTATTAGCTATATGATAACCTAGGAAGCTTAGGAACAACTCTTCTAGGGCAATTCTATCAGGCATAATAAGGGCTAGTGCCGCCTAGGTGTAGCTCGTTATGGCTAGGAGGCGTAGGAGGGAGGAGAAGGAGTGGTGGGAGTATTATAGCCCGAGGCCCGAGGAGTACGAGGTAGTTGGCCGCCCCGGCAAGCTCGTTGAGAAGCCTAGTCACCTTTACCTCCGGGGTGGCTTTGCTAGGTTTCGGCGCGTGGAGCGTATCTGCACAAACTTTGGTGTCTACCGGGGGTTTCCGCCTCGTAACGCCTTGGAGAAGATGCTTGGCGAGATGCTTGTCCTCGTTCCCGCGGAGTATGTTCTCCCGGGTAGTGGTTCCCGTTTCTGGCTCGTACGCCTAGTCTTTACCAAGGCCCCTGTTAACTGGCGCTACCGGATACCAGCACGGCGCGTAGAGCCCTGCTACACTGGCGGTGAGTGGATACTACGCCTCTGCATAACCGATAAGGAGGCATGGCTACTAGCCCGTAGTGCTAGGAGCCTAGCTCACTGCGTAGAACCCCTAATAGCACACGCAAAGATCTACGCTGGCGCGGAGCTCCTGGATAAGAGGCTCCAACTAGTAGCCCCGCTACAGGTACTGAAGAGGAGTGTGAAGGATTATAGGCTAGTATACGAGAAGCCCTACCCCTGGTACTACAAAATAGAGAAACAGGGCTAACGGTTATTGCTAAGCACGCGGTTCGGGGCTTAAGTCGCGACGGCGTTGCCATCGGCTTTGTGGAATAAACTGGACTATCCCTAAGGGGAAGCGGCTAAGCTAATGGGCACGTGCCTAGTTTTTGTTCTGGGAAATAAGGCGCGGGATCGAGGGATCGTTTGTAAATTAGGAGACCCGCTCATAGCTCCATTAAGGTAATGTTAATCGAAAATGTGCTAGGAAAAAATAAGGGCTGACTTCCTTTTAGACTATATACCTCTTTTCTCGAAATATGCTTGTAGTTGTTCAACGTACTTGAGCCCGTTATCAGGGAATATTACTACGTAGTCGCCTTCGCCTATCTCGCCTAGCTCTAAGAGCTTCTGAAAAGCCGCAGCCACAGCCCCACTACTCAGTCCAACAAGTATACCATCCCTCCTAGCAACCCGGAGCACTCCCTCTATTGCCTCATCCCTAGTTACCTCGATCACTCTGTCTGGTCTTATCCAGTGAATCCACTTCATCCCTGTCTCAACGCGCCTTATCCCAGGTATGGTCTCGCCTGGTGCAGGCTGTACGGCATAGATTCTCATGGTGCCACGTAGCTTGTTCTTGAAGTAGAAGGTTATCGCCGACAAGTGGCCAGAGGTACCTATGCCACCAATAATGGCCTCTGCTCTTATCCCAGCGCTCTGCATCTGTAAGTCGAGCTCCTTAGCCGTGTAGCGCAGATGCACCTCGAAGTTGGCATCGTTCTCGAACTGGTTAAGGCTTACTGCCCCATCCCTCCTAGCATCCTCGAGAACCTCGTCAAGAAACTCTACTGTGAGGGCCTTTCTCTTCCTCACAACCTCGGCTCCAAGAGCTTTCAAGAGTATGTCGCTTGCCTTCTGTATACTTGCTGGCAAGTATAGCCTAGAAGAGAACCCCATTATGGCTCCTAGAGCAGCTATTGCCATCCCAGTGTTCGTCGAGGTTGCCTCATAAACTTTCTCCACCCTGCCTTTTTCCTCGATAAACTTCTTAACCATATACCAGCCAATCCGGTCCTTCACACTATTACTAAACGGGTTATAAGCCTCGAGCTTCGCCCATACACGCACCTCTCCTATCGATAGACTGTTGAGCCTTACAAGTGGTGTAGGCCAATTCCTGTACAACAGTTCCAGAGTGTTATTGAATACACGCAGCCTGCTAGGGCTTAACTCGTCGTAGAATCCGAGAGCATCTAGTGGCGTAAAGTAGTCCTGCTCCCCGCTCCTCTTTACCGGGATATACCTAGCCCCGAGCCTTCTCAGAGCCTCGACGATGCGTTCACCCTTAACTACCTCATCGCCCTTCATAACTACCGGCTCATCTACCCCCCATTTGCGCAGTATATCCGCCATAACGCTAAGCAGATCCCTGACCTCAACCCTCTTGGGCTCAATAACCTCTATGGGTACAAGTATAGCCATGGTTTATGCATCACCTCTCTCAACCAGTATATGGAGAGGAATGCTTAGCTCGGGGATCCTGAAGCAGGTTACATGCTTGCTAGTCCTAGGAGGCAGGAGCTTGCCACTAGTTGCCGCGAAACGTACAAGGCTCTTCGTAACTCTCCATCCAGGCTTCCACGTATCAACGCCTATGCAGTCATCATCGTAGTCTACTAGTATTGCCGGTACGTATCTAGCTCCTAGCCTCCTTAAGGCCTCAACACGGTGATGGCCATCGAGTATGGTCATAGTCTTCTCGTCAACTAGTATCGGTCTTATAAGAACCCTCTTTTCGGTGATGTCTCTTAGTAGCTCATTTACATGTTCATCTATTGTTTCTTCGTGAGGCTTTAGGTACTCTATGTATACAAGCTCTATTCTTATGCCACGGTTTCTATGGGAGCATGTATCAAGTACCATAATTGCCTCTTTCTGCACAGTCTAACACCTACTTCAAGACCCCTTTAACACCTGTTTACTTCCACTAATTTGTAAGCATCCGTAAAGGAGCTAAATAAATGTTTCCTCTAAAAAGAATAATATCTAAAAATTTACAGATATTCAGATATATCGCTATACCTACAACCAAGAGAAAACTGCCTAGAACAAGCAAACAAGAACCACAACACTCATGGTGTCAAAAACTCATCAGTTACTTTAGCCTAGTAAGCCTAATCACGTAATAGTTATTCTCCTTCATTATATCGACTTTCCCTATTTTCATTCTCTTCATACTTTCGACTAATAGAAACGCGCATCTCCAAGAGTCCATGAGAACAGTAATACTATCACCTGGCTTCATCTCTCTGAACTTCCTCAAAACAATAATATAGGGCTCAGGACACTCTCGGCCACGGAGATCCAATGCCTTCACGAGCTACTCAACCATGTACCCTTTACGCCTAGTTTATGTCCCTAAAAACATTACTATAACTATGTAGAATATATTCACAGTATAAAAGCGATAAAAATCAGTAATACTTAGCTTTCCTCGAAACCTCCTAGGCCCCGATGGCACTAGAACTACATTCTACCAACAATGAATGAAAATACATAAACCGTTTCCTCCATACTCGTGCACTATGCGTTCTCGGTGCAAGTAGCTTCAATCCCTTTATTCGCTGATTACGGCCTCTTATGGAGGTGGGCGAGCATGAGTGTTGCAAGCGCTATAGACGCCATTGTAGAGCCGTCATCGCCTACTAGAGCCACTATAATTGGGTCAAGGACTCCAGCTAATCCACCAATAGCGGCTGCTACCTTGACCAGGGTCGCCAGCGTGAAGGAGTAGACCAGGGCTCTCTGGAATGACCTGGATGCCTTTAGCAATCTAGCTACACCCAGAGCGCCGCCAGGCGATACGGCGTCCGCGACACCCGTAGCTGCCTCGATGCTGCCAACAGCTATGCCGACATCGGCCCCCGCTATTGCTACTAGGTCGTTTATCCCGTCTCCCGCGAATGCTACTGGGCCAGCACGTCTACGATACTCTTCGACAAGGCGGGCCTTATCCTCTGGCTTAAGCCCTCCGTAGTACTCATCGACTCCCAGCACCCTGGCTATACGCGCTACCCTCTCTACTTGATCGCCACTAGCGAGCACAATCCTCAAACCCATGGATTTGATCTCAGCAACTGCCCTGGGGGCGGAGGGATCAACTACTTCCTCGAGACATATAGCTCCTATGCCTCCCTCCACCCTGGCATGTATAGTCTTTAACCCCCGTGGACACTCCGGCGCGTCACCTTCAACTCTGCCTATGAAGACCCTGGCGCCGTCAACTACGCCTTCGATTCCGAGACCCGGGGTCTCCTTCACGTGCGATACGGGGAGCCTATCCTGGGCAATGGTTGCTAGGGCCCTGGAGAGCGGGTGGAGACTCGCTGCCGCCAGGGAGGAGACGAGTGCTAGGAATCTCTCCTCGCTAATCCCTGGCGGGGGCTGAACCCTGGCGACACGGTGCCTCGTAGTAGTCACTGTGCCTGTTTTGTCTAGTAGGACTACCCTTACTTTAGCAGAGGCCTCTAGGACCTGGCCGCCCTTTACCACGACACCCCTACTAGCGAGCAGCGCTATGCTGAGCGCTGTCGAGTAGCCGCTAGTAACTATGAATGCGCTTGGGCACCCAGCTAATAGTATCGATACTGCTCTGACTCCTCCAAGGACTAGGTGAGTAGCTGCAAACACTGCTAACACGCCTAGAGTAATATGGGGTGCTATTCGCTCGAGAAGCCTCTGGATACTAGCCTTCCTCTCAGCAGCCTCCAGCGCCTCCCTAACAAGCCGCTGCATGAAGGAGCTGCTTGGCTCACGTATAGCGATGCCCTTGACGGGGTTCCCTAGGTTAATTGCTCCGCTAGGCACCTCTACCCCGGGGAGAGCCTCAACAGGCTCGGGCTCGCCCGTCACGTGGCTTAGGTCGAATACACCCCTGCTCACAAGCCTAATGTCTACTGGTACTGCTTCTCCCTTCCTAACAACCACTATGTCGCCCGGTCTTAGCTCCTCAGCTGATACCTCGTAGAGCCCACCATTCCTCTCAACCAAGGCTTTGCGCGGAATAAGCTTTCTCAACCCCTCCAGCTTCCTTATCGCGTACCTCTCTGCATACTCTTCGGAGAGCTCTGCTAAGCCGTAAAGAGCCATAACAATGCCGCCTTCCAGGACTAGTCCATGTCGTAGAAGCACTAGGCCAGCTACAGACATGAGCAGATCCACGGTAAACCTCTTTGTGAGGATAGCGTAAGAGAACCTAGCAGCCAAGAGCACCGAGACAAGTAGTAATAATGCCTCACTAATGCCGCGATAACCCAGCCTCGTCGACAACGCTATGACGGCTCCTCCGATCAATAATGCGTACCATAATACTCTTTGCTCCTCGTTACCAATGCCGCTGCTCATCGAGGGCCTCCTCGTGGCTATAATAGTGCTAAAACAAGCTTATATTACTTATCAACTAACTTGTTCATATTAACTTATTAGCTACAAATTATTATTTGTGTTAAGTGGTTGCGGGTGCAGGACCTTGGTTGTCATAAGCGTATCACTACCATCAAGTCTTGTAAGAAAGCTAAACGAGCTAGCATCAAGGCTAGGGTACAAGAGTAGATCGGAACTCGTAAAAGACGCTGTACTAGAATACCTCTCCTCTAAGGGAGAGATAAGCAACGCGCCATACTCAGTAATAATCGTTGTATCAGACCACGAGAGCGAGCCAAAGGTCGACAAGAGGATAATAGAGGTAATCCATGACTATGAGACAGAGATAGTCTCCTACCAGCACCAAATGCTGGAAGGAGGCCTCTGCATAACAACTATAATAACAAAGGGATTCCCCCCGCACACAGCGCCGCTGTTGAGAAGTCTTAGGAGTATACGCGGAGTGCTTGAGGCCCAGCTCCTAGGCGTCGGCCTAGGAAAAGAATTGGAACAAGGGGGTGTATAGCCCCTACCCAGGAAGCAAAGTAGTCCACGGGTCAATAACGTCCCTAGGAGATGTTGTGGCGCCGGGGGCGGGATTTGAACCCGCGCGGCCGTGCGGCCACCGGCTCTCCAGGCCGGCCCCTTAGACCGCTCGGGCACCCCGGCGCCCAGGACACCCCCGGAACAGCCTAGGAGAGTCCCCGGGGCCCTATATTCCCTTGTATCCAAGGGGAGGGAAGAACGTATCACCCAGTACTCGCTACCCATATTCTGTGAGGTGCGTTTCCCCGTGCTGTTCCGTAGGCGCCGAGAATACATAATGAGGCGTGGCGTGGAGTTTGTTCTTCGCTCACCGAGCTTTGAGAACGGAGCCCGTATACCGGTTCGCCATACGTGTGATGGCGAGGATGTCTCGCCCCGGCTTGAGTGGAGCAACGCGCCCCGCGAAGCCAAGTCGTATGCACTGATAATGTTTGACCCGGACGCGCCTGTTGGCACCTTTATTCACTGGGTGCTATACAATATACCTGGTGACCGGAGCTACATAGACGAGAACGTCCCCAAGGCCCCGAGCGTCCCTGGCCTAGGTCTCCAAGGAGTCAATGACTTCGGGTTCCACGGCTACGGCGGCCCCTGCCCACCGCCAGGACACGGGGAGCACCGATACTTCTTCGCGCTACACGCCCTTGATATAAATGATGTAGGGCTCGGGCCGGGAGCTAGAGCAACGCAGCTCGTAGACAGGATAAAGGACCATGTAATAGGCTACGCTGTGCTCATGGGCCGGTATAGCAGGGGGTAAGTGGGGCAAAAATAGCCGCGCTAACCCGACTACATGGTTTTTGTCCTAGTCTACTCGCGGCTCCTTGGCCCCGTTACACGGTGCTTCGAGGCTCTCATGGACTCGCTCCACACTTCTTTCCAGAACTCGTCCTCGTCCAGGGTCTCCATCCTCTCTACTTGCTTTGCTAGCGCGACTAGTAGGGCGTGGTGTCGCTTCTCATCTTCTAGTATAGCTTCTAGGAGGAGGGCTAGCCTGGGGTCACTTGTCTCCTCGAGTAGCCTTGTCGCTAGCTCTATCATTTTCTTCTCTTCCTCTATGTGCTTGTTTATGGTCTTCTTCAGCTCTGCTAGCTCCTCCCTGGTCAATAAGCCCTGCTTCCCAGAGGCTATCTCGGCGGCAGCGGCGTAGAACAGGCTATGCTTCCTTGAGTCGCCCGCTATCCCCTTTATTATTGCGCGGAGTATTGGGTGGGGAAGCTTCTCAGCCAACTGTTCTAGTTCCTCGGCGTAGTGTCTCTCCTCGGATGAGGCATTCAAGAAGATATCTACGAGCCCTTCCGGCAAAACACTTCTCCTCCATCCTATAGTGCCTCGTGGCTGAGTATTTCAGCTAGGTGTTGAAAACAAGGCTATTGAGTAGCTATCCCCTGGGTAAGAGAGAAAGACCCGGAGCTTCTTCCCCAACACCCCTGGGTGGTGGGGACAAGACTTTGAGCCGCGCAGCGCTCTTCATCGTAACAGCTCTGGTCATACTCGTAATAATAGGTGCCATAA
>WAOR01000049.1 GCA_015521175.1 Thermodiscus sp.
CAGGAAACACCACAAAACACCCAAAAATCGGAGCAAACTATATTAAGACTCGTTGCGTGTTTTCTTATAAGTTATTTTATATTATATAATTTTATTTTTAGTGTTTATTACTTGGTTGTAAGGTATTAATTCGGGCTGGTTGAGTATATTGTGGGTGGGGTGGTTGTTGTGGCTATAGCGATGATACTGGCGGGCGGCTATGGTAAGAGGCTTAGGCCCTTAACACTGGAGGTGCCGAAGCCTCTCGTGAAGGTTGGGGAGAAGAGTGTTATCGAGTATCAGATTGAGTGGCTTAAGTATTATGGCTACGAGGAGATAGTTGTATTGGCGGGCTACCTTAAGGAGAAGATTATCGAGAAGCTTGGGTCCGGGTCGAAGTACGGTGTGTCAATCACTTATGTCGTGGAGGATGAGCCCATGGGTACTGGCGGTGCCCTGCGCAACGCTGCTAGTATTATTAAGAGGAGTGGTACCGTGGTAGTGGTTAACGGCGATATTATTACTAATCTTGACCCGAGGAAGCTTGTGGAGGACGTATCGTCTAGGGATGTCGTGGCTAGTATTGCGGCCGTCCCCCTGAGGAGCCCTTACGGTATTCTTGCTATTGACGAGGATAAGAAGTTGATCATAGACTTCAGGGAGAAGCCTATACTGCAGGAGTACTGGATTAACGGTGGGGTCTACGCTATGAAGCCGGAGATTGTGGAGTACTTGCCGGAGTATGGTGATATTGAGAAGACCACGTTCCCCGAGCTCGCCGGTCAGGGTAGGCTCGGTGTTGTGAAGTACCCGACGCCCCCGTACTATTGGAAGAGTATTGATACGCATAAGGACTTGGAGGAGGCGGCGAAAGAGCTTGAGGCTATTGGAGGCCTCTTAGGGGGCCTCCGGGGCTAGTCCCCGTATTCTCCCAGCTGGTCTAGGACTAGCTCGTAGTACTCCTCCTTCGCTGTTTCCAGGTCTTCGGGGCTTGCTCCCTCCTTCTTCACCTGGCTTATTACCTTGGTTGTCACTACTTTCTCGCTCTTACTGGTCTTGTGGACGATCCTGTACTCCCTTAGGTCTTCCTCTGTCGCCTCTACCTCGTAGCCGCACCGCCTGCACCTTAGGTAGTACTTGTCCCCCTTCTTCACGGGGACCATTACGCCGCCGCACTTGGGGCAGTACTTCAAGGTCCCATTACACCTCCATTACTCCCATATTCACGACCATTGGAGACGGTTATCTGCCACCGGGGCTTTGGTCAGGGAGGGGTAATATTCCTTATGCGTCTAGAGGAGGCTGTAGGGGGTGGTAGGCCTCCCCCGGTACTCTCCGCGTATGTTGAGCTTGTAGCCGCACTTGGGGCACCTGTTGTCCTTTGTGAGGCGCCATGATACTATGGTGAAGCCGAACCTCTCTATCACCCTGTAGCCGCACTTGGGGCAGTAGGTGTGTTCTAGGGGGTGGCCCAGCACGTTACCGATGTACACGTGTTTCAGGCCCTCATCCATGGCTATACTGGCCAGCTTCTCGAGGGTCTCCAGGGGTGTGGGCGGGTAGTCCATCATCTTGTAGTCGGGGTGGAAGCGGAGGAGGTGGAAGGGCGTCTCGGGGCCGAGGTTCTCGACTATCCACCTTGAGAGCTTCCTCACGTCTTCCTCCTTATCGCCCACCTTGGGGACTACTAGGTTTGTTATCTCGAGGAACCATCCCTTATCCCTCATCGCGAGTATCGTGTTGTATATCTTCTCTGGGTCGTAGACGCCGACGTACTTCCTGTAGAACTCCTTGTTCCCACCGCCCTTGAAGTCCACCGTGGCCGCGTCCATTAGGCTTCCGAGGGTGTCTACCGCCTCCGGCGTCGCATAGCCGTTGGTTACCATCGTGTTGAATAGGCCGTGCTTCTTCGCGAGCCTAGCGGTGTCGTACATGAACTCGAAGAATATCGTGGGCTCGTTGTAAGTGTAGGATATGCCGTCCGCCCTATACCTCAGGGCGGCATCAACCACCTCCTCCGGCGTCTTGTATACGCCGTACAATCCCTTCTCGAGCCTGCTCTGGCTTATCACCCAGTTCTGGCAGAACTTGCAGTAGAAGTTGCAACCCACTGTCGATATGCTTAGCACCCTGCTCCCGGGGTAGAAGTGGTATAGGGGCTTCTTCTCAATGGGGTCTATGTTCATCGCTGTTAGGAGGCCGTATACGAGGGTGTAGAGCTTGCCGTTAATGTTCTTCCTAACGCCGCAGGCCCCGTAGCGGCCTGGGGCTATTATGCACCGCTTCTCGCAGAGGTTGCACCTGACCCAGCCGGGCTTCCCTGGCACCGGCTCCCAGAGCATTGCAGGCCTGACGTGGGGCCTGGCTAGTAGGGCTTCCTCACTAGACTGCTTGGATGATACCATACTACTCCTCCCTCCCTAGCTGTTACTTGTACCTGGACGGGGGTCTTCTTCCTTACCGGCCCCCTGAAGTCTAGTGGCGCGCCGCACTTCCAGCATTTCCCATCCCGTAGTTCTAGGACTCTTAGCAGGCCCTCGTCCCTGGAGGCTATGGGGGACCCGCATTTGGGGCAGTTAGTGTCTAGGTATGGGTAGAGGTCGTTGTGTATGTAGACGTATGGTAGCCTCCTGGAGAGCTCCTGGTAGAGGTCCCTCACCGGGCCCCCGCCCAGGTGTTTCCTGACGTATACGTGTAGGGGGACCCTCGAGCCCTCTAGTGCTAGGAGGAGGGGGTGGAGGGGGTCGAGCCTTGGCTCCTCGAGGTATGCTGCTACCTCGACCCATACCCTATCCTTTACCTGTTTCAGTGCTAGTAGGGCTTCGCCGTGGAGGGAGGGGTCGAGGGCGTACTCCCTGACGTAGTCTATGACTAGGAAGTCTACCTGTTCTAGTAGGCTCGATGGGGCGAGGCCTAGGCTCCTGGCCCCGACCCGGAGGCCTGCCTGCCTAGCGGTCCTCAGTAGCTCCCGGAGGCCTTCCTCGCCTAGCTGTGCTAGGGGCTCGGGGCCGTCTAGGAAGAGTATGGGGGTCCCCCAGATCCTAGCCCGGGCTATTACCGCTTTCAGGGGTACTGGGGCGGCTTCGAAGGCCTTGGCTCCACGGCCGTACTGGCATGTGGGGTGGCCTTCGCAGTGGTAGAGGGCCTCCTCCACTCCCGGGACTACGAGCCTCGTAGCGGTGTGGCCTGGCATATAGTGGTATACCGGTATCGACTCGACGGACCCGTAGCCTATGCTTGCAATCCTAAGCTCGAGCATCCCTGGCGGTCCTCCAGCCGGGCGTGATGCCAACTATTTTTCCCGGGTAGCCGGGCCTATTCAATGGTGCCTAGGAGTTGGTAGTGGTTATCGCTGGCCCCAGCCCCGGTAGCGGGGAGATAGCCGGGAGCATTGCCAGGGGCCTGGGAGCCGACGTCATCGTTGCAGAGAGTAAAACCTTTCCCGACGGAGAGTCCTACGTGAGGGTCCCTCAGAGCCTCGAAGGCGAGGAGGCCGTTGTTGTGCAGACTCTCAGCCCCCCACAGGATACTAGCGTTATCCAGGCCATGCTCCTAGCCGACGCTGTCCTAGGGGCTGGGGCTAGGAAGGCAACTCTAGTGGCCCCCTACCTGGCTTACTCGAGGCAGGACCGGAGGTTCCTCGACGGTGAGCCCGTTAGCGTAGCGGTAGTGCTACGGGCCCTACACTCCGCTGGCTACTCCGCACTCTACACCGTGGAGGTCCACAAGGAGGCGAGCCTAGCCCACTTCCCCGGGGAGGCTAGGAGCATATCCCCCTACGAGTACATGGCCCGTAGGGTAAAGGTTGAGGGAGACCTTCTAGTCCTCGCCCCAGACCTCGGCGCGGTGGGGAGGGCTGAGAGGCTCGCCAAGGCCCTCGGCGCCAGCTACGACTACCTGGTCAAGCACCGTGACAGGGTTACGGGGGAGATCGTGATAGAGCCCAAGACCATACCCGCTGAGGGGAAGACTGTGATACTCGTTGATGATATAATAAGTACTGGGGGGACCCTCGCAAAGGCCACCAAGCTCCTATACCAGCAGGGCGCCCGGGAAGTCTACGCCCTCGTAGCCCACGCCCTCCTAGCCGGGAATGCTCTCGAGAGGCTGGAGGAGGCCGGGCTCCGCAAGCTCTACGCAGGCAACACCCTGCCCAAGCGTGAGCACCCCCTACTAGAGTACGTAGACCTGGGCCCCCTCATCGCGGAGGTACTGAGTAGCGGTTGAAGGCCGGTGAAGCCTCCGGGGGCCGGGGGATCCTCTACTATGTACTATTGAGTGGAGAGCACCCTACGCTCCCCCGGGGGGAGCTGAGAGCCCTCCTAGAGTCCAGGCATGGGGGAGAAGTAGTCTACTTCTTCGACGGCCTAGCACTGGTCCGGGGTGTGAGGGACCCCCAGGGTATCGCGTTGGAGGCGGGTATGGCTAAGGAGGTCGGCCTAGTCCACAGTATCGTGGAGGCTGAGCCCGAAAATGTCAGGAGGACTGTGGAGGAGGCTGTAAGGGCCCGGGGGTACTCGAGGATCTCGCTCAGGAAGTTCAAGGGATACTCCTGCCACATAACCGGGGAAACCCTCCAGGGCGTTACTAGGGGGAGGGATGGGGGGACCCTCAGGGTGATAGTAACCGAGGGAGTAGCAGTCATAGGCGAGCCCCTAGCAGTCCAGGACACTAAGGCCC
>WAOR01000050.1 GCA_015521175.1 Thermodiscus sp.
ATATTCACCCTTAGGTCGCTAGCCCCAGACGGGGTCGAAAGGATAAAAGACGTCCTAATAACCGCGAAGAAGAATGCCAAAGTGAAGGGAGAAGACGTCAGGGTAAGACTATACACCATAGGGGCTCCACGCTACAGGATAGACCTACAAAGCCACGACTACAAAATCCTCGAGAAAGCCCTGTCAAAAGCCCTAAAAGCGGCCGAGAGGAAAGCCTCGAAGCTAAACGTCGAATACGCCTTCGAAAGACTCAAAGAATAGCAGGTCATGGGAGGCCCCCGCATTGAAGTGGCTCCTAAGGAGATGCACAAAGTGTGGAAGATACACCCTTCGCCGGGACAAGTGCCCCGTATGCGGGGGCCCTGTGAGGGTCCCTCACCCGCCACGCTTCTCCCCGGACGACCGCTTCATAAAGTACAGGTACATGATGATGAAGAAGGCCGGGCTAATACCCGAGGACCCCTAAGGACACTCCTTCTTCCAACACATAGAATAGGCCAGGCAATTAGTTAGGATATGGAGGCTGTAAACGAAGAAGAAGAAATAGGTCCACTTGTCGAGAGTAAGAGGGAATCCAATAATCAATAATCCTATGGATGCGAAGAGGTAGAAGTCAACCTGGTCTAGTATCGGTACAGGAGCACCCCTCTCCAGCCCCCTCCACCGCTTGATAGCACTGCCAGCCATGTCTCCAATGAGGGCCATGAAGCTTGTGAGTATAGTTGCAAGTAAGTAATAGGGGTATGAAAAGTCTAAGTGGTAACGTAGAATATAGACTAGAAGAAGTAGGATAAGCCCGGCTAGTATGCCCATAGATGAGCCGAAGAGGAATCCTTCCCAAGTCTTTCCTTCGCCTAGCCTTTTCTTGTGTATATAGTGGGGTTTTATGTCGTCCTCTTTTACTTTGTTCTTATAATATATTTTAACTAAAGCTTTTTTCCATAAGACAGCGGAGCCATTAGCCACCATGGCTGGAGCGAATACTAGGAGGTAGATCCAGAACTCGTGGCCACCGTAGGCCACGTAGAACAGAACTATCGATGAGAGGAGGAGTAGGAGTGATGTAGTAGGTAAGTATTTGTAGAGGCCTTCAGCGAGATCGCTGGTCTCCTTCTTTTCGCATTCCTTAGCGTTATTTACTTTATTATGTGTATTTTTTTCTAAATCCATTCGATCCCCTCCTCCCTTATCCTGAAACCAAGGATCCTCCTCACAGGTTTTTGGAACTCCAGGTAAAAGACTCCCTTCCTCCTATACGTCCTTACGATTACATGGGCCCATGGGAGGATGTAGGGTGCTCCGCTAGGCTCTGCTTCTCCACCGCTCACCTGTGCGGTCGCCAGGCCTCCGGCCTCTCGGAGGAGCGCTGACAGGTATGCTAGTTGTTTCCCCAGTCTTGGCCCCGGGCTTGACCGGTAGTGCCAGTTTATGCTGTCTATGATTGGGTAGCCTCCCTCTGCTACTATCCTTGTTGTCTCGATGACGAGCTTGTCCATCGATAATACCTCTATGTAGGGAGTGTTGGTTTCCCTAGCTAGGAGTGTTGTCCCAGGCTCTGTTGCTAGGAGCCTGGGGGACCCTCCTAGTTCAATGAGTGTTTTGTAGGCTTCTAGGGCTATGTGGGTCTTACCGGTGCCCGCCTCCCCGTATACGAGCACGTACTTCTTCTCTCGGAGGAGTTGTTGGAAGAAGGGGTGGCTTATCGCATCCTCCCTCCCCTTTAGAAGAAGCTCCGCCTCCTCCTAGTTGTCTCCCTCATCCTCTTCCTTATCTCGAGGTCTAGCTCGCTGTCGAGTATCGAGGCCTTGTTGCGTAGTGCCTCGAAGTTGTTCTTCACGGCTTCTACTAGACCTGGTGGGGGCGGGTTCTTCTCGAGCGTGTCCTTGCCTTGGCTCGTGGTTCTAAGCTTCCTGTAGAGGCTGGGCTCCGTCTCGACGAAGCCCACGTATAGGAGGGCCGTTAGGTCGCTCTTTAGGAGAGGGCTGTAGGGGGTGTTTCCAACCTTCCTGAACTCGTATCCCATGTCTACGTTGAACTCTTCCTGGAGCATGTAGACTATGTGTTGGAGTGTTTTCTCGTGTGTTGGCCCGAGCTTGTCTATTATGTAGAGGAGGCTCATCTGCCTCTGGTTCTTAGCGACCTGCTCTGGCGTGACAACCTGCACGCTTATGATCTTGAGCTCCTTGCCCCCCTTCCCCTCTTGTCCGCCAGAAGCCTCCTTCTTCTTCTTAGCCATACTACCCCACCCAAGCACCCCGTAGGCCCTTCCCTCTTAAGACTATTAAGCATAGAAGGAGCGGCTGTTATAGTGTGGGACCCCTGTTGAAAAAGACAAAAATACTAGTAATTATAATACTAATAATGATAGTGACCTCTCCCCTGGCCCAAGCCCAGGAAGCCAAAACCACCACGAAGACCAGTGAGAGAGGACGAGTACTGAGAGCAGACTTCTACCTAGTAGCAGTTACAGGCGGAAAACACGAGAAAGGACTCCTAGTACCAGTAACAATCACCATAACCAGAGGAGAGGGCAAGATAAGGGTAACAGCCGGCGGGAGAGTCGGAAATACTACCTTCGAGAGCACTCTAGTAGCGGTAAAGCTCGCCTCCCTCCTAGCCGGGGTAGACTGGAGGAAGATGAACTACAATGTGACATTTCATACTGAGTCAGGGATAGACGGGCCTAGCGGGAGCATGATGATAACCCTAGTAACATACACGCTCCTCTCAAACTCCCCCAGGGGAAACGGCTACAAGTGGTTCGTAGCCACGGGTGCAATATCGCCGGACGGCCTAGCCTCAAGCGTTGGAGCGGTCGGGGTCAAGTGCCAAGCAGTATCAAGCAATGGTAAAGCCTTCTACTACCCCCTAGTAAACCTCACCAAAACACTCGAGGAGAAGTGCCAGGGGAAACCCTACACAAGCCTATACAACCTAACAGCCAGCGTATACTCCCTACGAGAACCGAGAGTAATTGCCCCGTTACTATTACCCGCCTCTTTCAACAAGACCATGATCAATGCCGCCAAGAGAATGCAAGCCGAGAGTGAAGGCCTACTAGTAAAAGCCCGGGAAGCCGGCGCGTCGAACTCAACCCTCACCCCGGTGTACAAGTACTTAAACGAGAGCAGGGAACTCCTCGCCAAGCACCCCTACGCGGCCGCTAGCCTAGCATTCACGGCGCTCATGAGGGCATATCAGGCGTATTACTCGACGATAGCCCTAGAGAAAGACTACAAGGACGCTAAGAAAACGCTAGACGAGGTAGCCTCTAA
>WAOR01000051.1 GCA_015521175.1 Thermodiscus sp.
AAGTACATATCTAATGAAAGCGCTCCTCGTAACTCCATACGCCTTAGTGATCTCCTCTAATTTTCTAAAGGCATCCTCGCTAATTTTGGCAGTTATTGGTTTACTCTTCGATGCTCCATTATAGAGTATCATTCTTTCATCTACCTGAGCCACACCGTTCACCCCAGAAACGTCTCCTGGAGGCGGCCTTTACGAGAGAGCCTGTTTCAGTGGAATATAAATCGAATCAGCCCTTAGATGGAATTAGGGGTTTTAATATGAAGGAGGGCTTGGAAGGTATAGAAAGAGAGCTTAGGAGGAGCTTTGGCGAGATTAAGGAGCCTATCCTACTCTACGAGGGAACAGTTACTTGCCCCGTATGTGGGGCGAAGGCTCTAAACCTGCGAGAGTACCTTTACGAGATACCCTTCTTCGGCCGAATACTTATCTCAGCAGGGAAATGCGCTAAATGCGGCTATACTTACCGTGATGTTAGGCTAGCTGAAATCACAAAGCCCAAGAAGATAGTGGTCAGAGTTAAGGGGGAGAGGGAACTCCGGTACTTGCTCGTGAAAAGCGCCTACGCCTACTTAGCCATCCCCGAGAAGGGCTACGAGATGATTCCTGGCCCCGCTAGTACAGGGTTCATCAGCACTGTTGAGGGAGTCCTTCACCGATTTCTCGAGGCGTTAAACGTTGCGTGTAAGGGAAGGGAAGATAAGGGGTGTGAGGAGAACCGTAAGTGGCTCGAGGATGCTATTGACGGTAAGAAGAGCTTTACCCTCATTATATGCGATTACGAGGGAGCTAGTAAGGTTATAGGGGAAAATGTTGAGGAACTTGACCTTGACGATTATTGCATAAGTAAAAAACCGGAGTGGCTAGCGACTAGGCTTTAAGGCTACTCTATCTTGATCTCTTTACCTTCCTCTTCCTTGCTAGAGGCTTTCTTCTTTAACTTTATCTCTAAGACTCCATTGCGGTACGACGCTTTAGCGGTGTCTGGATCGACTTCAGCGGGTAGCTCTATTTCCTTATAGTATTTTCTATCATTCTCCGCCTTAATCGTGACCTTGTTCTCAGTCGCTTTTACCTTGATCTTTTCCTTAGATACACCTGGCAGCTCAGCGATTACCCAGATCTCATCGCCCACATCCATGACGTCTACTAGTGGTTCCATTTCCTCGCGAACTATAGGCTTACCCACCTTTGACAGCTTTACATTACCAAATTCTTCTACTCTTGGCACTCCATCCGGACCGATTGTTATTCTAACACCGTAGACTATTGGCTTACCTTCAGCTCCAAGCTTTTCGAATTCTTTTTCGAAAGACTCCCTGATTAGGGAGCGGAACATATCTTGGATCCTCTCGAATTCTTCAAATATGTCCTCGAATATATCGTCGAATATGTCTTTCCTCTTTCTTCTAAACCAGCTCATTTCCCTCACCTCCGCTAAACGATTATAGTAGTTGTAAAGGGTTTATTTCCATTTGGAGACTAGTACCTAATCTAGATTTATTTCCGCTAAGAGAGGTCTCCGCTAGTCTCGGACTGGGGGGTGCAAATGGTTAGAAAACTAGAGTATGATGTAGTTATAGTTGGTCTTGGACCAGCCGGATCCTCTCTAGCTTACCATTTGAGGAAAACCGGTCTGCGTGTGGCTGGACTTGACATTGTGGATTGGGACGGGCTATGGGGCAAGCCCTGTGGCGATGCTATAGGGGAACACCACTTCCATGAAAACCACATGCCTTTACCAGATGGAGACGCCCTTGCTAATAGAGTAGAGGGGATCGATATCTACAGTCCCAGCGAGGAAGTCAAGCTTAGGGTGAATGGGAAAGGGTTCATGATAAACAGGAACGCCTATGGTAGACGCCTCGTAGAGGAAGCGGAGAAAGCAGGAGTAAGCATTCACTTGAAGACCTATGTCTACAAGCCTATCCTCGATAACGGCAGACTCGTTGGAGTAGCCGCGAAAAAAGAAGGGGAAGAAATAATATTCTCGGGTAAGGTTATTGTCGACGCTACCGGTACGAGTGGAGTAATCCGTAGGAGGCTCCCAAAGGAGTGGCCTGTTAATGAACCCCTCAAGCCCGTTGACATGAATGTAGCATACCGGCGGATCGTCCGCTTAAAGGACCCGATCGATGACCCCTCATACATCCGGATCTACGTGAATCAGGAAATAGCGCCGGGAGGCTATTGGTGGCTCTTCCCTAAGAGCGAGTACGTTGCAAATATTGGGCTGGGAGTGCAAGGTGGGAGAGGATATCCTCACCCTAAGGAGATATATGAACAGAAGCTTATGAAGAGATCTGATGTTGGCAGCCAGGTAGAGGTCTACGCTGATGCTGGAGCGGCGGTTCCCACTAGGAGGCCCGCGAACACTCTTGTCTGGGATAACTTCCTTGGAATAGGCGATAATGGTTATACTGTTAATCCTGTACATGGAGGCGGAATGGGCTATGCTATGCACGCCGCATATCACGCGAGTAGGGCTATAGTAAACGCCTTCGAGGAAGGAGACTTCACGAGGCATGGCCCGCTCTGGAGCCTGAACATCGCCTATATGAGGGGCCTAGGGGCTAAACAAGCCAGCCTAGACATTTTCCGCATGTATCTCCAGGAACTATCTAACGAAGAGATAGAGTGGGGGCTCCGAAATGGCGTCATGAGGGCTGAAGACGCCTATGAGACCAGTGTAACTGGCGACCTCAAAGCCAACCTCTCAGTGCTAGACAAGGCAAAACTACTCGTCAAACTTCTCGGCAGGCCCTCGATGCTCCAAGAACTCATAACGGTGTCACGGTACATGAAGAGAGTCAAGGAACTCTACAAGACCTATCCCGAGAACCCCGACGAGCTATCCTCATGGGTCGCCAAGGTGGAGGCATTATACAAGGAGTATAAGACCAAGCTAAACATTAACTGGTAGGCTTTAACCGTAAAACCATCACATAGGCGTCTTCTCCATCTCTATAGTAGTGAGGTATCCTCCGGACGACTCGGAACCCGAACTTCTTATAGAGATTAATGGCAGGCGTATTGGAGACTCTCACCTCGAGGAAAATTGAGTCCACTTTGTAGTTATCCCTCATTACCCGGATTGTCTCAGCTAGTAGGGCGGACCCTATACCTCTCCCTCTGTACTCTCGAAGTACCGCGATGGAGACGAGATGGCCAGCCTTCTTCGGCTCTTGCCAGCCCCTTACTAGAGGGTTACCTTTATCATCTATGAGGCCTAGAAGGAGAGGGTCCCCCGTATCCTCGACGCGAGACATAGCATAACCGACAACAACACCATTAACCTCTGCTACTAGAAAGGACTCGGGCCAGTTCAAGAGTATATACTCGTAGAAGCCGTACCAGTAGTTCTCTGGAAGGCTCCTCAAGTTAACAGTCATAACAGCTGGAATATCCTCCTTAGTCGCCTTTCTAATAGCGAATGACCTAGTATCCTTCGCTCCATGGATTGTTTGCAACACTGTACCCCCATATTGCCTAGTAGTATTGCGATTTAAGGCTAATATCGTAAATTACCGTGTGGACTCCGGGAAAGAGGGGTACTTACGCAGTGGCAAAGCGGGTCGAGAGTCACCCTTCAAGGAAAATAATAGGCTCCGTCAACGATTACCTCGCTGGCAGGTGCATAATTCTAGGACTTACTGGAAGCGTATCAGTCTATAAATCCGTTGACGTCGCCCGGTGGCTTATGCGCAGGGGAGCACGAGTCATCTCCGTACTAACAGAGGGAGCCTTAGAATTCGTGACGCCCAGCCTACTCCACTGGGCTACTGGCGAGGAGCCTATTACAAGGCTTACGGGGAACGTGGAGCATATTGTGCTTGCAGAGGACTGCGACGCGATGCTCGTCGCTCCAGCAACTTTGTCGACAATATCTAAGATAGCCTATGGGATAACAGATAGTCCTGTCGCGCTTACCGCCTCAGCTATACTAGGCGAGGAGAAACCACTCATAATTGTTCCAGCAATGCACCAAAACATGATGAAGACAAGGGGATACACAAGAGCAGTAGAAATACTTAGAAGCCAGGCTGTAATAATACCGCCGCGCGTTGAAGAAGGCATAGCAAAATACCCAGACCCAT
>WAOR01000052.1 GCA_015521175.1 Thermodiscus sp.
ACAACGCCAGCTACAGCCCCACACTCGACAGAGGAGCCAAGGACATACACGAGGGCTTCGGCGCTGTTGACGGAGCAGCAGCGGTAGACCTAGCCCTAAGCTACGCGGCGGGCAAGGCAATAATGCCCGGTACAAGTATGACCCTACTCTTTAGGAATGGTACAGCCTACAATGCAAACTTCTCTGGAGGAGTGTGGAACAAGCCTTGGGGCAGGAGCGTATACGCCTACAGGATATTCCTACCACTAGTGAGCTTCAGGGATGCGGCAGGCAACACCTACTATCCGGTCTACGTGGTGAAGTCTCACGCCCAGACGAGTGACCCGGCTCACACTGACTTTGACCTATACGCCTACAACGTCCAGCCAGACCAGTACGGTAACCCGGTCATAGTTGCTAAGAGCACCAACGGTGTTGGCGTACTAGACGAGGCAGTACAGCTCAACGCCTCCAAACTCGGCAACAACCAGTTCATCATAGCAGTCAAGAGAGCTATGGAGAACGCTACAGGAGGATACGTAAACCTCCTAGTAGGCCCATTCGAAGACGCCTACACACCACTAGCAAATGGAGGCCAGGACCAGCAAAACGCCTACACCGGCTACAACGTGACTATCACTGGCTGGTCTGCCTACGGTGCACCACAGGCCACAATCAAGATAGTAGACAACACGACTGGAACCGTCCTTAATACGCTAACAGTTACGACAACCCAGAACAGCGACGGCTCCAGCTCCTTCGCGAAGAACTGGACAGTACCTAACGATTCAACCCTTGACGGCCACAAGCTACTCTTCATAGTAACATTCCAAGACGCCTCCGGAACCACGGTCGAGGGCCCGACATACGACACGCTAACCGTGTCGACTAGCGCGGCCCCGATCCCGGAGAGCCCGCTCGTCCCAGCTATAGTGGCTGTACTTGTTGCGCTAATTGCAGCTGTCCTCCTCTACAGGAGACAGTAGGCCTAGCTCCGACTATCATCAATTATTTTTAGCTTTTTAACTTTTATTTCCTCACTAATAGAGCCCCGCCTATACTGTAAACTAGAACACCAACCATTACCAGCCAGTATATGAACTCCGCGATCAACCCGCCATAGGGGATTACAGCTAGGAGGAGAGCCCCAATCATCCTAGACGCTGGAAAGCTCCTCTTCCCCCTACTACTGGGCCTCCTATAGTAGGGTATGGGGAGTAGGGACAGCGCTAGAAGATAGTAGAGCAGGAGAACGCTCACGTTCCTTAGTGCGATTATCCCGGCTAGTATTACGAGGGCGTGTGTTAGTAGGGGGAGCCCGCTGAAGTAGTTGAGGTTTTCAACCCTCCTATATACAAGCCTATAGAAGCTGAGGGTTACTAGGCTTGCTGTGTAGGCGGTGTAGAGCGCGTACTCAAGCGGCGAAGTTCTAGATGCCTCGTATAATAGGAGGAGTATTGATGGAACTATAACTTGTGTAAACCTGTCCACCGCTCTATCAAGCATGAAGCCCTCCCGGGTGGCTCCCTCTCTACGGGCGAGGACTCCGTCGAGGACGTCTAGCGTGTAGGCTATGAAGAGTAGCCTTACAGCTAGCCACAGGTCCCCGAATACTCCCACGGCTAGGGAGAGGGACCCTGTGAAGGCTCCCAGGAGTGTTACAGCGTCGGCTTGCCTCAACCCTCCCCCTTCGCCATCCGCTTATACTCGTCTATGGCCTCGATAACCTCCGGGTTTCTTCCCAGTTTAAACGCTAGCTCCACCGTAGCCAGCCCCGCGGTCATCGCCGCCTGTAGGACTGCTGCCAGCTTATTCCTCGATGCCAGCCTGGAATAGTCCAGGATTACCGGTTCTCTCACCGAGGAGTATTTCGACAACACGTATTTCTTCGCTATCTGGCAGAGTCCCTTAACTCCAAAATCTATGTAGACTAGCTGGTATGGTCCCCTGGTATAGTGCCAGCGTGCGATATAGTTATGGCCAGCCTCCGGGTAGACCTCTGGTAACGCCGGGTGCTTAGCATTCTCCGAGAACTCTGTGGCCCACCTCTCAGCAACGAAACCCAGCTCTCCGCAAGACACAACGACAGGTATCAATACTTCCCCATTGTTATACACCGATTCGGCTACAAGTGAAGCTTCCTCGCTAGCCCTACTCGGGTTTAAGAGAGCGGCAGCCTCCTCAACAAGCGCCTCGACGTTTCCAGCATAGAGTAGTGCAAGAAGTCCTCCGACAAGTTGAGCGAGACTGCTCCGAGGGTAGCCCTTCTTCTCAATCTCCACAACCGGGAGACCTCTCCCAGATAGAAGTCTTGCGAGACTGCTTCCTCGACCAGCTACTCCGCCTGCACTAGCCACACCCTTATCGAGGCTCTTTTCCAAGCACTCGATCGTCTCCCTTGTCTCCCCCGAATAGCTCACGGCAACGACAATATCCTGGCTAGAGAGGTAATGGGGTGGAGTCATACTCTTCTGCACGATGAACGGGTAGCGCTCGCCTACAAGCGGTGATACAGCTGATAGTGAGAAGCCGGAGCCGCCCATACCGCAGCCTAACACCAGCCTCTTAGACCCCTCGAGGAGAGGCTTTCCAACCATGCCGAGGCCGGACTTGTATGAGTCGAGGAGCATTCTAGGCCAGTCCAAATACTGTTCCCTTATAGGCTTCACCATCCATACACCTCCACTAGCCACGCCATCCCTGGAAGGAATCCACACGGAATAGCGCCTGTGAGGGACCCCAGGTGCGCTCGCTTTGCTCGTTAAGCATTATGGTGCGGGGGGTGGGATTTGAACCCACGCAGGCCTACGCCATCGGGTCCTGAGCCCGACCCCTTTGACCAGGCTCGGGCACCCCCGCACCGGCCCAGGGGGTCTTTCCCTGCTTCGGGACTAGTATAATGTATGGCCAGGTTTTTATTATTACCCAAGGGCTAGTCTATTCTCATGAGGGGTGCCTCTAAGCGTTGACTGGCCACTGCGAGGCGGATAGTATAGGGGAAGCGGTAGCCGTAAGAGTCCAGAATCTATCAGACCTGGTCCGCTTGGCGACAAGCCTAGCTGGCCGCATGGTCGTGATGCCAGTATACCGATACAAGAGTAACAGTAAGGTTGTCTACTTTCTGCAGATGATGTATAAGGACTACTACCGGTGTTATGGACTACCAGTGATCTACTACTACGTGGCCGAGGCTGAGGAGAAGGATCCCAAATACATCATTGTAAGAACCGATGAGGCCGGAGAGAAGATCGAGGTCACCGATAGGGTAAGGCCCGGATGGCTCGTCGTGCCGGTGATAAACCTGGCGGAGAAGCCAGTCTACGTGCCCGTCGAGGCCTGAGCACCCGCTGCACTTTCCACTCCTAGCCCTAGTACTAGGGTTTCCAGCGCTTCCGCAAGACTATTGGCACCGGCTGTTTTGAGGAGCTTCTCCCCAGTCATGCTCAGCTGGTAGATTTTATAGGTGCCCCTAGAGTAGACCTTCTCTATGAGTCCTAGCTCCTCGAGGCACTGGAATGAGGCAAGCACCCTGTACCTGGGCTCCCCTGTGAGGGCTACAGCGTCTCCCGGCGCTAGGGCCTTCTTCTCTAGTAGTAGTTCGAGTATGCGCCTGGCAAGCGTCATGGCTACTAGCACCATTCACATGGTTAATAGCTGGAACAATATACTCGGGGTATAGCCC
>WAOR01000053.1 GCA_015521175.1 Thermodiscus sp.
GTCTATAAGCGGGAGCGAGGGTTTAATTGGTTGCTCTCAGTTCCCTCAGCCTCCTGTCTAGCCCTGCTTCCTCGAGCATCTTGGAGACCATAAATTCTGGTATAAAGTAGAGGAGTACCGCTTTCTCGCTCTTAAACTCTATCGTGTCTAGTAGGTTGGACACGTAGTCTAGCTTCTCGGCCAGGAATCTTAGACCTACCTCCACAGGGTCGGGCCCCTGGTTTCGAGCCCAGCTTTCGAAGTGTTTAAGGCCTGGCTCATAGGGCTTCAACCCTACCTTGTAGTTGTGATAGTCTACGACGTCATCGGCGACTTGGTATAGCACGCCGAGCGTTTCACCGTACTCACCCATCTTGGACTCTACTTCGACGGAGGCTCCTGCACTTATGGCTCCTAGGATAGTCGCCAGTTTGAATAGGCTCCCTGTTTTCAGCTTGCACAGTTCCAGGTACCTAGATGCTGGGACCAGCCGTGGTAGGAAGGAGTCCAGTATCTCGCCCCTTACCGTGGCCTCCCAAGCTCTTATAACGTGGAATATCGCCCTGAAGCCGAGCTTCTCCACTATCCTTTGCGATACTGGGATGAATAAGAGGCTTGATAGTACGGTCTTAGGGAGCCCGTGCTTTATCCAGGCTGCTGCCTTCCCCCTCCTCTCCACGTCTTTATCTATAATATCGTCTATGGCCAGGCTGGCCGCCTGCACTAGTTCGATAGCTACTGCGGCGTCGAGTGCATCGTCTATGCTTCCTCCGAGGGCTTCAGCCGTCAGTATAGTGAGGAAGCCCCTGAACCTCTTGCCCCCTTCTGAAATGTACCTGGCAACGTTTACGAGGTCACCCTCACTCATCTGGGTGTTGACAACCTTGTTTATCTCATCCTCTATAATCCTCTTTTTCTCGGCCCACTCGGCGAACAGTAGCTCCTCCAAGCGCTTTGCTTCCTGCCTGCTCGCCAGCTTGCTAGCCAATTCGATGGTCCTCCGCCTCTATCCTCCCAGGGGCGGCGTTTGAGGGGTTATTCTCGTTGTAGGATGAGTAATGTAGCCTTTAAAAACGAGGGACTATGCAGGTACCTATGCCTACCCACTATTGGCCAGTCTAGAATGGCTAGTATAGTATTGTAACAAAGATCAGGGACTTGTACTTTGAAAGGAGCGTTATGAACTCGTCAACGCTTAGCTCTTCAACACCCTCGTAGGAGTAGTCACCTGTAAGCATAAGCTCTACCAGCCTCCTCTGCCAATAGTCGCCTAATACACGATACCGGGCCCTGCCGCCGATCTTCTCGTAGCGGAATAATACTGGGACTTTCATGAAGTCCTTGAAGTAGGAGGGGACCTGTTCTAGGAGCCTTTCAACCTCTCCGCGGTCGAACTCGTGTATTGCCCCGGAGGCTAGGCGTATTGATGTTTTCCCTTCTTCTAGCTGGGTTAGCGTGGGGAATTCTTGTGGCCAGTAGGCTGATAGCCTCCTGACGCTGTCCTTGTACTTCTCCTCTATTATCCTGGAGCCTTTGCCTGGCACTCCTCCTTATCCTCTCTTGTACCTGGCGTAGATCATGGCGTGGTCTCTGTCGAAGGGGTCCAGGTGGACCACGTCTTTTATCTCGAAGCCAGCCTCCATGAGAGTCTTTATCTCCATCTTGTATATCTCGCTGGGCGCCGTTGTGACGTCGATGCTCCTAGCCTTAACGGTCATGAGCATGTACCCGCCATCGCGTAGGAAGAACTTGGCGTTCCTTGCGACTATCTTCGCCTGCTCTGGCTGGGCTACGTCGGCGTACAAGCCGTCTACGCCCTCGACTAGGTGCCTGTACTTCTCGGGGAACCTTGCGTCGCCTAGGATGGGATAGATGTTCTTCCTCTCCCTCACTATGAGTATTAGGTCTCTCATCACCCTGGGAGCGAACTCTACACCATAGATCCGGCCCTTCGGCCCGATTATGTCGCTTATGTGGCTTGCAGTGGTTCCGCTAGCGATTCCTAGGTATAGTAGGCGGTCTCCTTCCTTTATCGGGAGTTCCTCGAGGCCTTTGAGGAGGGCTCCTGCTAGCTTGCTCCTATAGGCGTTCCACTCCCTATACTCTACCCCGCCGTAGTGGTAGAGCCTCTCTCCATAGACGCGCTGGCCTGGGACCAGGTTCCTCGTGGCCAGCCTGAGGCTCCCGTCTTCTAGCTCGACTATGTACACGTTCTTCCACTTCGGGTGCTCCTCTACCCTTACAACCTCCATACCGGTCACCTCCTTCCTCTCCCACCTCTCCTAGGCCTTCTACCAGGTCTTCCCCTCCTTCCCCTCCTGGGCTTCTGGGGTCTCTGCGGCTTGGCCTCTACAGGCTTCCTCTTAGGCGGCTTAGCGTAGACCCTCTTAATCTCCTCGATCCTCTTCCTGAGCTCTTCCCTCAGCTTGTCGCCTATGAACCTCCCCGTGAAGGCGTCGACCTTGGCGGCTATGGCTAGCTTAGCGGCTAGCGCCCTCGCGATCTTACCCCTCTGCCACCTGGGGCTCCTGTGTATGTCGGGGTACTGGAAGATTATGCCGTGCTTCGGGGGCTTCCCACCGGTTCTAAGGGCCCTGAAGAGGGCTTTCTCGGCTCCGAGCACTTGTATGGTGCTTGCGGGGAGTCGTGCGAGCTTCTCCAGGCTACCGGCAAGGCTGATTAGCCTTGCCCCGAGTAGTGGGCCTACTAGTGCTGTTATGTTGGGGGCGACTTCCTTCATGATCTGCTCGATGTACTGGGTCAGCCTAGCCCTCAGCTTGTATAGCTCGTATATGATTCTGGCTAGGTGTTGCAGGGCTTCAATGTCGAACTCTGACAGGTCTGCTCCAATACTGTTAGCCGCGGCCTCCGCTATCTTCTCCGCCTTCTCCTCGCTAAAGCCGAGCTTTACCAGGGCTTCCTTGGTTATCTTGGAGCGGTCCCCTAGCTCGGCCACGATTTTGACGTAGTTCTCGTGGTCCTTGACGAGGTCGTTTAGCTCGGGGAAGTGTATGCTGTACCACTCCCTAAGCCTCGCAACATAAAGGTTAACAGTCTTGTCAATATCATCTATAGCCCTTATCGCCTGCGCCGCCAGGAGGTCCCTCTTAGCCGCGGCCTTCCTCAGCTTCCTACGAGTATACTCTAGCTCGGCCTCGAACAACCAGTCTAGGAAGTCCTCCTCGCTCCCAGCGAACCCCGTCTCTAATGCGAGCTTAACTAGGTTCTCCCTAGCATTGAATGCGTACTTGTTAGCCGGCTCCACGCTGGTCTCGTAGCCCTGCTTAGCAACTGCACGTGCTAGCGAGTCATCTTCTAGGACTACAACCTTATCCTTGCCTATCTTTTCCAGGAGGCGTGCTAGGGGCGCGTAGAGTTCTCCCTCCTCGATCCGGAGGGCTAGCTCGACCGCCTCGTCAATATTACGGGGAGCCAGCTCGTAGCCTATGAGCTCCCCCTTTTCATCATAGGCGAAGGCGCCTATGATAAGGTCAGCAATGTACACCTTCAATCATTACACCCCATCCACGTAATCATCCTCTATACCAACCCTGTCCAGGCCAAAATATAAACTAACACTACCCGAGGGACCCTCCCAGAGACGGCACCCTTATAAGGGTAGTACGCTCCGCCACCCATGACGGTGGAGAAGGAAAATGCCAACCCACGGCTCAATGACGAAGGCTGGGAAAGTGAGGAAGCAGACTCCAAAGATACCAGCTAAGCCCAGGAAAAACCCACCGCCCAGACTAAGGAACAGGGTGAAGTACAAGAAGCTACTAGAACAGCCAGCCCAGGTAGTAGGCGGCAGGAGGAGGAGAAGATAGCCTCCTAACCAGCTCCTCTCTCATAAGAGGAGACCCACTCACATATTTCCCGTACTCTTGTAACATTATATAGTGTTAACTATTAACGAATAATTAGTCGTAGGCACCGTGGGAGAGGATTACTTTTTGAGGGACCCTCAGGGCGGTTAAGTCCCTGGATGAGCGCGTCATGGAGGGACCCCAGAGTATCCCGCCTGGGAAGCGGGTGAGGATTACCAGGGATGACGGCCTTGTAGTTGAAGGCATAGTTATGCCCCGCTATGAGCTGTCATCGCCTGACCACCTAGTAGTGAAGCTTGACAACGGGTACAACATAGGGATCCGGCTTGACAGGATAGTTAGGCTAGATGTTCTGGAGGAATATAAGAGACTATCGAAGCCCGGTGAACCCGTGCCCCTCGTCGAGGAGCTAAGCGTCGCTAAGGATAGGAGGGTGGCGGTTCTAGGTACTGGGGGTACTATTGCCAGCAGGATTGACTATGAGACTGGGGCCGTGAAGCCCCAGCTGGACGCCGATGAACTAGCGCTATCAATACCGGAGGCCTTCCGCTACGCCTCCCTCGACGTGGAAGAAATACTAAGTATATTTAGTGAAAATATGAAGCCTAGACACTGGGAGCTGATAGCAGAGAAGGTTTACAGGAAGCTCAAGGAGGGGTATGACGGTGTAGTAGTAGCACATGGCACCGACACTATGGGCTACACAGCCGCGGCCCTATCCTTCGCATTCCACAAAGGCCTCCCGGCCCCCGTCGTCCTGGTGGGAGCCCAGAGGAGCAGTGATAGGCCGAGTAGTGACGCCGCCTTCAACTTCACCGCCGCTGTTCTAACCGCTTCGAGAGCCCCCTTCGCAGAGGTAGTCGTTGTAATGCATGGGGAGACGGGAGACTCCTACGCGCTCGCACATAGGGGGACCCGTGTCAGGAAAATGCACACGAGCCGTAGAGACGCTTTCCAATCTATCAACGCCCCGCCACTAGCCAAGGTATACCCGGATAAGGGCGAGATAGTAATCCTAGACCACCGTTACAGGGAGAGGGTGAGTAGCGAGCCAGTGCTCGAAAACGGGTTCGAGGATAGGGTAGCCCTCCTCAAATTCTTCCCTGGAAGATTCGCCGAGGTGCTCGACGCCGTAGCCTCCGCGGGCTATCGTGGAATAGTCGTCGAGGGATCCGGGTTCGGGCATGTAGACGAGGAGGCGATCAAGACGATGAGAAGGATAATAAAGGACGGCGTCCCAATAGTAGTTACATCTCAGACAATCTTCGGGAGGGTCAACCTGAGGGTATACGCCACCGGTAGGAAAATGCTCTTGGCAGGAGTAATACCTGGAGACGACATGATACCGGAGACAGCTTACGTCAAGCTATCGTGGGTACTCGCTAGGGCAAGGGATATGGACGAGGTGAGGAGCCTCATGGAGAAGCCATTGGCCTGGGAGAAGGGTGAGAGGCAGGCTCTCCGCCTCTACCCCCGCTGGGACCACGACTACACTGTCTAGGAGAGGAGGGAGGTGGTAGACCCGTGCCGGAAAAGGAACTTGACTATGAAGCCCTCGGCCTCATGGTCGGCCTCGAGATCCACCAGCAACTAGCCACTAAGAGGAAGCTCTTCTGCCCATGCCCGGCAGAGCTAACAGACGAGGACCACTTAGAGTTCGAGAGAAGGCTTAGGCCCACGAGAGGTGAGGCAGGAGAGGTTGACATAGCAGCTCTCTTCGAGTGGAGGAAGGGGCGTAAGTACCTATACGAGGCGCCCCACCACCACTCGTGCCTCGTAGAGGCCGACGAGGAACCGCCACATGACATCAGCAGGGAAGCCCTCGTTATAGCGATGGCTGTCGCCAAGGCCCTCGGCTCCCATATTGTCGATGAGGTGCACGTTATGAGGAAGATCGTGATAGACGGTAGCAACACTACAGGCTTCCAGAGGACTAGCGTGGTAGCCCTGGGAGGGTCCCTCAGGGTGGGAGATAAGGACGTGCCTATCGAGACGATATGCGTTGAGGAGGACGCCTCGAGGAAGATAGGAGAGGAGGGCCTTCGAGTCCGCTACCGCCTTGACAGGCTAGGGATCCCCCTCATAGAGATCTCAACCGCACCCGTAATCCACTCGCCCGAGGAGGCCGAGAGGGTAGCGCTGGCTATCGGGAGGCTCCTCCGCCTCACGGGCCGGGTCAAAAGGGGCCTGGGGACGATAAGGCAGGACCTTAACGTTAGTATACGCGGCGGCGCTAAGACGGAGATCAAGGGAGTGCAGAGGCTTGACCTAATACCCAAGGTTATCCGCTACGAGGTCCTAAGACAGGTAAGCCTCCTCGAGGTGAGAGACGAGCTACATAGAAGGGGCGCCAGGGAGGAGGACTACGAGCAGGAGCCCGTAGACGTCTCACAGGTATTCTCTGGGACCAAGAGCAAGGTTCTCCGCCGAACACTCCGATCAGGGGGAGTAGTCCTCGCCGTGAAGCTCCCATACTTCCACGGCCTCCTAGGCAAGGAAGTCATGCCTGGTAGGAGGGTTGGAACAGAGTTCGCTGACTATGTGAGGTTCTGGGCCGGGGTGGGAGGCCTATTCCACAGCGACGAGCTACCCAAGTATGGTATAACGAGTGATGAGCTAGATAAGGTGTACGAGGCGACAGGCGCCGTCAAGGGGAGAGACGCAGTAGTAATCGTCGCTTCAGACCCTGCCAGAGCTAGGAGGGCCGTAGAGATAGTCCTCGAGAGGGCTAAGATGGCCCTCAAGGGCGTTCCCGAGGAGACGAGGGGCGCAAACCCCGATGGTACTACAAGGTTCCTGAGGCCGAGGCCGGGATCCGCTAGGATGTACCCGGAGACCGACCTGCCCCCCGCACCTATAACAGAGGAGTTGCATCGTGAAGCCGAGAAAATAGTCCCGGAGCCCCTCGACGTTAAGCTAGAGAGGCTAGTAAGCAAGTACGGACTCTCCAAGGAACTCGCTCTCGAGGTTATAGACGATGTCAGGCTAGACATGATAGAGAAGCTAATAGAGAAGTACCATGACAAGGTTAAACCATCGATCATAGCCTCATTCTTCGTCGTAACCCTCAGGGGCTTAAAGAGCGAAGGCGTAGACATTGAAGCGATACCGGAATCATTCCTAGAGGAGCTAATAGACAGGCTGGCCCAGGGCCGGATAGCCAAGGAGGCGCTCGAAGAACTCGTAAAGGCAGCGTGGAAGGAAGGCAACTACAATGTAGACGAGCTCGTAAGGAAGCTTGGTCTAGGAACTATGACCCGGGAGGAGGCAGAAGCGATAGTTGAAGAGATAATACGAGAGCATGAGGAAGCCGTGAAGGAGAAAGGAATGAGGGCCATGGGCCTGATAATGGGGAGAGCAATGGCCAGGCTCCGCGGGAAGATAGATGGCAAGATAGTGGCAGAGATAGTAAAGAGAAAGTTGCAGGAAAAACTGGGAGGCTAGCTGGTCCATAAAGCCCTTGAAGAGTAAGGTAATACCCTCACCGCGGGGGCCTATGATGTCTACTCCCGACGCTGAATAGTGAAGTGAAGGCATTTGGCTGAGGCCCCAGCTTATAACCCCTGGGAGGGCACCGGCATCTACTCACAGGAGTCGAGTGTGGCTCGGAAGTTCATCTTCGTAACAGGCGGAGTATTGTCTAGCGTTGGCAAGGGGATAGTAACAAGCAGTATAGGATTACTCCTCAAGTCGAGGGGATTCCACGTCGAGGCCGTGAAAATAGACCCCTACATAAACGTAGACGCTGGCACTATGAACCCCTTTGCACATGGCGAAGTATTCGTGACAGAGGACGGCGGCGAGACCGACTTAGACCTCGGCCACTATGAGAGGTTCCTAAACGTCAACCTCTCAAAGAAGCACAACATTACAACCGGGCAGATCTACCTGAGCGTGATAACAAAGGAGCGTAAAGGCGAGTACCTCGGCCAAACAGTACAGGTAATCCCTCATATAACCAATGAGATCAAGGATAGGATAAGGAGCCTCGCCAAGGAGAGAGACCTCGACTTCCTCATCGTCGAGATTGGCGGGACTGTGGGCGACATAGAGGGTCTACCCTTCCTAGAGGCGATCAGGCAGATGAGGCTGGAGGAGGGGGAAAACAACACCTTCTTCGTCCACGTAGCCTTAGCACCCGTCCTGTCAACAACGGGCGAGCAGAAGACTAAGCCTGTTCAGCATAGCGTGCAGGAGCTGAGGAGGATAGGAATCCAGCCCGACGCTATAGTTGTGAGGACCCAGAGGCCCCTTGAGCCCGAGGCGAGGAGGAAGATAGCCCTTTACGCGACTCTCCCGGAGAGAAACGTGTTCAGCGATCACGACCTCGACACAGTCTACAGGGTACCGCTAGTCTTGGAGGAGCAGGGCCTACCTGGCCTAATACTCTCAAAGCTCGGGGTCGAGGATCCAGGGGCTGATCTGTCTGCATGGGAGGAATTCGTCGAGAAGATTACAGAAGCCTCTAAGACAGTCAATATAGCAATGGTAGGAAAGTACACTAAGCTCCATGACAGCTACATCAGCATAGTCGAGGCCCTCCGCCACGCTGGCGCGTGGCTGGGAGTAAAGCCCAGGCTCCACTGGATAGAGTCAACCCTCATAGAAGAGGGAAAGCAGGACTTAGGCTTCGTCGAGGAGGTGGATGGAGCCATAATACTCCCTGGCTTCGGAGCCCGGGGAGTCGAAGGCAAGATCCAGGCTATCCAGGCCTTCAGGGAGGCCCGGAAACCCCTCCTCGGGATATGCTTCGGCATGCAATTATCGGTTGTAGAATTCGCAAGGAGCGTTATAGGCCTTAAGGACGCTCACACCGAAGAGGTCAACCCTAACACTCCACACCCGGTTATACACATACTCCCGGAGCAGAAGAAGATAGGCCAGCTTGGCGGGACGATGAGGCTGGGCGCCTCACCTATTAGACTAGTCCCCGGCACAATCGTACACGAGCTTTACAACAGGGAGATAGTGTATGAGAGGCACAGGCACCGTTACGAGGTCAACAGGGACTACATAGACTCGCTGGAGAGCCACGGTATGAGGGTAAGCGGGTGGAGCCCCAACGGTCTCGTAGAATTCATCGAGTTAGACAGGAGAATGCACCCCTTCTTCGTGGGCACCCAGCCACACACAGAGTACAAGAGCAGGCCTCTAGCCCCCGCCCCACTATTCCAAGGATTCCTCCGGGCACTATTAGGGGGAGGCTAGGGCCTCACCTTCATAACAATACGCTTGACCTTAGCCTCCAGGATCTTCTTAATCCCCCTATTCCCCGGCACGTAAGTCGCCTTAACTATCCCAATAGACTCCAGCAGCCTTATCTGGCTGCTGATGTTGGCCTTACTCTGCCCTACTTCCTTGGCCAGGGTATCCAGGTCCTTCGGTCCGTCGGAGAGAATATCTAGAATCCTAGTCCTGGTCTCACTGGACAGAATTTTAGAAACCTTTGCAATATATCTGGCGCCTATGACATACAGTGTTGAATCCCTAATATAGATTCCCTCTTTGTGGAACGGAATATCATCCTGCATTATCTACTCACCTAGTTACCCAATCATAAACCAGACTATTTAAATAAATTATGTTCTACCTGTAAGACTATTCCCTATTAGAAATCCACTCATAAGTTGTAGTTTGTGGAGACGATTGCCTCCTTAAGAGGGGAAATCGCCTATTAACTCTCTCATACTGGTATTATGTGGGATCAGCTAGTTATGGCGAGAAACCCCTACCAGCTATGGAGGCAATTGGAGAAGGACGACGTTAAAGTACTCGCAGTTATAGAATCCTTGCAGGGCAGGTACGAGTACGTGCCTGTCGAGGTATTGGAGAGGAGGTCTAGGATACCCGGGCCAAGGGTTAAGAGGTCTCTGGATAAGCTCAACGAGCTTAAACTCATCAAGAGAAAGCTGGGAAGCGTTATCGGGTACTCCCTAACCTTCTACGGCCTTGACGTTTTATCGCTCAATAATTTGATAGCCAGAAACGTGATAGTCGCTCTTGGGGATAGGATTGGTGTTGGGAAAGAGGGTAGCGTGTACTATGCTCTAACTCCCTCCGGCGACCGCGTTGTAGTGAAATTCCACAGGGAGGGGAGGCGGACGTTCAGGAGGATAAGACTTCTCCGAAGCTATGCCGCGGACAAGCCAAGGAAGCAATGGCTCCAGATTGCGAAGCTGATAGGCGAGAGGGAGTTTAAGGCCCTTGTCGAGCTTGAAAGGGAGGGTGCGAGGGTTCCCCGGGCGATTGCGTGGAATAGGAACGCTGTGGTGCAAGAGTATATTCCCGGCGTCGAGCTCTACCGTGTCAGAGATCTTTCGTTGGAGGAGGCGGAGGCGGTACTCGAGGATATTGTAGATACTGTTAGGATTGCGTATGCGAGGGTTGGCATTGTTCACGGCGACCTGAGCGAGTATAACGTGCTGGTATCGGAAGATAGCGGAGCGTATATTATAGACTGGCCCCAGTACGCCTACCGAGACGAGGAGGGCGCTGACCTGCTACTCCAAAGGGATCTCCAGTATATTTCGAGGTATTTCAGGAAGAGGTTCGGTATCCAGGTAGACTGGAGGAAGCTCCTCGAGAAGGTGAGGGGGAGTGCCCCCTAACAGGGACTATTATATGGGCGTGGACATTGCCAGCGGTAGCCCTGCGGGGAGGAGAGCGTCTTACTCTATAGTAGTTATTGATAGTGAGGGTAACACTATACTCGTGAACCCCTCTGTTAGCTTGTCACGCCTCATAAGGCTCACATGGGAGTATAGGCCTCGGAGGCTAGGCCTGGATAACCCCATGGAGCTAGCCTCAAATAAGAGAGAACTGGAGAGGATCCTATCACTACTCCCTCCAGAACTCGAAGTCGTGCAAGTAAACGCTGGAGAGGAGGGGGTTCAACGAATAGCGGCGATTGCTAGGGAGAGGGGGCTAGCCAAGGGTAGGGGTAAGCTGGATCCGGTGAGTACTGCCTATGCGGCGGCATTCCTTGCCATGGAGGGGAGGGGCAGGCCGATACGTGTGGTGGAGGAGAAGACGCTCATCACAGTGTCTAAGGCTAGGAGTCCTAAGGGGGGAGGGTATAGTCAGCAGAGGCTCCAGAGGAGGGTTAGGGCTAGCGTGCACATAGCCGCTATGAAGGTGAAAGAGGCCCTAGACAAGGCTGGCCTGGAATACGACATGAACTACAGGAAGAGCATTGGAGGCCTCGAATCCGCTGTCTTCACAGTATACGCCAGCAGGGATAAGCTGCGAGGCATAGTTAGACCCCACAGGGGGCTGGACTACTCGATCACTGTTAAACCGGTCTATAAGGTACGATTGAACCTTGAGGAAGAAGCAGGACAGCCGGACATACCGCTCATAGTGGGGCTAGATCCCGGGATAACCACTGGCGTCGCTGTTCTCGACATTAATGGTAGGGTAGTCTACCTGGATAGCCGGAAGAACCTTGACAGGGGCGAGATAGTAAGGATACTCGCAGGCCTGGGAAAGCCCATCATCTTCGCAGTAGACGTGGCCGAGATCCCCGAGTCGGTGAGATGGATCGCCGCAAAGTTCGGAGCCCAGGTCTACTCGCCCGGCCAGGATATGGAGTCAGGCGAGAAGAGGGAGCTCGCAATTAGGATCCTCGGCCGGGCGCCAGAGGATACTCATCAGAGGGATGCACTCGCCGCGGCCTACAAGGCCTTCCTCATAGTAAAGAACAAGCTCGAGACCATACAAAGGCAGCTGGACAGAATGGGCATCGGCCTCGATCCTGTCAGGGTGAAGGAAGAGGTCCTGAGAGGGGTTACTGTAGCCGAGGCTATAGAGAAGGCGATCGAGAGCGAGCTCTCATCCATTATGGATAACGTTGGCGTGAGCGATACCACTGTGCAAGTCGGCGCCGGCGAGGGTGAGAAATCGCGCGGGAGCGGCGAGCACCTGGAACTCATAGCTAGGATCAATGAATTGAAGGCCGAGAACCTCTACTTGCAGAGGCGGCTCTCTGAGATGGAGCGTAAAGCGAGGTATGCATTGCTGGAGGCTGAAAGGATTCGCAGGGAGGCTAAGGCGGAGGCCTACAAGGACCTGGAGGTGAGGAAGCTAAGGGAGATGGTTGAGACGCTTAACTCCAAGGTTAGGAGTCTCGAGGAGAGGATAGCCTCCCTCGAGGAGGAGGTCGAAAAGGCGAGGAGCCTCCTATTATCCGTTGGGAGGGGCCGCCTTGTTCTCGCGAGGCTACTCCCCGTACTCTCTACTAGGGCCTTGAAGAAGAGCATAGAGGCGATGGGGCCCCTCCAGGAAAACGAGGTAGTAGTTGTCCGGGACGGGGTAGTGCCAGACCACGACGTTCTACACTTCCTCGATTCTAGTGGTGTACTAGGCGTTATAGTGCTAGGCGGGGACCCAGAGCGCCTCATATCTCATGGGATACCAGCGGTAGCGGGTAGCCTTGGGGACTGCCTGGTGGTATGGCACGGCTTGGCCTTTATATGCGACAAGATTATTGAGGAATTAGTGGAGGTTAGGGAGCGTATAGAGGCTGAGAGAGAGTCGTTGATTAATATTGAGAGAATCATTGAGGAGTATAGGAGGAGTAGAGGGGTTTCCCGGGCTAAAAGAGCATGACTTCGCCGTTGAGGATTTTCTCCGTATAGCTGGTAATGTTGGCTAGGGCCTCGTCAACTATACTGATTATCTCGTTTTTCATGTCGGGGGTTAGCTTCTCAGCCTTAACTTTCACATCAGCTACCAGCGGGTCGTCTATCGGCCTCCCTATCTGGCTTAGGATCTTCACGTATACCTCCTGGAGGCCGTTGACTTCCCTGTAGATTTTGTTGGCGACATCGATAGCTACAACATTGTATATCTTCCCCACATGGTTTACCGGGTTCTTCCCTGCGGTTGCTTCTAGGCTCATGGGTCTTAGTGGAGTGATTAGGCCATTAGCCCTGTTGCCTCTCCCAGTCATCCCGTCGTCCCCGTGCTCGCTGCTCGTGCCGGTGACGGTGAGGTATAGTATGTCTTTCTCGACTATGTCTCCAGTATTTATGTAGACGTTTACCTCGTAGTTGGGGGCTATCTTCGATGCTAGGTCTAGGACGAGGTTCCTCGCCTCCTCCTTAACGTTAATGTATTCGTCTCTATCCCTTATGAGCTTGCTAATAACTGCCATGGCGATTGTTAGGTCGATTTTCTTGCCATCCCTTAGCCCCATAACCTTTACGTCTTCTCCTATTGCGGGTAGCCTGGATTTGATCTCCCTGCTATTGAGTAGTCTCTCAGTCTCGAAGACAAGTTTCTCGAGGGTAGATAGCGGGGCGTAGCCGGAGCCGAAGCTTGTATCGTTAGCTCTTGGAGTCCGCTCCTTCTCCGAGAATATGCCTACAAGGTCAGCGCTACCCTTACCTATCTTGTAGTCTACCACGACGTGCTCGTCTGGGTCGAGGAAGCGGAAGTTCTCCCTTATCCAGTCCTTAACCGCCCTAAGAATAATGGGGCCGGCCGGGATATGGTCTACCCCCTCACTTGTCCTAACCTCGGTGGTGGCTCTCCCAGCCACTATAATGTAGATCGGCTGTAGGACCTCTCCGCCCCCGAACACGGGTCTTGCCTGCCCCCCTACCAGGAGGACCTTGTCGAGGTTGTGGTGGAGTATCTGGCCATAGCGCTCCAAGTATAGCTTGCTCAATTCCCGGCTAGCGGCCTCAGCAGCGGCGTCGCTGATATAGTCGGGGTGGCCGAGGCCCTTCCTCTCAACTAGCTCAACCTCAATGTCCTCAACGGAGGGCAGCTTGTACTCTTCGACGATTATATTCCTGGCCACCTTCCCTACACCCAGCCACAGTCTTGCCTGCTCTTGGGAATGGGACTAGATTAAAATTAAAACGCCTTATCCCACCAAGCTAGCATATACGACTACCCATAGAACAAGAGTGGAGAGCATTGCTACAATTGAGGCCTCAAGGATGACTCCCCGGGTAAGGGGGTAACGGAATCCAGCTCCCATCGGTGCCACTA
>WAOR01000054.1 GCA_015521175.1 Thermodiscus sp.
AGGCTATAAGCGGGGGACCCTCAAGCCCCTCCAAGCCAGCCGCTAGAAGAATAACGCCCGTAACACTGTAGCTAGCAGAGACGACGCTAGCCCCCATCGCCTCCCCTAGAAGACGGGATGCAAGCGAGTATAGGGAGAGGTCCAAGAACGGATAGATGGGAATCACCCATACCAGGGCGACTAGGACGCCGTGGAGAGCGTGGAGTGCCATTAAGTATAGGACGTAGCATATAAGCACTCCAGAGAGTACGAGGGAAGGCCCCGCATAATCTATAATCCTACCTGCAAGGGGCCTAACACCAGCCCCCAATAATCCTGCAGCCGCATTCGACGCTGAGTAGAGAGCAGGGCCAACCTCCCGGCTCAGCTTCCCCATGTAAACGCTACCGACAATCTCGACACCAGTAAAAGCCAGGGCCGACATCACCAAGACGAGTACCACTAGGCCAACCCTACGCTCGCGATCCCCTCTCCGAGAAGCCCGGGAATCGCCAACTACAAGAAGCACTCCTGCATAAGACGCCAGAACCCCTACCCCCGAGAGAACCAGGAGGAAGACTGGATTAACCGCACGGGATAGAGCGGGAGCGAAGCTTCCGAGAGTATAGCCGATAGTAGCCCCCGACATCACAATGCCTAGCCTGCTACTAGACCCGCCGGAGACCGTGTAAGCATAGGCGTAAACCTGAGGGCCAGCAATACTCCAGGCCAGGCTAGCCAGGAAGACAGAGGCCAGGAGAAGACTCCTATCACGCAGGAACACGCCAGCGAGAACCAGGCCCAAGCCCTCAAGGATCCCGGCGAGGAGCGCAGGTCTATACCCATACCTCTCCGCAATGGCACCTCCAACTAGCCCCGCTATAGTGGGCAGCGTCTCCACTCCAGCAAGCACGAGGAGAAACCCGGGGTCCCCCGAGTAGACCATACGGGTCAGGGTGAAGTACGCCGCCCAGCCGCCAACGTGGAGCACTTGTAGAGCAGCCAGTTTCCACTCCTCGCCTGGCACTCCATTGCTCCCTTGGGGGTAATCGTTGGCCTAACCGTCTATATAATATATTATAAAGACGTAATAAATATTTATTTTATCCATCATATAATGCATACATGAAAACAGCGAAAGAAGCATCATTACTTAAGCATTACCAGAACCCGCTTTGGCGAGACTAGGATTGTTTAAGAATGGCGCCGCGGCCGGGATTTGAACCCGGGTCACGGGCTTGACAGGCCCGCATACTAGGCCAGGCTATACTACCGCGGCGCTCTGCCGGGAATGGGTGTACTATTAGCGGGAGGGTAATAAGGGTTGCCGGTTAAGGCGGTACTGCTTCTGGGTCCTGGGAGGCTCACGGTTACCAGGGGGTCCCTCAGCCTCCTCGGCTATAATCTGAGCCCGGGAGATAGCGTTGTAGTCCCCGCTGGCCGTAGGCTTCCTGCCCTGCTTAGCGATGATTCAGGGTTCGAGTTTACGGGCAGGGTTGAGGAGTATAGTGTCGGCTCTTATAGAAGGCTTGAAGAGTACTCTGCTATGGCCCGTGAGGGGGATAGGATCCTAGTAGTTGGTCCTAGCGACTCCGGTAAGAGTACTCTCTCAGCCTTCATCGTGAATAGTCTGGCCTCCATGGGGAGGGACCCTCTCTACGCTACCGTCGACGTGGGCCAGAACGAGGCCTTCTGCCCGGGATACACGACGAGCGCCCAGCCCGACCCCCTCATAGTACCCGGCTCCCAGGGGAGGCTGTGGAGGGCTTGCTTCGTAGGCTCCTTCACCCCGAGAGAGCAGGCGTACAGGTATATTGCGTGCTCCACCAGAATTGTTGCCGGGTGGAGGGGTCCCCTAGTAGTCGACACGGACGGGTGGATAGACCCATGGGAGGGCTTGGAGTCGAAGACGGCTCTGGCCCATGCTGTCAACGCTGACACTATCGTGGCAGTCAACATGGATGAGAGGGCGGTAGAATTCCTACAGGACACCGTTCCCGGGGCCCGCATAGTCCGGGTGCCTAGACTGGTGGAGAGTGTGAAGAGCAGGGAGGAGAGGAGGACTCACCGTGAGCGCCTCATCGCTAAAGCCCTACTAGGAGCCTCCACCGTTAGGGTTAGCGTTGAGAGGGGTAGGGTCTACGGGCTCCCAGTCTTCCACGGATCCCCGGTGGATCCTTCCGAGGCTTCCAGGCTTACTGGTGTGAGAGTATTGTACGCTGAGGTGCAGCAGGGCGGCCTCCTGGTGGTAGCCCGCTCTAGGCCTCGGAGTAGGCTTCCAGGGGTACATGTGCTCTTGGAGGGGTGGGAGAGGGGCTTACTGGCATCGGTTATGGATGGAGGGTCCCCCGTGCCGGCTGTCCTCTTGGGGATTGACTACCGGTCCCGGTCTATTACACTGGCTTCTAAGGCTACTGGCGTGGACTATGTCGAGGTTGGGAAGGCAAGGATTGACCCCGACGCTGTCTTGGGCAGGGCGAAGTGGTAGCCCGCTTTTCTTACATGTTAATGTATATTCTCCCGAGAAGACTCTATTGCAGATGGTGTAGTAGCATGCCTTGTGGCGAGAAGGTTACGCATTACACTAGCGTTCCAGAGGAGCCCGTCCCAGAGGAGATGGCTACAGGCACGACTATCAGGTGGCTGATAAGCGACAAGGATGGAGCCTCCAACTTCTACATGAGGATGTTCCGGATGGAGCCCGGGGCCCACATTAAGGCCCACTTCCACCCTTGGGAGCACGAGATCTACGTTTTAGAGGGCTCTGGGAGGG
>WAOR01000055.1 GCA_015521175.1 Thermodiscus sp.
AGGCTAGTCGATTATCTTAGAGAGGTTGTTGAAGCGGAGGGAGGCCAGATAATTTATAAAACATTTAGAAGAAATATTGTAAAAAGTAGTATTATTATAGACGCTCGCGGCCCTTACGCTCATCCTCCCTCGAGGCACATCCTAGCCTACAGGTACATTGTTGAGACTAGGGATTGGGAAACAGACACTGTTCTTCTCAACTTTCTACCTGATAGGAGCGGGCTTTTCTGGGGTTTTCCATCGCACCACGGCGAGAATTATGTTAATATCGGTGGAGGTTTTAAAAACACTGATGTTGTTGATACTAAAAAATTTATACTAAATTATATAAAATTATTATTAAAAGAGTTTCATATAATTAGTGGAAGTGGCGCGCCGATCGCAGTCTACTCAGATGTTAAGCCTGTTAACGGTAATGTGCTAAGAGTTGGCGAGGCCGGGGGCCTAATTAACTCGGCTGGTGGTGAGGGGATTCGCATGGCGCTTCTAAGCGGTATGGCCGCTGGAAGGGCTCTTGAGTCCGGGGATCCCCCCTTCTATTACCGGAGGTCGGTGAGGCGTCTTGTGAGAGAAGCCAGGCTTTCGAGGCTTCTCCTGAGGACCGTGGAGGCTTCTCCGAGTGGTTCGAGGAGTTCTCTTTTGAAGGAGCTACCGGAGTTTTTCTGGAGGAGTTTCTTATCGGGTGAGCTTGGGATCGGTGTGGTCTTCTCGGCTGTTTTATCTTCCCCGCGTATTGCTAGTATTATAGCTAGATCTCTCTCAGCTTCTCTATCTTTATAAATAGTTTATTTATATTATTTATTTTTCCTTCTTTACATATTTTATATCTTATTACTCCATCCACAACCTCGGCTTCCAGCGTGAAGTTCGGCCCACTCACTACCACGACGCCTTTATCATTGATACTAGTCTTATAGCCCCGGAGCTTCAACGATCTAGCCAATACCTCAGAGGAAATCCTTGCTTTTTCCGGAGACTCCTCGCTTTTCAGCTTGCCCAATGCTTCCGAGGCTTTCTCTGCTACGAATTGGCAGGAGTCCTTGTAGGCCTTTGCGAGCTCCTCTAGAATCTTGGCGATTATCCATTCAGCCCCTGTTGACCTAGCATAGACTATCAGATTATCGAAGTCCTCACTATCTAAATACTCGCCGAGCTTCTCGGGGGACCCCCCGAAGAGCGAGAATTTGTATTTCTCCTCGGCCCTAGCTAGCCTGTTCCTAATCTCGTTGAAGACGCTGATTGGTATCCTGTCGGCTACTTCTGATAATACATGGTTTACTATGTGCCTCATGAAGTCCTTAGAAGGCGAGCAAGATCTCCCTGTCACTGCGGCTCCACCGTTACTGCAAGGAGAGTGAGAGCAAAATTATTATTCCCGGCGCGTTATAGCCTGGCCCACTACTGTTAACCCGTGAACGCTTACCACTCGAACCTGCACTGTCTCTCCCGGCTCGAACTTCTCTATACCGTTAACGATCACCTTGTACCTTTGAAACGTTCCTAGAGGCCTGCCTTCGTCGTCCACGCCTGTCAGCCTCACCCTTATAATGTCTCCCGGCTTAAGCCTTCTACCGGTATCTTCGGAGGGCTTCGTCATTTTTGGGTAGATGCTGAGCCTGTCAAAGCTCGTATGATAAGGATCTCTTTTCCTTTTTCTTCCCCGCCTAACCAACCCTTACACCGGCGTTCTAAGTAACCTGCCACTGAGAGGGGTTTTAAAGTGGGCTCTCTACTATGATGACAGATGGGATGAAGAATAGTAGGCGCCTGATCGGTGAGGAGGCTGAGCTACGCTGACCACGGCTTCAAGAAGAATCACGATCTCTATATTTCTAATTATAATCATAAGTATAAGTATATATGTGGGGTACAGAGCCTACATCACCGCATCCATTAACTCTAAGAACCCTCACAGGTATATCAGCGATGAAATCTACTACGTCGACTCTGCTAGAAGGTATCTCGAATACATATTCAAAGTCCGCGTAAACGAGTCAATGTACAGCAATAGTACAAACCCCGACTACTTTAATTTAGAGCACCCCCCTCTCGGCAAATACATTATAGCCTCCTCCATAGTATTATGCGGTGATAAACCGCTATGCTGGCGCCTCCCCGGCATAATAGAGGCGGCCCTTATACCATTCCTAGCAGGTTTATCAATAATACAGTCTAAGGATTTACCTGTTAATCTTACCGTTAAGAGCCTGGCCGGGTTAACCGCGGCGTTAGCGGCTGCAGCTGACCCCATATTGTACCTATCCGGTAGCGTTGCAATGCTAGACATACACTTAGCCTTCTTTGAGGCGCTCTCGCTTTACCTATTCCTAATAGGGAGGAGAAGGCTCGCGCTTGTAGCCAGTGGTTTAGCTTTCTCGGTTAAATTCAGCGGTGTGGCTGTAATATTAGCTATAATGTGCTACGACATCCTCACATCCGAGCGAATCCGGAGTATTGTCAAGAGGATAAGCGAGGATATCCTTATACCCTTTTTAACTTATTTAACATCGTTGGTGCCATTAATGTTATACTTTACTCCTAGGAGACTACTAGTTGAGACTCTAAATGCCCTCAAGTGGCATACAACGTCGAGGCCCCCCGGACCACCGACGTCGACCCCTCTGGGTTGGATCGCGAATGCTAACCCGTTCTACTACTCGTATTATCCTGTGGCTATGGCGGGCATCCTCAACTCCCTCCTACATATTACTGCTCTCCTACTGGTTACCCCCTTGGCGGCGTATGGAGTCTGGCGGAAGTCTTCTTCAATCGCTATGGGTCCGTTGTTATATGTTGGTGTTCTCTTGACGTATCTGCTAGTATGGGTACTAGGTAATCATACATTTTATAGTTTCTACGCTGTACAACTGACTCCTGCAATGTCTCTTACCCTCGCGAGCGCGGTCTTAGTTTCCGGGGCTGTGGCGAGTGAAAACCTTAAGTATAGCTCTAATAGAATTTACTAGAAGCAATATATTAGAAGATAATATTAGACGAATGGCTAATCTTCTTGAGGAGATAGACTACGTTGACATCGTGTTCTTACCGGAGAACTGGCTGACCCCTAAGCCCTTGCCCGAGGATTATTATTTTATTATTTTAAAAAATATTATTAATAAAAATTTAATAATATTTACAGGTATCTCATATATAATAGATCATAACAAAGTTTTTAGTAGAGGGTATCTGGTTAAAAGAGGCGATATTATCCCTGTCTGCGAGAAGCAGTTTCCCAGTAAAGCCGTCGGGGAAAGGGGCAGGGTCTCACCCGGCTCCTTTTACGAGCCTATCTCGGTTGAGGGGACCCATATTGGATGCGTTGCCTGCGTGGATATATTCTACCCGGAGGTTGCTAGGGCTCACGCGCTAAGGGGAGCCAAGGCGCTCTATAATCCAGCCGCTATACCTTCTAATAGGATAACTCTGTGGCATTCCATACTATCCGCTAGGGCCGCTGAGAATATTGTGTTCGCTATCGGAGTCAATAGTGTGGGCACGCCTTATCCCGATGGTAGGTTGACTAGTGGAGAAAGCATTGTCGTATCACCAGATGGATCCCCAGTCACTCCTATAAAAATCATTAAAAATATTAAAATATATGAACTTAATTTAAACATCATAGATTCGATCGCTAAGAGATGGGCCTACAGAGAAGACTTAGAAAACGGAAGGGTGAGTAGAATCGTTAAGGCCCTAGGAAAGATAGATATCCTGTCATCTGATAGTGCATCAACACTGGTGGCAAGTAATGAAGGAGCTAGAAAGCGTCTTCGACAATATTAAGCCCGCTAGCAGAGGCCAGGAGAAACTTAAAGAAGTCCTCGCAAGCGATAGAGCAACTATTGTAGGTGTTTTCGGACCAACTGGCACGGGTAAGAGCTACTTGAGTATTGCGTATGGCCTTCAGGAGCTCGCTAAAGGCAAGTATAAGAGGCTGGTAGTTGCAAAGCCTATTATCGACGTTACTACGGGGAGAGAAATAACGCTAGTGAATAACCCGGAAAACTACTCGCGCCTAGCAAGCGAGTATCTTTACGATCTTACGGTTGGACTAGCCGGGAAGGATACCCTGGACGAGCTCATTAGGGAGGGTAAAATTATCCTTGCGGACCCTCATCTACTAAGAGGTAGGACTTTCGACGACTCAATTATCTTTCTCGACGATGCTCAGAACGCTAGGCCGGAGGCAATAGTAGAGGCTATAACAAGGCTAGGAATGAGAAGTAGGCTAGTAATAGCGGGGGACCCGATCTTCCAGAGAGGCCCTCAGAGAGAGGGAATTAAGCTTGCGAGGGAACTCCTTCTCGGGGAAGACGATGCCGAAGTAGTCGACCTGGGAGTAAAAGATATAGTGAGGCCCGGCGCCAAGAGGGGGATTCGACTCCTCCTAGAGCTACAGGTGAGGAAAAGAGGCCTTACTCCGCGCGAGGAGGAGATACTGAATGTCGCCAGGAGAACCGCTCCAGACGCTGACATCATTACGGTGGTTGATCTCCTGGAGTTAAAGAAGAAGTGGAGGATAGAGAGTCCCCATGTCCCCGACGCGCTGATTATAGTAAAAGAGAAGCACTTGGGTAGAATCATCGGCCAGGGTGGGGAGAGGATAGACCGCGTAGAGGAAGAGACGGGCGCGGCTATACGCGCCATCCCCCTAACTCTGGACTTTAAGGAGTATATCCGAGCTTTCCACCCTGTTGCTTGGATCCACAAGCACGTTCTAGACTTCGACTTTGCAGGCCCCGAGCTCAGGATAGTTGTAGAGAAGGGTTACCTAGGCCCGATGCTTGGCCAAGGCGGATCCTATATCCGGTTCATCGACGAGGTCTTCAACGAACTCTTCGGCGTCAGCGTATATGTCGTGGAGTCCGAGGAGAAGCCTAAAAGGAGGAGAAAGAAGTAATATTCCCTTAGACTTCCTCATCCTCTATATCAAATAATTCGACTATAATTCTAGCCTTCACTTTATCCTTCGAGAATGGTGGGACCTGCTCGCCGAGATCAACCGCGAAGACTACATTGTTCCCTAGATCGTCCACAAACCGGACCTCGGCAACGTATCTAGGCTTTGGACCACCAGTCTCTGCAATCTTCATAGCCGCCTCCATGATTCTGGATAGGGCCATTTGAAACGCTACAGGACTAGATAGGTCCTCGGGCTTCAGGACTATTTGCTCCATCCCACCCATTACTTTCCCGATTCTAGCTGATCCGGAGAATTCCTTCTCATAGTTGGGCTCTCCCGACACTTCACCCGCACCAGTCTGAATTAGCGGGGGCTAAACCTATAATATTAAGAGGACTCTAGGCAGGCTACTCCCAAACAGGCTAGCGAGTATAGTCTACACTGCTGAGCCCCTGAGGTGCTCGATATGCCTGGAAAACGGGATGCTATAGAGCTATTAAAGAAGCTCGAGGAGAAGTGGCAGGATAAATGGAGAGAGGAGAAGATCTTCGAGGCAGACCCGGATCCAGCCAAGAAGCCCTTCTTCGTCACATTCCCATACCCATACGTTAATGCCAGGCCCCACTTGGGAAGCGCTTTCACAGTCCTGAGAGTCGATATTACAGCACGCTTTAAAAGGATGCAAGGCTACAATGTCCTATTCCCCCAGGGCTGGCATGCAACCGGCGGTCCCATCGCGGCCGCCGCTATTAGGCTGAGAGACGGCGACGAGAAGATTATCAATAATCTCAAGAGCATGGGCGTCCCTAACGATGAAATTGATAAGTTTAAGGATCCAGCCTACTGGGTATACTACTTCACGCGTAAATGGAAAGAGGACCTGCAACGGTACGGGATGAGCATCGACTGGAGGAGGGAATTCTACACTACGAGTCTCAACCCCTACTATAGCAGGTTCGTCGAATGGCAGTATCTACGCCTCCGCGATAAGGGGTTAATCGGCAAGGGAGAGCACCCAGTAGTGTGGTGTCCACGCGAGAAAAAAGTTGTAGGAGACCATGACAGGCCGGACGAATATGCCGGTATAAGCCCTGTTGAAGCAGTTATAATTAAGTTCGAAGACGAGGAGGGAGTAAAATATCCAGCCCTAACCTTCCGGCCGGAGACCATCTATGGAGTGACAAACCTGTGGGTTAGACCGGATCATAAGTACCTAATAGCCGAAGTAGACGGCGAAACATGGATAATAAACAATTACATGTCGGAAGAACTGCAAGACCAAGGCCATACCGTAAAAGTTACAGGAGAAATACATGGTAAAAACCTCATCGGCAAAACCGTTAGAAACCCTGTTACAGATGAGTGGGTACCCATTCTTCCAGCAAGCTTCGTGGACCCGGAGCTAGGAACCGGGATAGTTATGAGCGTGCCAGCACACGCTCCATTTGACTACATCGCTCTCGAAGACTTGAAGAAGAACCCGCAACTCCTGCAAGAATACGGCGTTGAGCCCAGTATCTTGGAGAGCCTGAGGCCGCGGCCCCTTATCCGCGTTGAGGGTTATTCGGAGGTCCCAGCGCGGGATGCGATACTAAAGAGGAGGATTAAGAGCCAGGATGAGCGAGAGAAGCTAGAGGATGCTACGAAGGAGATATACTCGAAAGAATACCATACTGGCATCCTTACAGGTATCACGGGTCAATGGGCTGGTCGAAGAGTTAGCGATGTAAAAGAAGACATTACCAACTGGCTCGTCTCACAGGGAGTAGCGCTCCGGGTCTACACACTGCCCTCTAGGGTCTACTGCAGGTGCGGGGCTAGAACCCACGTCAAGATAGTCTCAGACCAATGGTTCCTCCTCTACAGCAAGAAAGAATGGAAAGCCCTAGCACACAAGCTAGTGGACAAGATGAACTTCTATCCAGAGAGCCTCCGCGAAATCTTCCATAGAAACATAGACTGGCTACGCGATTGGGCTTGCACCCACAAAAACGAGCTGGGCACTCCCCTACCCTGGGACCCGGACTGGGTCATTGAAAGCCTTAGCGACTCAACCATATACATGGCATACTATACTATTGCGAAATACACGCAACATCCCGAGAAGTATGGTATAAGGCCCGAGCAACTAAAACCGGAGCTTTTCGACTACGTCTTCCTAGGCGAAGGCAACCCCGATCAAATCGCCGCTAGCACTGGAATCAAGAAGGAGCTAATTGAGGAAATGAGGAGAGAATTCCTATACTGGTACCCATTAAACCTGAGAATAAGCGGGAAGGATCTAATAGTGAACCACTTAACATTCTTCATTTTCCACCATGTAGCCATATTCCCCGAGGAACTATGGCCTCGAGGTATCGGGGTAAATGGATGGGTGCTTGTTGCTGGAGAAAAGATGAGTAAGAGTAAAGGCAACTTCATCCTCTTGAGAGACGCTCTTGAGCGCTGGGGAGCCGACGCTACGCGGTGGGCGGAGGTACTAGCTGGAGCCGATGCGGGGCTGGACGATGCTAATTTCGAGCCTAGTGTAGCTGAAGCCAGCGCTGAGGAACTGGTCTCTTGGCTTAACTTCGCAGTCTCTAACTATGGTTCTGGAAGAGAGGATAGGAAGAGTATCGACGACTGGTTCGAAAGCGTGCTCAACAGGACTATCGAGGAGGTAACCCGGGAAATGGAGGAAACCAATTACAAGTCGGCTCTCGTAAAGGCGTACTACAACATGCAGGCGCACTATAAATGGTATGTTAAGCGGGCGGGAACGCCAAACAAGGAACTCTTGAAAAAGTATATAGAATATGTTACATTAATGATTGCGCCCTTCGCCCCACACCTCGCTGAGGAGGTCTGGAGCAGACTCGGCAAGAAGGGCTTCATATCTCTAGCCCCGTGGCCGGAGCCCGACGCGTCTAAGATTAAGCCAGAAGCGGAAGTAGCCGAGGATATAATAAAGAACCTACTAGAGGATATTAAGGAGATAAAGAAGTTCGTGAAAGATGCGAAGAGAGCGAAGATTATTATAGCCTCCGACTGGAAATATGATTTTATTAGATTAATTAAATCAGAGAGGGAGAAGGGAAGCAACCTCAACACCGCTATAAGAACCGCAATACAATCGCTAACCCCCAATCTGAGAAGGGAGGCTTCACGGCTTATACCAGCCATCCGGCAGAAGCCGGAAGTGCTACGCTTAGTCGTGGACAGAGATACAGAGGCTAAGGCTATCCGAGAAGCGTCAGATTTCATAGCTAGGGAGGCGGGGCTAGAATCTGTAGAAGTCTACTTCGAAGAAGAGCACCCGCCGGATAAGAAAATACCCTTGCCAGGTAAACCAGCGATTATTCTCGAGAAGTAAGCGAGGGTGAATAGGGTGGGAAGGATAATCCCTGTCGGGGACGCCCATACACATACTAACCCGGTTCGCGGTCTTGGAGCTGAGAAAATAGCGGCGCGCTTCCACGCTGAAGGAGGATGGTTTATGGCGATTGTAGCGCTATCACCCTGGGCTTACAACATAGAGTTCAACGGTATCGACTCCTACCGCCAGGTTCTTGACCTGCTAGCAAGGGAGTGTATGACTGCTGAGGATGCTGGCGTTAAAACAGCTTGCCTGGCCGGCTTCCACCCTGCTGATGTTGACAGGCTAATTGACAAGTATAAGCTAGACCCTGTTGAAGTGCTCAAGTTAGGAGAAGCTTGGATTAGCGAGCTAGGTAGGGCTTGCCGTAGCGGGTTTTTAGATGGTATTGGAGAAGTGGGGCGGCAACACTATAAGACCAGGGCTGAAAGGGTTATCATAAGCGAGTTGATTCTGAGGAAAGCCTTGGAAATAGCTAGGGATAATGATTGCATAGTCCACCTCCACCTGGAGAATGCTGGGAAGATAACTATTGAGCTAGTAGATAGGGCTATCACTAGCCTAGGAGGCTTTCAAGATACTGCCAAGGTTGTCTTTCACCACATGAAGCCGTCTCACGCAGTATACGCCGTGGATAGGGGCTACTCCGCCACCGTGCCAGGGACTCCCACTCTACTGGAGAACGTGCTTGGAAAGTTCCCGCCCGTGTTCATGTTGGAGAGCGACCACATTGATGACCCGATGAGGCCTGGAGCAGTAGTTTACCCATGGGTAATGGCTCAGCATGTTAGGAGGCTTTCGAGGAAGGTTGGGGAGGAGTACCTCTATAAGATTAATATAGACAATATTGTTAGAACCTATGGGGTATCCCCGCCCTAGCCTTCTCGACATTATCTACTACTCGTATTAGGTCTCCTTCACCTAATTGCCGGACAGTCATATAGCTTTCAGATACGCGGCGGAGTGAGGGATTATCCCCTCCTATCATAACAGTGTGGAGGCGTACTGGTATTCTATGTATGATACCCTTGAGAACGTTTACTGAAAGCTTGTCTTCTCCATCAGTTATTAGAACTATATCGGCTACTTCCCTAGTCCTCCCAGACTCTATATCGCTGATAGCCGTCGCCAACGCTCTAGTTATATCGGTCCCCCCGCCAGCCTTGACGGTGCCTAGGTATTCGAGGAGCCTGAGTACATGTCTAGCTTCTGGATACGGCGGGGATTCCTGGAGATCGTGGGGAAGCGCGTCGAAGAACCTCGCATAGAACCTTCGCCCCTCTCTTACCGCTCTCTGATATAATGCTAGGGTTACAGCTCTAGCCCAGTCGATCTTCGCCCCCTGCATGCTACCGCTCTTGTCTAGTAGGACGTAGAGTGGCCCCTCTTCTAGGGGGAAAACCCGCCTATATAGGAGCAGTTTTGACTCTGCCAGGAGCAGGTAGAACAGCTCGTCTGGCAGAGCCAGCTGGCTATGGTGGATTCTCTCCGGGTCTCCTCCAAGTTCTACGCCTTCTATCCAGCCCTTCGGATACCTAGATGTTTTCCTGGCTATGTAATTTGGGAGCTTGACACCGCTTAGTTTTTCTAGTATTTTAGCAATATCGGTTTTCCTGGAAAGGAGTAATATTTCTTCAAGTATGTCTTCGAAGGCTAGTTCGCTAGTGCTACCTGGTATAGTGCTAGTTATGAGGCTTTCAATTTCCTTTGCGGTTCTTGTATCTTTTTCTACTTGCCTTAATGCTAGGCTTAGAGCTTTCGAGAGACTGTCTCCTAACTCCTGGTGGTTTTCTCCTATTTCCGATCTAGTGTTGCCCTGTTTTGGAAGGTTTCTAACTATTTTTTCTATGAGAGAGGCGCTTGCTACCATACTTACAAGCCTGTCTATTACTGTTCTGGGCTTGATTTTCCAGAACGACGGTGATTCCAATATGTTTGAGACTAGAGATAGCTTCAGGGGGTTCCTGCTCTCCTTTGCCACTTGTGGGAATGGCAGGTAGAACAGGTAATATATCGATGCTGCGAGCTCCTTATCTATCCAGTCTGGGAATGATCGGGCTCCGATTAGTTTGCCTGCTAGTTTAAGGATTGCTTCTCCCTGGTACTCTGCTATTGTTTCCGGTATCGCTACTCCTTTTACTAGGATCCCCAAGGCACTCCCCTTAGACGTTTAGTTTACTCATAACTTTATCAATTAAATAATCTATTTCCTCCATGACAGCGCTTGCCAGCCTGATAACTTCTTCATCGTCTACTCCTTCAACTAGGCTTTGTACTTTTGATCTCGTAGATTTGAGTGATCTGTAGTAATCGATTAGTTTTGGATCGAAGTAGTTTGCTGACTCGATTGTTTCCTTAACACCTTTTAGATTAGATAATATTAGATTTAATTCTCTGATTAACCGGTCTTTTGTTTTCAGCTCTTCTGTTAGTACAGTGTTTATCTTGGCGAAGTCAGGTGCGCTTCTAGGTATAGTGTATTTTAATACTATCAAGTCCTCGTCTGTTGCCGTGAATCTAGCGTTCAGGAGAGCGTGGGCGGCTATTGCCTTCAATATCTTTCCCTTCCTCCTGTCTGTTACATGAAAGCCTTTATCTTCCAGAATTATCAGTAATTTTAATAATTTTTCTTTTATCTTTGATAAATCAACGCTGAAGAGGGCTTTTTCATAGATCTCCCTTATATCGCTCAGACTAACCATTGGCCTAGCTGATTCGTAGCCCTCCCTCTCAATCCTCCATGACGCTTCAAGTAGCTGCGGCCATAGTTCGGGTGGCAGGGGCTCCACCTTGTGCCGGAATAGGAACCTATCATAGAGGGCTTGTAGCTCTTGCTCTTCGGGGATAGTGTTCGATGCTCCTATAATAGTCCATATTCTTGTTTTCAGCTCGGTGTAGCCATCATAGACTATTCGTTCTTGCATTATACTTAGTAGGCTGTTAAGGATAGCACTGTTAGCGTTGAATATTTCATCTAGGAACACTATCTCTGCCTCCGGGAGTTTTCCCCGGGTTATACGCTTGTATACTCCCTCTTTGAGTGCCCTCACATCGAGAGGACCGAAGAGCTCGCTCGGCTCAGTATATTTTGTTAATAAATATTTAAAATATCTTGCATTTATTAATGTTGACAGTCTTCTCGCGAGAGCACTCTTAGCCGTGCCCGGCTCTCCTACGAGAACAACGTGTTCTCCTGTTAGCAGGGCTAGAACAAGGACTTTTGCCTCCTCATCCCTCCCCACGAAAGGCCTCCGGAGCTCATCGTAGAGCAGGCTTATCCTCTCAACGAGCTCTTCTACCCGTCCTTCCAGCATAGCCTGCCGCACCCTCTACCACTGTACTTTAGCCCACGCTGTCATCACTGCTGGGTTTCTCCCACTACCAGGGCCCGGCTATGCCTTTATTGATCTCCAGAGCCTATATAGTAGGCTACGAGTGGCCGAGATGCCGGAGACTAATGTGCCCAAAGACCTCCTAGAAGCCGCCCTATCAGTCCTCGACAACGCCTACGCGCCGTACTCTAGGTTCCGGGTCGCCAGCGCTATAAGAGACTCAAGCGGAAGAATATTCGTGGGAGTTAACGTTGAGAATTCAAGCTATGGGTTAACGGTATGCGCAGAGCGCGTTGCAGTTTTCAACATGGTAACCCATGGAGGCCGCCGTGTTAAGGAAGTCCTGGTTCTAGCGGGTGATAGCAGAGAACCCGTGCCCCCCTGCGGGGCCTGCCTACAGGTATTAGCGGAGTTCGCCGAACCCGAAACAATTATATACATGGTCTCAGCCGTGACCGATGAACACCGAGTAGCCCGGCTCAGAGATCTCTTGCCCTCAGCGTTCCGCCTTGACGCGAGGCGGTCGAAGGAGTAACCTCGCATCATGCACTTTCAGGTGAAACCAGTTATCTCATCCCGCCCCGCCTAATTAGCGGTTATTCAACCCCATACTTTAATACCTCTCACTGCGAGCGTCACCCTTGGCCTAGTATGGCCGCAAGCACAGGGAGAATAGGATTGGAGGAAGAAGTAAGGAAGATCTCCTCCCTCAAGGAGGGAGAGGATAACGTAAACGTCCGCGTCCGCGTTATTAAGACTATGGAGCCAAAAGTTATAGAGACAAGGAAGGGTCCGAGGACTATAAGCGAAGCAATTGTCGGAGATGAAACTGGGAGGATAAAGCTGACCCTATGGGGGAAGCATGCTGGCAGCCTAAAGGAGGGACAAGCCGTCGAGGTTTCTGGGGCTTGGACAACGTCTTACCGTGGCGAGGTCCAGCTAAACGTAGGGTACAAGGGAGAAGTAAAGGAGGTTGAAGAGGGCGAGGTTCCTACAGAGGAGGAGATCCCCGAGGAGACTCCGAAGGCTCAGGGCTCTTTTAGGAGTAACTACTCTGGCTATAGGAAGCGTTCGTTTAAGAGTTATGGGTCGCGTAGAAGCTATTAACTAAATAGTTATAAAAAATAGTTTTTTATTTTATTGGATAGTCATCTGGCACTTTGGCCCTAAAGTACTTCCCGGTCTCCGGGCTCTGGAATAACCCTATCTTGACGCCCTTCCTGTTCTTGGGCTTTAGCTCCCACACCTTCTTTGGGACCAGCTCGACTTCTTTACCGGTGTAGGGGTCCCTCACTTTGACAGGTGGATACTTCGCCGCGGTCTTCTTCTTAGCCATAGCCATTCACCTCTCTGATTATTAGGGGGCTAATCCCTATAATAGGGAATAGTGGTTATAAGGTAATAAATCTTATTTTAGAGATCATGAAATTAAGCGGGCCTTTTATTGAGGATCTTTAACTTCAATGTTAAAGGTGTTCTTTAATTCAGCAGACAATCGCGGAGCTTGCTGCACACATTCTCATAGCTTCGAGAGATTTCTCCACAGGCCTCCCTGTTTTTCTCAGGGCATATTTTATCGAGTAGTTCTTGTTGTACAAGTCGTCTGGATTGTTTAGCTGGGCATTATCCCAGACGAATCCTTTCCCGCCTAGTATTCCGAAGGTTAGTGTTTTTGGCTCTACTATGACTCTCGCATCGTCCACTTTTAATTCGATCTTGTTATCTTCTATTACCGCGGTAAATGCGTTTCTGGAATACTTGGCTATAGTTACTTTCCCCTCGGCCTCGCTCACGAATATTCCTCCGCACTTTGCTAGGCATAGTCCTCCTTTGAAGCATGATCCCTTGCCTTCGCCGAGGCATTTTGCCTTACGCGCGGCCTCTACTGTTTTGTTCACAAGCTCGATTATTCTACCAACTAGTCCCACGACGACTGCTGCCTTATACCCCTCCTTCGGCAGTTCTTCGAGGATGTCTTCGAGCCTGGATGCTAGTAGGCTGGCGTTTGCTTGTAGCTCTGTCATTGCGTGCACCCCCGGTGTGGGGAGGGCTTCCGGTTTAGGAATAAATGTGTCATTACTCCGCTCCCCGCTCTAGGCAATCTTCAGCGTGAGCCTTCTCAGTGCATGGACTGCCTTGTTCTTTCCTCCTAGCCTGTGTAGGCAATCCTTGCAAATCCTGCGGACATTGTCTACTTGGACTAGGCATTGATCGCAGCCTAGCCTCCCGCAGATCATGCAGTATCCTATGGCTAGTCTTTGCCCGCAGATCTGGCAGAGTGCTTCCCTGCAGATTGTGCAGATTCCATGATCGTCTATGTGGTCCTCGCATACATGCCTTCCGCAGAGCCTACACTGTGCCACTGCTGGTTTAGCATTACATATCTCGCATAGGGTTTCTACCACATTACTACCCCTAGCGTGTCCCGTATCACTCCTCTCCTCACTAGTGTTTCATAGGTTCTCCATATTCTTCTATCGGTTACATGCCTAGTGTCGTATCCTTCTTCTTCTAGGAGCTTCCTGACGAGGTCGGGGAATTCTTGGGGGTCTGCTCCTCGGAATATTTTGGCGGCTTCTGCTACAGCCTGTGCTATCTCTCTTGCGGAGGGGTACTTTGCCCTCTTCCTTGGTCTTCTACCTATTTCTTCTTCTATCTCCTTGCTTATTTCTAGTAGCTCCTCTAGTACGTCTTCGGGTATTTCTTCGCTCACTTTCTTCTCCCCGGGTTACTGTTAGTGTGATACTATTATAATATTTGGTAAGTTTAATCATATTAGTTATTGTGTTATTACTGTAATACACGACTAAGACTAGCGTATTTACTCGCGATTACGGACTCTCCCGATCCTTGTGCCCCGCCGGTCCCAACTAGTCACTGGTGCCTGGGGTGAAGGAGGCTATACTAGACGAGAGAATCTCGAGGATCTTCTCTTGGGAGATCCAGAGGCTAGTCGACGAGATCTCCTGGGTGGATAAGAGGCTAGCCGAACTGGATGAGAATAACGACGAGGGCCGGGTCGAGAGGATATTGCTTGAGGCTTTAAGGCGCCACCTGATAGCGGATCTAAGAGAGCTAGGAGGCTTCAGCGGAGACCCCTACCTATACATTGGACCGTACAATATGGAGCACGAGCAGGTTCAGGGAGCTGGTACTGTGGAAGCCTAACACCCTCCCTCCTTCTACGTTAAACCTGCTAAATAGCGATTTTCTCCTGCTCCAGAATATAGCGGTGCACTTATATATAGGAAACTAACATATTAGAAAAGAGAGTAGGGGTGTGGAAACATGGTACCAGTAAAGGCAACCGTTGACGTGGACCTTGTGAGGAGAGTTAGAGATAAAGTACTGAGAGAGTTCGAGAAGTCGAGAGAGATCCTAGAGACCGACGAGTTCGGCATAGAAGTTTCACTCGCCCTTTCAGACGAGGAGGTAGAGAAGCTAGTACTACTCGCTCTCAGGGAGGCTAAGAAGCCCATATCCTGGAGAGAGTTCAAGCAGATCTTCTCGGGTATAGTGGGGGAGGACAGGCTACGCAGGATACTCGCAAACCTCAAAGCGAGAGACGTCATAGTGGAGCTAACTAGGACACGCTACAGCCTACCAGAATACGTGCCGCCATCCGAGATAGGAAAGGTGAAGAACCCGAGAGTACTCAGCAAAATCCTCGCAAGGAGAAACATCCAGTAAGAAGGGTTGGAAGCCTAAAATCCATCCCAACACCATCCATACTCCCTGGGAGCTAGTAATGCCAAAAGCGGTCCTCAAACGGGAGGGGAAGCTGGCAGTAATAGAGACCGAGTACGGGCAGAAAGCCGTCGTACCCATCGAATCCCTATGCGACCTCATAATAAGATTCAACATAACGATTGTGAACGAGGAAATACACTGCGAGAAACTCACAAGCAGGGGGATATAGCATCTTGAAGCCGGAGGAGCTAGCCTCCCTACTAGTAGAGAACAAGATAGTAGACAAAGCCGCAGTCACAAGCAAGACACCAGTATGCCAGGAGATAACAGCCTTCAAAGACGAGACGCCAATCACACTCTACATATACAAGGGCAGATTCACAGACAAAAACATAATAAAAATACTACCAAAACCCTCAAACTGCATGGAAGCCATAATAGACCCAACAGGCCTCTACACAATACCACCCAAAAACCCAAACCCAGCATACATCAACACGCTAAAACAAAAAATAAAAACAATAATAAAAATACACAAACAACAAGCCAACACATAAAACCCCAAACCAAAACAAACAACACACGGCGGGGTAAAACAGCGGGGTAGGGTAGCCTGGCAGCCCGCGGGGCTCATATAGGCCTTGGGGCTGCCGGCCACTATCCTACACAGATCCTACGCGATAAATCCTAAACTAGCATAGTTCGAGAACTATAGAGCCTCAAATTAATCACGTAATACGGGCTTAAAAATAGTCCGGGGAATAGCAATTGACACAATCTACCGTCACACCAACGGCTAACAATGTGCTTGAAAAAGCATTACACACAAAAGTAGAAATTATAAATAAAAATATTATATTTAATAATAAATTATATTTGATTTTTAAGAGTATAGGACTCTTTATTACCGACGGATACTTTTCAGAAATATATAATAATTTTTCATATAAAAAACAAATATATTTCTCCGGATTAACGAAAGAAACCGCAAAAAGCATACTGAAAACATTTACTCCTATATCTCATAAACTCTATGTTGACTCTATTATTAATAATTATAAAAAATATTATAGAATTAGATTATATCCTCACTTTCTCTTTTACAAATATTTATACAATATAATATATAATAAAATAAGAACAAGATTCTTAAGGAGTGTAGAGCCCCATCACAAAGTTTGGCTGCTTTCCGGAATTATCGATGGTGACGGTTATATAGGCAAAAAATACATCTCAATATCATATAAGAAAAATAG
>WAOR01000056.1 GCA_015521175.1 Thermodiscus sp.
AAGGAATGCTGCGAGGCAGGCCCGTAGACCCCGACGAGCTAACCTTTGAGCAGGGCGCCTTCCTAGTAAGATTCGCTCGCAGAGTGCTAGAGGAGTACTTCGCTAGTGGTAGGCCGCCGGAGCCTCCAGAGGGGTTAGACGAGGTCTTCTACAGGCCAGGAGCGGTATTCGTGACCCTTGAAACCTACTATCCCGATGGGAGGCGGGAGCTGAGGGGGTGCATTGGCGTTACTAGGCCAGTACATCCCCTGATCAAGGCTGTGATAGAGTCGACTCTGAGCTCTGCCTTCAACGACCCAAGGTTCCCTCCCCTCGACGAGTACGAGCTGAACCAGATAACTATCGAGGTCTCCGTCCTCTCCGACTACGAGTATCTCGGCGACACCGTAGAAGAGAGAGTCAGGAACGTCGTCATAGGTAGGGACGGCCTAGTCGTAGAGAGGCCTCCCTACGCCGGACTCCTACTCCCCAGTGTTCCAGTAGACCATGTATGGGACCGCGTAACATTCCTATCAGAAACATGCGTTAAGGCCAGTCTATGGCCCGACTGCTGGCTCGACCCGGCGACCCGAGTCTATAGGTTTAGGGCTAGGGTGTGGAGGGAGAAAGAGCCCCGTGGGGAAGTAGAGGAGAGGAGCCTGAGGAAGGAATACCTTGATAAACTCATAAGGGGAGGAATAGACCCGGAGGTCTTCGAGCTAGCGCCCTGACCTCTCGGGACTCGAGTGGGGGAGAATAGTATTGCTGGAGAAGATGAGGGAGTATTGGGCTGCGTGGAAGAGAATACTTGTACTAGCTAGGAGGCCGGATGAAGAGGAGTTCATGCTCCTAACCAAGCTGAACTTCCTCGGGTTCACCCTTGTGGGAGGGATAGCATACATAATCCACCTAGTATACGTCCTCGCAACTGCCTAAGTGGTGACGTGGTAGTGTCAGGGGAGGAGAGGCCGGCTAAGCCTTCACGCTTCTACGCAGTATACGTGACCGGCGGTACCGAGGCTAGAGTAGCGCTCATGATGAAGCAGAGGACGGAAGCGTTAGGCCTAGACGTTAGAAGCATAATAGTCCCCCCCGAGCTGAGAGGAGTTGTCGTAGTAGAGGTAGGCGATCCCGGCGACCTCTACGACCTAATCAGGGGGCTCAGGGACGTTAAGAGGAGAAGGCCCGTCTTGATCAAGAAGGAGGAAGCAGTAAAACTCGCCGCCCCAGTAGTAGAAATACCCACAGTGGAGAAGGGCCAGATCGTCGAGATCATTAGCGGCCCCTTCAGGGGTATGAGGGGGAGAGTTGTCGAGGTATACGAGCAGAGGGGCGAAGTAGACCTAGTACTCCTAGAATCCGACTTCAGGATGATAGTCACAGTCCCCCTAGAACAGGTCAGGCCCGCTGAAGAGAGGCACTAGACTCCAGCCATGCAAGAGCCTCCACGTTCCTCAACTCTACAAGCCTCCTCCACTCGTCACCAAACACTACCAGGGAGGCGACCCCAGCCGGCACGCCTCCAGCCTTCTCGACTAGGCGGAGTGCGCATGCAAGCGTATACCCGGACCTAATGAAATCATCTACCACGACAACTCTTTCCCCCCTCCTAATGGAGGATTCGGGAACATAGAGGCTCCTACTAATGTTAGGAGGGGCGGCCACATGCTCCTCGATCCACCTAATGCCGGGATTAACCTTCCTCTTCCTAGCTATCACAACGTCAACGTTCAGATAATGAGCCAGCCTAGTCGCGAGCGAGACACCACTAGTCTCTGGAACCAATATCTTATTAACACCCCAGCCCTTAATCCTCCAATACAACTCTATAGCGGCGAGATCCAGCACCTCCTTCTTCATAAGTGGGTAACTTAGATCAAGCACCCAGTTAGGCCCGGTAGCTTCCTCGAGAATAATCCTCCCAACATCCACGACTCTCCGAATCTTCTCCCGTAGTTCGCCGGCTATCTTATCACTCGGTATCATTCGCCCGGTCGAGTACCTTGATAGGAGTGAGGCGTCGATACCCGTTGCTTCCGCCAGGTAGCCGAGCCTATAGTAGCGGCGAGCGGCGGCGAGGAACCTGACAAGTATTATTCTCTCAATGAGGGAGGCCAGCTTATTCTCCATGGCGGTCCTCAACCCCGGTCTTAAACCCAAACCTGCTAGGCGCGGAGAGTTAAAATATGCTGAAAGCACAGGCACCTCGTGGGAATGGACCGTGCCTGCGGAGAAGATCGTCACTGTGCAAGTTGAGGGTGGTAGGGCGAGGCCTGGGCCGCCACTTGGCCCTATGCTATCGCAGCTCGGATTAAACGTTAAGCAGGTCGTAGACGAGATCAACGAGAAGACGAAACAGTTCGAGGGAATGACTATACCAGTCAAGATAATAATAGATACCAAGACGAAGAAATACCGTATAGAGGTAGGCATACCCACTACTACAGCCCTACTACTCAAGGCGGTTGGGGCAAAGGAGCCTCCAGGAGACCCAATGCACCAGAAGATAGGGGACCTCCCAATGGAGAAGATAATCGAGATAACACTCCAGAAGAAGCCGCAGCTACTAGCCAAGACATTGAAGGCCGGGGTAAAAACAATACTCGGCTCAGCTAGGAGCATCGGTATAACCGTTGACGGCAAAGACCCCAAAGAGGTCACTAGGGAGGTAGACGAGGGCCTATACGACGCCCTCCTAGCCAAGTACGAGGAGCAGTGGGAGGCCGAGGAAGGAGCCTAACCTTCTTAAACCCTCACCCAAGCTCCTCCTAGAATCGACTCCCCGAGCCTCCGGGGAGGAGGGTCCCCCTAGAGGGGCCCGAAAGAAGAGGTGTAACCGGGATTGTCAGCTGACGGTAGGCTAGTAGAGGCTGTCCGGAGGGCCCTCGAGCTAGGCAAGCCTAGGAACTTCAAGCAGAGCGTCGACGTCATAGTAGTCTTAAAGGACGTAGACCTCCGCAGCCCCGAGGGCAGGATCAGAGAGATCGTATACCTCCCAAAGAAGCCCAACAAGGAGCCAACAATATGCGTGGTAGCTCAGGGCGACATGGAGGTCAAGGCCAGAGAACTAGGCCTGACAGTTCTCAACAGGGACGAGCTACAAAAGCTCCGTGGCAACAAGAAGGCTGTCAAGAAACTAGCGAAGAAGTGCGACTGGGTCCTAGTAATGGCCCCGCTAATGGGCCTCGCCGGAGGAATACTCGGCCCCGCCCTAGGCCCCAGAGGCAAAGCCCCAACACCCATACCGCCGAACGCTGACATAGCCGCGCTAGTCGAGAAGTTCAAGAAGGCCGTATGGGTTAGGACCAGGAACCAACCCCAAGTCATGGCCAGGGTCGGCACAGAAGACATGACTCCAGAAGACATAGCCGAGAACATCAAAGCCGTGGTAAGTGCTGTGGAGAACAAGCTGGGAGCCAACAAGATCGCCAAGATCTACGTGAAGAAGACAATGGGCCCGCCTGTCCAGGTCACGCTCTAAGGGGGTGGCGGCTATGAGTATGAAGGCTATCCACGAGAGGAAGAGAAGGGAAATACCCGAGTGGAAGAAGAGGGTAGTGGCAGAGCTAGAGGAACTATTCAGGAAATACCCAGTCGTAGGCATAGCCGACCTGACAGGGATGCCGACCAAGCAGCTCCAACTAATCCGGAAGAAGTTCAGGAAGCAGATAGTCTTCAAAGTCGCCAAGAAGAACCTCATACTGAGGGCCGCGGAGAGAGCAGGCGTCAACAAGGAAGAACTAGAAAAATACCTAACGGGCAGTACAATGCTCCTCTTCACCGACATGAACCCCTTCAAGATGGCAAGGCTCATAGAGAGCGAGAAAGTCCCAGTACCAGCAAAGCCCGGCCAAGTAACCGATAGGGAGATAGTCATCCCCGAGGGAGACACGGGAATAACGCCTGGGCCAATGCTCAGCGTGTTCGGGAAGCTAAGGATCCCCTACGAGATAAGGAAAGGCACAGTATACGTTAAGAAGGACACCGTCGTCGCGAAGCCGGGAGACGTTATAAGCACCGACCTAGCAGGCCTACTACAACAACTAGGAATCCAGCCCTTCGAAGTAGGCCTCAAGCTAAAGGCGGCCTACGACAACGGCGTGTTCATACCGAGGGAAGAGCTAATAGTAGACCTAGAACAATTCAAGAACGACGTGCTAGAAGCGGTGAGAGAAGCCCTAGGCCTAGCAGCCGAGATAGTATACCTGCCGGTACCAGAAGCAGTAGAAATGGTCCTAGCAAAGGCTGAAGCGGCAATAAGAGCCATAGCTGGAGAGACCGGATTCCTAACACCCGACGTCGCCGAGTACGTGATAGGAAGAGCCGCTGGAGAAGCCCTAGCAGTAATCGCAGCCCTCGGAGACAAGGCGAAGGAGCTGGGAATAGAGGAAGTACCAGTAGTCCAGCCCGTCCAAGAAGAGAAGCCGGCCGAGGAAGAAAAGAAGGAAGAGGAAAAGGAAGAGGAAGAAGAGGAGAAGGAAGTCGACCTCTCCGAGGGTCTAGGAGGCCTCTTCGGCTTCTAAGCCCACAGTCTTTTTATCCTCCACAACACAGCCCCTCTCCCGGATACCTGGGGTGATGAGTGAATGGCTCAGGAAGGCAAGGCATACATCCACGCGGCCCTAGCACTCTACTACGCAGGCCAGGAGGTAAACGAGGAGAACCTCAAGAAGGTCATTGAAGCCCTAGGCCTCCAGGTAGACGAGGCCAAGATAAAGATGCTAGTAGCAAGCCTAAGCGAGATCAACCTCGAAGAAGTACTCAAGTCAGCAGTAGCAGCCCCCGTAGCCGCAGTAGCCGCTGCCCCAGCCGCAGCACCGGCACAGGCCGAAGCCGAGGAGGAGAAGAAAGAGGAAGAAGAGGAGAAAGAGGAAGAACAAGAAGTCGACCTCTCGGAAGGCCTAGGAGGCCTCTTCGGCTTCTAGAACCCTCGACCCCCCATAACAACTTCTTAAGCCACCAGCTCTTTCCACTAGGCTGGGAGTACCAGGCATGGTGTTAGCCGACGAGAAGGAGTACATGCTGGACTTCTTCAAGGAAAAAGGTTTCACCCGGAAGAAAGGCAAGCGGTGTGGAGAGTACTTCTGGACCCTCAACCCGGACTTCGAGGAGCCGCAGGACACCCCTTGCGTAGACTACTGGTTCGACAAGATCCCCTCGAGAGACCCTCTCACTGTGGGTGAGGCGCGGGAGGAGTTCCTATCATTCTTCGAGGAACATGGCCACGCGAGGATTAAGCCTAGGCCCGTGGTCGCCCGTTGGAGGGAGGACCTATACCTCACGATAGCGAGCATAGTCGTATTCCAGCCCCACGTCACGAGCGGCGTCGTCCCCCCGCCGGCTAACCCCCTAACCATTAGCCAGCCTAGTATAAGGCTTGAGGACATAGACAATGTAGGCTTGACCATTGGAAGACACCTCACCAGCTTTGAAATGGCGGCCCACCACGCCTTCAACTACCCCGACAAGAAGGTGTACTGGAAAGAGGAGACGGTGAGATACGCCTACGAGTTCTTCACAGAGAGACTAGGCATCCCGGGCGAGTACATAGTCTTCAAGGAGTCTTGGTGGGAGGGAGGAGGAAACGCGGGCTCCAGCTTCGAAGTCACGGTCGGAGGCCTAGAACTCGCAACCCTCGTATTCATGAAGTACAGGGTGGTGGATGGCAGGTACGAGGAGATTCCCCTGAAAATAGTCGACACAGGCTACGGCGTCGAGAGAATGGCATGGTTCACCCAGAAGACCCCCACAGCATTCCACGCAATATATGGGAGACTCCTAGACAAGTACCGGGAAGCCCTGGGAGTAGAGGAGCCTAGCAAGGACCTCCTATGGGCGGCCTTCAGGGCGGCGGGCAACCTCGAGCCCGAGGATCCAGCGAGCGTTGAAGCATATTACAAGAGGGTGTCGAGCCTATCGGGGATACCCATAGATGAGGCCAGGAGTGTGCTCGAGAGGGAGGCGAGGCTCTACAGTATAATAGACCATGCCAAGACCATAGCCCTAATGCTCGGAGACGGGGTAGTACCCAGCAACACAGGGGAAGGCTACCTTGCGAGGCTCGTGATCAGGAGGGCCCTCCGCCAAGCCAGGCTCCTAGGCGTCGAGATTAGCCTAGCCGAGCTAGTCGACTGGCAAGTGGACTACTGGAGGAGGGACTACCCGCAACTCGAGGAAAACAGGGATTACATCATAGACGCCGTCCAATGGGAGGAGAAGCGCTACAGGGAGACCCTGGCCCGAGGAGAAGCCCTAGTCCGCAAGCTACTCAGGAAAAAGAAGAAGCTCGCACTAGACGACCTAGTTAAACTCTACGACAGCCACGGAATACCCCCCGAGATAGTCGCATCAGTCGCCGAGAAAATGGGCGTCCCTGTAGAGATACCACACAACTTCTACAGCATCGTAGCATCAAGGCACAAAGCCCCGCAGAGAGTGAGGAGAGTAGGGGAATCAGCAAACATACCCGAGGAGATAGCCGAGTGGGCCCTCCAATACCCGCCGACACGCAAGCTCTACTACGAGAACCAGTACATGAGAGAGTTCACCGCTAAAGTACTAGGAGTAAAGGGCGAATACCTAATCCTAGACAGGACAGCATTCTACCCCACCGGCGGCGGGCAACTACACGACACAGGAACTATAGAGTGGGAAGGCGGGAAGGCTAGAGTCGTAAGAGTCGAGAAAGTCAACGACCGGGTAATCCACATAGTCAAAACCGAGGGACCCTCCGGGCCCACGCCAGGCTCTACCATTAAGGGGTCCATTGACTGGGCCAGGCGCTACAGGTTGATGAGGCACCACACGAGCACCCACATCATCCTAGGAGCAGCTAGGAGGGTTCTAGGAAACCACGTATGGCAGGCTGGAGCCGAGAAAACACCGGAGAAGGCGAGGCTCGACATAACACACCACAAACCCCTAACCCGCGAGGAGATACGGAGAATAGAGGAGCTAGCCAACAGTATCGTCGATGACAGGAGGAAGCTGAGGTTCATGGAGCTGCCAAGGAACGAGGCAGAGGAGAAGTACGGCTTCAGGATATACCAAGGCGGCGTGCCAATGACTCCAACAATAAGGCTCGTAGAAATACCGGGCTGGGACGTTGAGGCATGCGGGGGAACACACCTCGAGCACACAGGTGAGGTGGGAGCGATCAAGATCATAGGAGCCTACCGAATACAAGACGGAGTTGTCAGGCTCGAATACGTGGCCGGAACCAGGGTATACGAGGAGGCGGCACGATTAGAGGACAAGATCCTAAACCTGTCGGAAACCCTAAACGCTAATCCAAACAACCTAGAGGCGAGGGCTAAGACTCTAGTCGATGAGCTAAGAGAGCTCCAGGCAAAGTATAAGAGGCTACTGGAGGAGAAGGTTGCCTCGTTAGAGAGGGAGCTGGAGAATGCTAGGATAGTCATCGCTGAGGCCCCAGATACTGATAAAAGAGTACTCCAGGAGATAATGAAGAAGCTGACGAGCCGGGTAGCAGATGGAATAGTAGTATTCTACTATAGTGTTAACGGTCAAGTACAGGTAGAACTAGCGGCCGGCCCTAAGGCGAGCGTGAACCTAGGCAAGCTCGTGAGAGAATTAGCGGGGAAGCTAGGTGGTAGGGGAGGAGGCGGGAAGACCAGGGCTAGCCTCCGGGTTCCACGGGAGAAGCTGGGAGAGCTCATAACAATGATTAAGAATAGCCTATCTCGGTAATCAAGGGTGGAGCTGGCTTGGAGGGCTACTGCGTAGATGCACTAATACTCGACGTGGATGGGGTCGTATGGCTGGAAGGCACGCTAATAGAAGAGAATATCCAGGTAATAAGGCGAGCCTACGACGAGGGAATACCGGTAGTATTCCTCACTAATAATGCAACGAGAAGCAGGAGAGTATACTCTCTCCTCCTATCCGAAGCCATAGGCAGGAGGATAAGCGTGGAACAAGTAGTTAACAGCGCCTACAGCGCGGCGGAATGGCTCCGCAGAACCAGGGGGCCCTCAAAAGTCCTCGTCGTTGGAGAGGAGGGCCTGGTCGAGGAGCTAGTACTAGCGGGTCACACCCCTCTCAGCACGACAGAGTGGAGGCATGCGGACACAGTAGTAGTGGGCCTCGACAGGAACATAACATACCATAAGCTCTCAGCCGCGCACAAAGCACTAACCAGGAGAAACGCCTTCTTCCTCATAACCAATAGAGACCCAGCCTACCCGGTAACAGGGGGAACAATACCGGGGGCGGGTGCAATAGTATCATTCCTCGAGACAAGCACTGGCAGGAAAGCGGACTTCAACGCTGGTAAACCAGAGCTAGGAATCCTAGACCTAGCCCTCGAGCGTGCGGGTAGACCGAGAAACCCCGTAATGGTGGGGGACAGAGTGGAGATAGACATGGACATGGCTAGGAAAGCAGGAATCCCAGGACTCCTAGTCCTCACAGGAGTCACCAAGGAGCCTCCAAGCGATACCGACGGCTTCATCGTTGCCCACAGCCTTTCGGACGCCGTAGAGAGGGGCCTCCTCCGCTTCTGCCCCACCCCGTCAAGCTAGGGTTTAAGCACAGCCCTACCCAGGATCTCTCCAGACTCGACGATCCTGTAGGCCTCATTTACCTCGTCGAGCCTGAATGTCTTGTAGAAGGCTTTAACCAAGCCACTCCCCACAAGGCGGACTGCAGCCTCATACTCTTTCTTAGAGAAGGCAGCACTCCCATGGATCTCTAGCTCCCTCATGACAAGCAGTGCGGGTCTCTCTATGGGCACGGGCTCGCCGGAGATATTGCCTATCAATACCATTCGACCACGAGGCCTGAGAGCCCTCATAGAATCGTTAAAGGTATACTTTCCCACTAGCTCCATGACGACGTCAACACGGCCGGCCTCCCTATAGAAGGAGAGGCTCGTCACAGCATTAACCCCGAGGCTCTCCAGGACTCTGGCCCTCTCCTTACTCCTAGTGTACGCGTAGACCTCGGCCCCGATCAGGCGGAGATACTGCACCCCATGGATACCCACCCCGCCACTAGCACCAGTAACGAGAACCTTATCACCTGCGGCAACTCTAGCCGCCCTAGAGGCATGCATTAGTGTCGCCACGCCGCAAACCGCCGCGGCATACTTATCGAAGTCATCGTCTGGGAGCCTAACAAGATTCCACTCCGGAACGTAGACCCTATCGGCATAGCCGCCGGGCAACTGCTCACCCAGTACTAGGGCTTCTCCGACGTTGCACACCGCTCCAGGATCGGAGTCCATTCTTCTCCTGCACTCCTCTGATACGACTATGGCGGGGTAGACGCCTACGGGCTCTCCGTCAGCGTAGCCGAACACTTCATGGCCTAATAGTAGGGGAGGCCTCAGGTTTCGGAATCCGCCTTTCCACACGACTAGATCTCTTCCACAGACCCCGACGGCCTTAACCTCAACCTCAACCCAGTCATCCGGCACTTGGTACTCGTATTCGCCTACCCTGAAGGGGGCGCGGAACGACTCTAGGATAGCTCCCCGGACCCGCACGCGCTTGTAGCCCAGGAGGAATCACCCGTATGTATAAAGGTAGAAGTGGCTGAATAAAACCTGGGGGATTACTGCTGAGCCTTCAACTTATAGACGCGGACACCGTTCTCCTCATAATACTCGATAAGCCCCTCCTCTAGTAGTTTCTTAAGCCTTCTATAGAGCGGTGTCTTCGGTATTCCCGTGGCTTGCTGTAGTTCGACAGCAGTCATAGGCCTCTCCCGGAGTGCTTCCAGTATCTTTTTATCACGCTCGTCTAGCCGGCTGCTCGTCGCTTCAACGCTGGATTGGCTGGTCGTGTTGGAGCCGCTTACCCTGCGCGTGCTCCTGAGATAGGAGAATCCTATGAAAACAGCGATTAATAGTATGATTATAGCTATAATTGCCCAGAGGGCACTGTTACCTCTAGAGGTCCCAGTACTTGTTGAGCCGGGCTGGCCCGGCCCCCCAGGGCTCTGGCTACTGGTGGCGCCTGACGGCTGCCCGGTTGTTGCAGGCGATTGAGCGGCTCCCCCCGGTATTATGTAGTAGTCGATTAGTATCTTCTCTCCAGCTGGGAACCGGAGGGCCGCCTGCCCCTTGTAGAGGGTGGGAGTGGGCGTCGGCTGTACCCTTATGGGGACAGCGTCCCCGGGCAAGACTACTATCGTAGTGCAGGGCGGTGTGAGAGCGAGCTTCCAGGAATAATTGGTCTTAGAGGTTAGGGCTAGCGTGTAGTACCTGACGGTAATGGTTCCTGGGCCGTAGACGGTTACGGTGGCGGTGGTATTCGTATATGTCACGGGTAGGGGCACTCCGCCCTGATCCTCAGCGTATA
>WAOR01000057.1 GCA_015521175.1 Thermodiscus sp.
GGGCCCGCCTGACGAGCACGGGCAGGGTGCTACTAGACCGGTACCTACAGGAGTACCGGAGGCTGACGGGTGAGCCCTTCAGGCCTATTAGGAGGGGGACCCTCGGGGAGGCTGAAAGCATTATCGTATCGGGTAGCCACGACTTCCTCCTATCTACTAGCCTGGGCAAGATGAGAGAGCATGGGGCACGCATCGAATTACACTGGACGGGGTCCGCTGGTGGACTTGCTTGTATTGTCATGGGGGACTGCGACCTCGCCGGAATACATATACTGGACCCGGAGACCGGAGAGTACAATACTAGGGCTTTCGAGAGCCTGGGCCTACACGGCTCCGGAGTACTCATAAGGGGGTATGAGAGGGCGCAGGGGTTCCTCTCCAGGAGGCCCATGAGCCTGGAGGAGATTATCAGGGGCCTCCTCAGCGGGGAGCTGAGGCTTGCCAACAGGCAGGCGGGATCCGGGACGCGGATACTCCTAGACTACCTCCTCTCCGAGTGGGCCGGGAAGCTGGGGGTCCCCCCAGAGGAGATACCGGTAAGGGTTAGGGGGTATGATACGGTATACAAGACCCACCTAGACGTCGCGGAGGCGGTTAGCAGGGGAGATGCTGACGTGGGCCTAGGCCTACGCCACGCATCCAACCTCTACGGCCTGTACTATACACATGTGAGGTGGGAGCATTATGACCTAGTCGTATCCCGGAGGTTCTATGAGTCCGGGGAGGGTAGGGAGCTTGTAACCGGGATCCTACGGTGGGCTAGTAGGCTAGCAGGGAGCTTCGAAGGTTACCGGGTACCCAGAGACTACGGTGGGCTAGTTATCGGCTAGGATCACCGTTTCCCGTTATCCGGTACCGTATAACGCTTATATCTCGGAACCCCGGACCCAAGAAACATGTGGGTCGCGGGGAAGTGAAGAGAAGCCTCCTAGCCGGAATATTACTAGTAATAGTAATGGTCTCAGTTGTAGCAGCACTAAGCCTCCGCAACACCGGTAAGAGCAGAGTAGTTAACGTGTGTTCAGCAGGTAGCATGTCCTTGCCTGTGAAAGTCCTCTCCGAGAACTATGCTAGAAGTCATGACGTAGTGGTTCACGTGAGGATGGGGGGTAGCCTCGACCTGGTCCGAGGCGTCTCGGAGCTTGGGCTTGACTGCAACGTGTTAGTGGTTGCCGACTACAGGCTTATACCGGAGTACCTATACCCCGCGGGGAAGGCGGACTGGTACGCAATCTTCGCCTCCAACGAGATGGTCATTGCATGGAATAATAATACGAGGCCGCCGGGAGACTACGAGGCCATCCTAAGGGAGGTAGCAGGTGGAAAGGCAACTCTGGGTATCAGCGATCCTAATAGGGACCCCTGCGGGTATCGGGCCATAGGAGTTATAGGACTAGTAGCCCTCCACGACAACAACACCAGCCTATTAGATGATATAGTTGTGAAGGGCATACCGGGGAGCCACTATAGCCTAGTTAACGGGACCCTCAAGGTATACATTCCCGCCAGCTACACTCCGAGGGACCCTCTAGTCGTGAGGCCGAGGAGCATAGAGCTCATAGCCCTACTACAGGAGGGAGCCGTGGACTACGCCCTCCTATACAAGAACGAGGCCGTCCAACATCACTTAAACTACGTGGAGCTACCCGGGTGGGCCTCCCTCTCCCGCGAAGACATGGACAACTATTACTCGAGGGTAGTAGTGCTAGTTCTAGCGGGTACCAAGGACGCCAAGGCCATCCCAATGCACAGCATAGCTTATGGCCTAACCACTATCAAGGACTCCGGTAGCCAGGCAGTCGACCTTGCCCAGTACATCCTCGACAGCGGCGACATACTAGCAGAGTACGGGTTCAACCCGCTGAACCCCCCGATCATCAACGGCACGCCGCCATGGACCGGGCAGGAGGGCCAGAGATGAGGCTGGAGCCAAGCCTGGTAATCCTTTCGGGGCTTGCATCCCTCCTACTCCTCTACATACTAGCCCCCATAATAGCCCTCTACATCGCGACTCCCCCAGCCAGCATCGAGGACCTCCTCGGTAGTCCCGAGCTAAGAGGCGAAGTAGCGAGAGCCCTCGAGACAACCCTGATAGCATCACTACTAGCCGTAATCCTGCTATTAGCCCTGGGTGTCCCCCTAGCCTACGTTCTAGCCAGGCACAGATTCCCAGGTAAGAGCATTGTAGAAGCTATTGTAGACATACCACTAGCGCTCCCCCACACTGTAGCTGGTATAATGCTTCTCGAAGCCTACGGCCCCTCATCCCCCATAGGCGAGGCGCTAAGCCGCCTAGACCTGGCTGTGAAGGATCACCTCCTAGGCGTGGTCCTAGTCATGGCCTTCGTCAGCGCCCCCCTACTGGTAGACACGGTCAAGGTCGGAATCCAGTCCATACCGGTTAGCCTTGAGGAGACAGCTAGAACACTGGGGGTCCCCCAGTCGAGGATATTCACGGATATAACACTGCCCCTGGCCTGGAGGAGCATACTCGCCGGGTCAATACTGGCATGGGCCCGCGGCCTCAGCGAGGTCGGAGCACTCCTAGTAGTGGCCTACTACCCTAAGACAGTGAACATTCTCATACTCGAGTACCTCTCAATATACGGTCTCAGGGTAGCCGCAGCTCTAGCAGCGCTGTACGCCGGGATAACCCTTCTAGCCTTCACGGCCCTAAGGGTGGTGGCTGGGAAGTGAGCCTAGTAGCCAGGAACATACTCCTCGAAAAGGAGAACTACCGGCTCCAGGTAGAGAGGCTCGAAGCCGAGCGGGGAGACTACCTAGTCGTTCTGGGGCCCAGCGGGGCAGGTAAAACCCTACTACTAAGGACCATTGCTGGCCTGGAGAAGCTGAGGCGGGGAGAGATAATCCTAGACGGTCGAAGGATCGACCACCTCCCACCCGAGGAGAGGGGCTTCGCACTAGTCCCCCAGGACTACGCCCTATGGCCCCACATGACGGTGCTGGAGAACATAGTCTACCCCCAAGAGGTCCGAGGCACTCCGAGGAGGGAGGCGGAGGAGAGGGCCAAGCGCCTCGCCCGTAGGCTTGGAATAGAGCACCTCCTTGACCGGAAGCCCTCTACACTAAGCAGTGGAGAACAGCAGAGGGCTGCGCTAGCCAGGGCTCTAGCAGTGAAGCCGAGAGTGCTCCTACTAGACGAGCCACTAGCTAACCTAGACCCTGGCTCGAGGCAAGCGGGAAGGAGGCTACTCTCAACGATACACAAAGAGGAGGACATAACAGTGGTACACGTCACC
>WAOR01000058.1 GCA_015521175.1 Thermodiscus sp.
CACCCTTCGGCCAGCCCGGAACCCGTGTCGCCACAAATAGCTACAAGGCACTCTTCTACCTCTCCAAGAGGGGAATGAAGGTCAGCCTAGTACCGCTCGAAGATCTCGCAAGAATTGCTGTGAAAGGGGTGTGAGCAGGTGGAAGGTCAAGCTGTCTCCCTGAAGGGTAGGGTTCTAGTGGAGGGCAATGCAACTGGTAAAGCAGTGGTAGTAGAAGCCCTCAGCTTCTATGGAGAGGTTGACCCCAAGACGGGGACCCTGAACGATGGGAGAAGCATTACTGGCAGGGTTCTAGTTATCGGGAGGCCTCGAGGGTCCACGGTCGGCTCATACACGATATACGGTTTGAAGTATTACGGCAAGGCTCCAAAGGCTATTATAGTGGAGAATGATGCGGACCCCATCCTTGTGGCTGGAGCGGTTCTAGCAGGGATACCCCTGGTGGATCGTGTAATGGGGGCCTTATCCGCTATAAGCGACTGCGACCAGGTTGAAGTACTGTCAAGTGGCGTGGTACGAGTGTATAAGAGTAAGGCTTAGATCCTCTCCACTAGTGAGAGGGCGAAGTCGAACACCTCGTCTGCTACGTCTTCTATAGGGCGTTCTCTCCCGGATTCAACCATTGGTACCCTCTTTACGATTATACCCTCGTTGGCTGCCCTCTCCAGAACCTCCTCGTAGGCCTCCTTTATCTTTTCTAGGTAGGCTCTTTCCTCGTAGGCCTCTATAACCGCTCCATTCCTAGCCCGTTCCCTCACTCTCCTTAGGGCGACATCAACCGGTACGTCGATGTAGATTATGGCGTCAGAATGGGGGACCCTCGAGTTAATGCTCCAAACCCAGTCTATCCCGGCGAAGGCTCCCTGGTATGCTATGCTCGAGTACTTGTACCTGTCACTTACGACGATATAGCCTCTCTCCAGCATGCCCCGGATACTGTTGGGAGAGGAATAGTAGTTCCACCTCCTATCAGCGGCGAAGAGCAGGGCCATCATTACATGGTCCGGCTCGTCTCGGCTGGCTAGGAGCTCTCTTATCAGCCTACCAATGGGGCCATTAGTTGGCTCTTTTGAATAGAATGAACGATATCCTCTCTTGCTAAGCCTCTCAACGAGTAGTCTTGAATGGGTTGTTAGCCCGCTACCATCAATCCCCTCGAAGGCTAAGTGTAGTCTCGGCACAGTCCCCGCCCACCCCCGCACTGAGATACTCTAAGGTATTTGGGTGCTAGAACCCTCTACTATCATGGGGTCTAGTTTTGGAGAAGGTCTTCCAACTGTTGGATGCGACTTATGACGTCATAGGCAGGGAGCCTGTGATAGTTATCTGGGCTAGAATGGATGATGGCCGCAGGGCACTCCTACACTACAAGGGGTTCCGCCCTTACTTCTACGCCCTATTGGAAGACGGCTACGACCCGGAAGAGGTAGCGGCTAGCTTGAGGAAACTATCCAAGCCCTCGAGCCCCATCACTAGCATTGAACTCGTAGAGAAGAAGTACATAGGTAGGAGAGTTAAGGCGCTGAGAGTAGAAACAATGATACCTAAGGCAGTCCGTGACTATCGAGAGCTAGCGGCTAGGATACCAGGCGTGAGGGAGGTACTCGAAGCCGATATACGCTTCACCATGAGATACCTAATCGACAAGAACATCTACCCGTTGAGATGGTATAAGGCCGAGGTTGAGGAGAAGCCTAAGCCGCCCTCCCTTAGAGCCGATGCATTCTACATTATCAAAGGGGAACTGGAGGAGGCAGAGGGCTACGAGTCTGTTGACCCTCTCGAGGGTCTCCGACTTCTAGCCTTCGATATAGAAGTCTATAACCCCCAGAGAACGCCCGACCCCAAGAGGGATCCCGTCATCATTATAGGCTACATGACCCCAGAGATGGACGATGCCGAGCTCCTAACGGCAAAGGATAAGGATGACAGGCCAGTGATCCGGGGATTCGTAAGGAAGATCCAAGAGTACGACCCCGACATTATAGTCGGGTACAACCAGAACAGGTTCGACTGGCCCTACCTTGTTGACAGGTCGAAGGTACTGGGAATAAAGCTGGACGTAGGCAGAAAAGCCAACTCCCCGCCAACTCCCAGCGTCTACGGGCATATCAGTATCGCGGGGAGGCTCAACGTAGACCTCTACGACTTTGCGGAGGAGATACACGAGGTCAAGATGAAGACACTAGAAGAAGTGGCAGACTACCTTGGAGTGATGCCCAAGGAGAAGAGGGTTATACTCGAATGGTGGCAGATAAGCGAGTACTGGGACGACCCTGAGAAGAGGCCAATACTCCTCAGATACGCTAAGGACGACGTGGTCTCCACGCTAGGCCTCACTGACAAGTTCCTCCCCTTCGGAGCCCAGCTCAGCCAGGTCAGCGGTCTACCCCTGGACCAGGTCATGGCCGCCAGCGTGGGCTTCCGCCTCGAGTGGAGGCTGATAAGGGAAGCCTACAAGCTAGGCGAGCTCGTGCCAAATCGTGTAGAACGCCTTGAGGAATCCTACACGGGGGCGATAGTATTACGCCCCAAGCCTGGGGTCCACGAGAACATAGCCGTTCTAGACTTCGCGAGCATGTACCCGAACATAATGGTCCGCTACAACGTAGGCCCAGACACGCTAGTCAAGCCAGGAGAGAAAGTGCCTGACGAGGAGGTATATGTAGCGCCCGACGTGGGCCACAAGTTCCGCAAGAGGCCTCCAGGATTCTTCAAAATCGTAGTCGAGAAGCTACTAGTAATACGTAAGAGGATTAAGGATGAGATGAAGAAATATCCCGTGGATTCTCCCATGTATAGGCTTCTCAACGAGAGGCAGAAGGCGGTAAAGGTCCTCGCCAACGCCTCCTACGGCTACATGGGATGGCCCCATGCTCGCTGGTATTGCAAGGCGTGCGCCGAATCGGTCACGGCCTGGGGTAGGCACCTCATTATGAAGGCAATCCAGAAGGCTAGAGAACTAGGGCTCAGTGTTATCTATGGTGACACCGACAGCCTGTTCGTCACTTATGATCCAGAAAAGGTCGAGGAGCTAATTAGGTGGGTTGAGAGCGAGCTGGGATTTGAGATAAAAATAGATAAAATATATAAGAAAGTATTCTTCACCGAGGCCAAGAAGAGGTATGTGGGCCTAACAATAGATGGGAGAATAGACGTCGTAGGATTCGAGGCAGTTAGAGGAGACTGGAGCGAGCTAGCAAAAGAAACCCAGATGAAAGTAGCCGAAATAATCCTATCTACAGGCGACGTGAACAAGGCCATAGACTATGTTAGAAGGATAATCGAGAACCTACGCAAGGGTAGAATAGATATCCGCAAGTTAATAATATGGAAGACGCTAACCAAGCGCCCAAGCGAGTACGCTGTCGAGCAGCCGCACATTGCAGCGGCGAAAATAATGGAGAAGATGGGCATTAAAGTGTCTCCGGGCATGAAGATAGGCTATATAATAGTCAAGGGGCCAGGCCCCCTATCAAGGAAGGCGAAGCCCTATTTCATAGTTAAAAAGGAGGACGTTGATATCGACTATTACATTGATAAACAGGTAGTGCCAGCCGCGATGAGAATACTGTCCTACTTCGGAGTCTCGGAGAAAAGGTTGAAGAGTGGGGGAAGGCAGACTAGCCTTCTAGACTTCATGGGCGGCTAAACTAAGTCGTTAAAGGTGAAGAATAGCACGTCCTTGGGTTTACCCGACAGCTTTGTCCCTGTTCTAGCTCCTATCAGTATTTTCACGCCCCGCTCGGAGGCCACCTCTAGGATTCTGGGCGTTATTATACCGTCGAAGACCACGGCCGCTATACTACCGGGCTCCGCTTTCTGAAGCTCTGGGTACAAGTCTCTCACACTTATCCTCTTGATAGGCTTCCACTCCTTATCGTATAGGATTGCTTCGAGGCTTCCCCTAAGCTTTGGTATCTCCTCGATAACCTCTTTGGGTATAGCGGCTACTTCTTGCTGTGCGGGTCCCTCCTTCACCTTTTTAGCGGGCGCTTCTACGGCCTCAGGCTTAGGCGCTGGAGGTGGTGCGGGCGCCTTTTCTCCAACTTTCTCTGGCTTGGCGGGCGCTTTCTCCTCCTCTGCTTTTGCTTTCTCCGGCTTCTCGGGTTTCTCTTCTTTGCCTGTTAGTCCTAGTTTTTTCCTGTAGACGTCTGCAGGGACCATTTGCTCTAGGGCCTGCGCTATCTCCTTACCCGTTAGCTCTTCGACCTCCATGCCTTTCGGCGCTCTTGCTACGTAGTCTATGTCGGCCTGGTCTAGAAGGGTCTTTAGTATGAGTTCTCCTCCCCTATCACCGTCTACTAGCGCGATCGCTTTCTTCTTCTTAGCTAACTCGATAATAGTCTTGGGTATCTTCTCCCTAGCCCCTTCCAGCGCTATAACGTTAGTGTAGCCGTATCGGAGCAGGTTGAGGACGTCTGCCCTACCCTCTACGATTATTATAGTGTCAGACTTGTCTACGTCGGGCCCTGCTGGAAGCTTCTCTGGACCGTACTCCGTGATCTTTGGCTTCTCCTCTTCGATCGACTGGACTTCTCTTAGTATCTCCTTTATGTCTGGCTCCGTCTCTTTAATCATCTTGAGTATTTCTTTACTTCTCTGGAGGATCCTCTTTAGCTTCTCGGCCCTTAGGTCCTTGATCTCTTCAACAGTGATCCTCGCATTGTAGGGGCCTATCCTGTCAACGGTCTCTATCATCGCGGCTAGTATGGCTGTTTCCACTCTGTCTAGGTTGCTTGGTATCATGATTGTTCCTACAGTCTTGGTTCCATGGTATCTTATCTCGACGTGTACACGCCCTATCTTGTCTTTCTTCTGGAGCTCTTCCAGGTTGAACTCGCTTCCGAGGAGTCCTTCTGTCTGCCCGAATATGGCGCCTATGACGTCGTGTTTATCTACTCTTCCATCGACCTCGAGCCTAGCCTTAATTAAGTACTTCACTGGCTCCTCACCTCGTTTACAGTTTATAGTAGCCCTCCTGCCTCCTCAGCGTATACACTGGATTCGCGAGGCTACTGCCAAGTCTACTAGCGGGTGTAGATAGGCTCTTTTTAGGTTACGTTTTGAGAGCACCCTTCCTAGTCCCACGCGTAGGATGGGGGAATGTTGTGGTATGGCTCCAGCCTCCGGAGTATTTGGACTAGGTAGGGGTCCCTCAGTAGCCTCTCCCTTATTGGTTTCAGGAGTTCTATTAGCGCTTCTGCTGTGGCGTTCTTGAGGTCGGCTGGGTGGAGCCTCCCTTCCATGAAGTCTCTCTCGAGGTCTTCGTACCGCTCGTAGACTATTGTGCCTCCGTATTTCTCCGGTCTCTTCACTATGAGCCGGAAGCCTTCTCGTGTAAATAATATATATTTATTTATTTCAATGATAGGATTAAACTCTATAACGCCTTTAGGACAGTAAGCCTTCCTTATCAGTGCCCGGATAGTCTCCGGCTTATAGTGTACATAGATGGTTTGCTGAGGCTTGGACTTACTCATTTTAGTCATTGCCAAAATTTCGTCTCTATCAGCCTTCGACACGTCCATCCGGCCGGCCCCGGATAACCCGGTTAGAATCGGGGTATGGATTGCTATAGGCTTCTTGAAGCTCAGCTTCTCAGCTGTGTCCCTGGCTAGCATGTGAGCCTTCCTCTGATCCATACCTCCAAGGGCGATGTCAAGGTCGAGGTAAAAGATGTCGGAGACCTGCATGAGTGGATAGATTATCTTAGAGGAGTCGAGTTCCGCCTCCTCAGCCCTTCTACCCATTATGGTCAGGGCCCTCTTCACTCTATGGAGAGTGTTCTTCTTAGCCACCCTAAGTAGTATGCTCCAGTAATTCTTATCAGACACTAGCTCCTCCGCGTCCAGGAACCTCACCTTATCAAGGGGAACACCCATAGCCTCAAATACGGCCTTAACAATCTTAGTAGCCTCCCTGATAAGGCTGAGGTCGCCGCCGAGCTTGTCATTTACCATCGCGTGCCAAGTAGCCTCGAGAACCGTGAAGTCGACCCCAGCCTCAACTAGGTCCTTAACCTTCATTATCCAGATGAGCCAGCCTATGTGCACAATACCGCTCGGCTCGTATCCTATGTATCCCTTAAGCCTATCTCCGCGCTCGAGCTTCCCTCTTAACTCTTCAAGCGTGACTACTTCAGCGGTATTACGCGTAATCAGGCTCAGCTTCTCCTCAACGCTCTTCAACGGGGGCACCAGACTTTAGCGATAGAAATCTATCGAATAAGGGTTTATGCGAGGGCCTACTATTGATGATCCTTGATACGATCCCCTCTTCGATCATTATGCGGAGTTCCCAGCTCCTAAGCGAGAAGCAGAGATAGCAACCCGTGCGGTAGAACCCGAGACTGTAGAGGCTATTTACAAGGCCTCCTCTCATCCACAGATAACCCATTACGTGTGCGCCAGACCACAGCCTCAATGGTGAAACCGCGGGATATGGGAGCCCATTATCTATCCTAACGAGGGGGCGCCTGCTCCTCTTCTCCGATTCAGAGTCCCTATCGCCTACAATTATGAGTACTCGGCCGCTGGGCTCAACCTTCTCAATCGTTTTACGGAGGGCCTCCAGCTTCCTACCAGTGCACCATCTATTCTCGGGGGTAGGAAGCGGGAACCCATCCATTAATCCCTTGTCAACCCCAGCGTACACTTCTACTAGATCAACCCCTGCCTTGCTCGCAATCCTCTCGGCGGCTTCTTTGTTCTCCGGGAAGTCGATACCAGTGTCAACATAGATGGCCGTTATTGTGCCTGGGTCAAGGGCTTTTGAGGCGAGTAGTAGGGCCGCGGAGGAGTCTTTCCCCCCGCTCACGGGGACTATGACTTTTCTGGGCTTGACACGGTTGTAGGCCTCTTGGATTAGTTCTATGGCGTTAGATTCGAGGATCTCGAGTATGCTAGTATTCTCTCCTATTAGCTCTTCGATACTAGTCTTAGCTATCGTGTCGGAATACTTCTCGGCCCGAGGTTTAATCATATAGTTCGGTGTTGAGAAGTCAACTCTTCCTATGAGCTTATCTCCGGAGAATATGTAGTGCAGTCCCCGAGGTCCTTTCAGTGCTAGTAGAAGCCCGGGGTTTCCTGTTAAGCCAAGGGTTTCAAGAAGTCTCTCAGCCCCCCTAGAGTAGAGGAAGAAAGTATCATAATACGGCTCGACTGGGAGGTCTATAGTTTTGCCTTTAGGGGCCCCGGATAGCAGGTAGGATTTATTCCACTTAGTTTTTAATCTTATAACGGCCCTACCCCTCGTTAGAACGGAATGGATCATTTCAACGGTACTATTCCTCACCCTTTTAGTCCTCGCTTGGAGGACTGCGGTGAAGGGCGTCTCATCCTCTAAGGGCTTAACTAGAGGGTAGATATCTGCCTCCTCCCTCCCTAGCAGGACTATCGTGAAGGGTTCTATCCTCGATTGTACCTCTTGGATTAGCTTCTCGCCCCGCAGGCCTCCCAGGCTCTCCACCCTCCAATGACTGACCTCGGCGAAGCGCTTCAGGACGGCGTTGACAGCGTCGGCGTCTCTTTTACTCCGGACAAGGATCTTCACGCTATTCTCCCTCTAGAGTGCCATCTAGGATCCGTCTTCTCCACTAATCACTCCTCCTCACTAGTGGGGAGCATTATTATTATTCCGGTGGCCGTGAGGAGCCCTCCCAGGAGAACTAGGCCTATAATAAATAAGATTTTAAGTAAATGTATGAACTCTTGATCGTTCATGAAGGCTAGCGCGTAGGGTGTAGCTATTCCCAGCGCTATCCCCGTCAGGGCGAACACAATGCCAACCCCGATGTTTCGCCTGCTTCCCACTCCTAGGCCCCACTGAGGATTCCGAGGACCTCTTCAAGAGTTAAATTTCATACATGGCATACACGCGTAGGGAAGTATTGAGCGTCAAGGGTGAGCCCTTTATTGGCCGGGGGTCTAAGGAGCGCGGCTATTCCCGAAGACCGTACGGGCCGGCAGTACCATATTGGCGTGGCTCCAGGAGAGGTTTCAAGATACGTCCTATTACCAGGAGATCCCGGGAGGACTAAGGTAATATCATCCCTCTGGGATGAGGCCCGCCTAATCGCCTCCCACAGAGAATTCACTACCTTCACGGGACACTACAAAGGAGTGCGAATCTCGACGACTAGTACTGGAATAGGAGCGCCAAGCGCCATAATAGCTGTGGAAGAGCTACTTAGGGTGGGCGCTGACACCTTCATTAGGGTCGGCACAATGGGGGCGATACGGCCCGACATAAAGCCTGGAACCCTAGTAATCGGAAGGGCCGCGGCCAGACTAGAGGGTGCCAGCAAGCAATACATACCGGAATGGTACCCGGCCGCGGCTGATCCACAAGTGGTAATGGCCCTAATAGAAGCGGCGGAGAATATCGGTGTGGATTACGAGGTTGGCATTGTGGCCAGCACTGACAGCTTCTACCTGGGACAGGGAAGGCCCGGATTCCGGAACTTCTACACTCAAGCCGCGGCCAGCCTTATTCCCTTGCTTGCGTCGGCAGGAGTCCTCGGCTTCGAAATGGAGTCAAGCGCTATATTCACGGTGTCATCAATATATGGCGCTAGGGCCGGTTGTATATGCGCAGCAGTGGCAAATAGGGTAACCGATGAGTTCGTCGTAGATGCTGGAGTCGAGGAGGCGTCTAGAGTTGCAAGCGAGGCGGTGAGGATCCTTTGGGAGTGGGACGAAGCCTTAAGGAGGAGTGGAAAGAGGTACTTTTATCCGAGCATCGCCAAGAACACGTCTCAATAGGCAACCTAAACATTGACATAACAGTCGAGATCCAAGAATACCCGCAGCCTGACACGACTATCTTCGCGGAGAGAGCGTGGATCGGCCCGGGCGGAGCGGCTACAAACTACGCTGTAGCGATAGCTAGAATGGGGCAAAGAGTAAAACTAATTGCGAGAACGGGTGAAG
>WAOR01000059.1 GCA_015521175.1 Thermodiscus sp.
CCGGGGCGGTAGCCCTCACCCTAGTAATTCTCCCATACATGGCTGTCCAGGCTAGCGAGGCTCTCCGAGGAGTACCAGAGGGTGTGAGGGAGGCGGCGTACAGCCTTGGGGCCACGAGGCTTAAGACCGTATATACCCTGATAGCCCCGGCGGCGAGGAGGGGAATACTAGTAGGAATACTGATAGGCCTGGCAAGAGCCGCCGGGGAGACCGCGCCCCTCCTATTTACTGTTGGAGGCGCCTACGAGGGCTACCACCTCTGCCTCTACAAGGTTGGGGGAGCGGTGCCCCTCATGATATACCAGTTCATCCAGATGCCATACAAGCCCGCCCAGGACCTGGCGTGGGGCGCCGCTCTCGTCCTCATGACGATAATCGTGGGGGTCATGCTCTTGGCGAGACTCCTCGTTAAGGAGGTGAAGATACTGTGACGGGCTACGCCTTGGATGTAAGGGATCTCAGGGTCACCCTCGCAGGGAAGAGGATTCTAGACGGCGTATCATTCCGGTGCCCCGAGGGTACTGTGACAGCGGTGATGGGGCCCAGCGGTACTGGTAAGTCGACGATGCTCCGGGCCATTAACAGGCTCCTCGACCTGAACCCAGAGGCTAGAGTAGAGGGGGACATACTCATCCGTGGGAGGAGCGTTTGGGACATGGAGCCCTACGAGGTCCGCAGGAGGGCCACGATGGTCTTCCAAGACCCCAACCCCTTCCCCCACATGAGCATATACGATAACGTAGCAGTAGGCCCTAGGCTCCACGGCCTAGCAAGGTCGAAACAGGAGCTGGACGAGATAGTAAGATGGGCCCTCGAGAGAGCAATGCTCTGGGACGAGGTTAAAGACAGGCTGGGGGACCCTCCCAGCAAACTGAGCGGGGGACAGAGGCAGAGGCTCAGCCTAGCGAGGGCCCTAGCCGTTAAGCCAGAGATACTCCTACTAGACGAGCCAACGGCTAACGTGGATCCAGTGAACGCTGTTAAGATTGAAGAAGCCATCCGGAGCCTAGTGAGGGAGGAGGGCATAACGGTAGTGTTCGTGACTCACATGCCCAGCCAGGCGGTGAGGGTATCAGACTACCTCGTATTCCTATACGGCGGCCGCGTCGTAGAGCAGGGACCCTCGAGGGAAGTAGCGTTGAACCCCTCCAACCCTCTCACTGAGAAGTTCTTCAGGGGTGAGCTCTAGAATGATAGAGGTATCTAGTAGGGAGGAGGACCTTGAACACATGATCTCCAACCTCCGGAGGCTCTTCAAAATATCCCTCGAATCCCTAGAATCAGTAGAAGAGGCCTTGAGGGACCCCCAAAAGGCGAGGGACCTGTCAGCCCAGACCAGCCTGGCCGAACACCTAAAAGACACAATCTACAGCGAGGCCCTATTCTTCATAGCCAAGTGGCAGCCGCTGGGCCGCACGCTCCTATACGTGGAGTCCCTCATAAAGGTCTCCTACGACCTATTCAGGGTGACAAGGTATGCCAACGAGATAATGCTAACCCTAGAGCTAGCCGGTAAGAAAAAGCTAGATCAGTTACCAGCCGAGGCGGCTGGCAAAGCAAGGGAGATGCTAGAGAAAGCCTTCCAAGCCTTCACCCAGAAAAAGTCGGAGCTCGCCCGTGGAGTGGAGGAGCTCGACTCCAGCATAGACAAGATGTACTACGACGCCCTAAAGAGGATAGCCACGAGGGAGGAGGTCTCCTGCACCGAGGCGCTGGAAGCCCTAATACTGCGGCAGCTCGAGAGAGTCGCCGACCACGCCACGTATATCGCCCGGGAGACCCTGAGGGCTATAGGAGAGGCCAGCATAACTATATAGACTATAGTTCCCTACTCACAGTCCCGGTAAACTAGTAATGGCTACATACACGCGCAAGGTACAGGTAACTGGTAAGTCCACCTTCATAGTCTCTCTACCCAAGGACTGGGCACAATCCTGGAACCTCCGCCCAGGATCCGAGGTGGAGATCGAGAGGCTCCCCGACGGGAGCCTACTCGTTAAACCAGTCGCAGCACGCCGGGAGGAGGAAATGGTCAAGACCATAAGGGTGAACCCTGGAACAATTGATCTCCTACTCACGGAGATTCTCTCAGCGTATCTCGCAGGCTACAATAAGATAATCATAGAGTACCAAAGCGTAGATATACACAGGGTTAGCAATATCGTGGAGGAGGCGAGGAAGAGGGCCCTAGGCCTCGAAATACTAGAAGAGCAGTATGGTAGAATAGAATTATGCACAATAACGGGGCCGCCGACGATAAGCGTTGATAGGGCGTTCAACAGGATGATTAGTATAACCAGGTCAATGCTTGAAAACCTCTCCCAGGCACTCATCACCGGGGATGAGGCACTCCTAGACAGCATAATAGAGAGAGATACAGTTGTAGACAAGTTCTTCCTCCTCATAATGAGGGAGCTGTCAATGCTACTCCAAGGGGAGCTAACACCCAAGGAAGCGGGAATAGAAACACTCCCTGAGATACTCTACAAGGTAATATCCGCTAAGAGCATAGAGAGAGTAGCAGACCACGCAGTACTCATAGCCCAAATACTCAAAACCACGAGGAGAGACGCAGTAATCACAGACGACCTAGTAGAACTCCTAGAAGACGCCAAGAAACTCTTCAACAAGGCCTCAACTAGCCTACAACTACTCGACAAGCAAAAAGCAATTGAAGCACTAGAAGAAGCCCTAGCCTTCCGCGAGAAGGAAGAAAAAGCTAGAAACGCTATAACCATTACAAGCTACCTCCCAGACACAACAGCAATACTAGACAGCATAAGGCGAATCGCAGCCTATAGCAGAGACCTATCCGAGGCAGTCATAAGCATGACAGAGATTAGGGGAGCATCTAGTAAGGTTAAGTAAGGTTACTAAGTGAGAGGTATTGGTACGACGCTACCCCATCCCAGATCAGATTCTTCCCCCACTCCTTCAGTTGCGGTCTCTACAATAGTTTCTTGCCCAACATCGTGCACATAGATTACTGTTCCAGGCGGTACTAATAAACCCGGCATTCTAGGTCTATTAATGTCAGTATTCCATCCCGGAAGTACCGTCCTTAATGAGTGCTCAAATAGTACACCGGCCTTTGGAGCGTAAATGACCTCGCCTCGAATACGGAAGCGTCCTAGCAGTTTATCGGCTAGTTTCTCGTGAATCCTGGACTCCTTATCAATAACCAGTACACGATTAGTGGATAAATCACTTGGATTCCTAATAATCGCGGGCGTTGTAAGTACTAGCAAGTAATCCCTAGAACTCGAAGAACTATTTAGGATATGATCGATTAAGGGTATGGTAGAAGATGTTCTAGCTTCAACATGGGCAAGCCCCCTCTTTCCGAACTTGATAATTTCTTGTAGTTCTCCTCTATTGCTAGTCGAGCTTATTCCCTTTATGATAATTGTCGCTCCTATATATGCAGACGGCTTGTAATTTATCGATTCTATGGAGTATAGCATACGCGCTATGGTTGTCTTCGTATTACGGTGTAAAGCGATTCCTTTATACTGCCTCTTGTAGGCTAGGATAGCATTACCTTCCTTAACTGTACCTCCAGAGAATAATTCTTCATATGCCTCCTCGATTGCTTTAGCATATAAAGCCCTTGTACTCCCATTCTTCCCCGGTATATTATATTTGCTCCATTTCAATTTAATTTTTTCTATTAATACATTAATAGTTGGAAAAATGTTTGCCCCTATATAAGGATAGATCTCCGGTTTACTCTCAGTCTCTCTAACGAGGTACCCTGTCCTAACTACTATTTCTTTGATAGAATTTTTATTTATATTTAAAAATTTAGAGATAAGATTCTTAACGCAATCTCTGTGGTCCTCATATTCCCTACCAGCAGTCGTAGTCAATCCACCACTACATAGCCGACGCGTGTATGCAATGCTGGATAGTGCCCCTGTTATCGTAGATGGGTATGGATATGAAAACGATATTCCAAAAGCTCCTGGACCGTGCACGCCCGCCGTGAAGGGTGATGGAGCCCTGAATATTAACCGGGTTAAGGGTTTAATAAAGACATCTACTACAAGCACCATAGACTCCTCACCTCTTAATTACACTCGGGGCTGGTAGAGCGCTATCATACACGTAGGCTACTGAAGCAAGTGAAAATAGCAGATTATTATTGAGTGCAAGGTATTTCTCACTCACTTTGCTGATAAACGGATTAGAAATGTAATCTGTAAGCAAATGGTGAAGCATCTCTGTTGGATCCGATAATTTAGTCCTCAAAGCAATGTCCAAGGAATACTTGTTATTGGTTGCTGAGTTGTTATATAATCTCTGTAGGATAGTTAATAGTATTTCTTCCGCTATTCTTCGACTATCATTTCCTTTTTTTGAAAGATTCGATTTAATAATATTAATTATAAATTTGTTTACTAATTCAACATTATCGGTATTTAGCATTCTAATTACTGTCTCTTATACACATCTGAC
>WAOR01000060.1 GCA_015521175.1 Thermodiscus sp.
GACCTAGACAACCTCCTAAAGGAGAACAAGGTAGTAGTACTCTACTTCACCGCAGACTGGTGTGGGCCTTGCATAACATTTCTTGAAACCTTCCGCGATGTAGCCCTCCGCCTATCTAGGCCTGGAGTAGCCTTCGCCAGGGTTGATGTGGACAGGAGCTATACGATAGCGGACAAGTATAATGTACAGCACATACCCACAATTGTGATAATAAGGCGCGGAGAAGTAGTCGATACTATACTCGGTAGCGTATCACGCGAGGAACTAGAGAAGACTATCAAGGCCCACATGAAGAGGGAAGGATTCAAGGCTTAGAGCGACGCGACGCTAGCCAGTTCCACAGTAATCATCCTATATTATCACATGAGAAACGCATCATTTTTAAACTATAAATGAAAACCGAATACCCCAGGCAACCCCATTAGAGTGGGGTGTGTAAATCGTGAAGGCCAAGTGGATAGCCCTAGTAATGGCCCTATTATTCGTAGTAGCACCAGTACTAGCAGGAGTAGCATCGGCCCAGCAACAACCAGTCACTATCAAGATTGGAGCACTACTACCCTTGACCGGAGACCTCCAGAGTTATGGAGAGAGAGCCCAGGCAGCCGTGGAATTCGCAGTACAAGAAATGAACCAGTACTTGAAGGAGAAGAACGCCTGGTTCAGGCTTCAGCTAATAGTGGAAGACACCCAGACAAAGCCAGACGTGGCGGTCCAGAAGTTCAGTAGCCTAGTAGCCCAGGGAGTGAAGTTCATAGTAGGCCCCATGACTAGCGCCGAGGTCAAAAAGGTCAGGGGACCAGCAGACCAGCAAAACGTCCTAATCATAAGCCCCAGCAGTACTGCAATAGAACTAGCAATACCAGGCGATAACGTGTTCAGGTTCTGCCCTGCAGACAACGTGCAAAGCAAGGCAATAGGAGCACTAGCCCAGAAGCTCGGCCTTAAAGCAGTCGTCATTATAAACAGGGCCGACACCTGGGGTAACGGCCTTAGAGACGCCACTAAGAAAGTCCTGGAGAGCGAAGGCATCAAAGTAGAGAAGATATACAGCTACAATGCAGAGAGCCCCGCATTCTCGAGCATCGCGACAAACCTAAACGACGAGCTAGGTAACCTACTTAAAGAGTATAAGCCGAACGAAGTAGCAGTAGTCCTAATAGCCTTCAATGAGGCAAAGGACCTCTTCGTCGAGGCCAGGAAATACCCCAACCCCAGTAAAGTGGTCTGGATCGGTAGCGACGGAACAGCCCTGCTAACCGAGATAGTAGACGACCCAGTAAGCGGTGCATTCGCGGCGGAGACCCTCTTCATTAACCCGATATTCAGCCCAGCAGCTACGCAAGAGCAGGCTAAGGTTGCACAGTACGTGAAGCAGAAGCTCGGCGTAGAGCCAGACGCCTACGCACTAGCAGCCCACGACGCAGTAGTCGCTCTAACTCTAGCAATACTCAAGGCCGGGCCAACAAGCGATATGGACGCCCTCGTCAACAAAGTCAAGCAACTCATCCCCCAGATAACCCAGAGCGATGAATTTGCGAAGTACGCTGCAACCGGGAAGTTCCCACTTAACAAGGCAGGCGACAGGGCAACTGCGGACTACGACTTGTGGATAGTAATGAAAAACGAGAGTAATGGAAAGTATGCATGGGTGAAGGCGGGCAAGTACAAGGGCCTAGAAAATAAGATTGAATTCATAAAGCTACCCAACGGTAAGACCTACCTAGATCTATTCAATGAGAAATTCGCTCCGGCAACCAGTACTGCTAATGCTAAGACTTCTTCTCCCAGCACCGCTGCCTCTGCGAAAGCGGGTGGTAAGGGAGGATCTAACGCGGCATTAATAGCAGGAATAATAATATTAATTATAATAATTATCGGCGCTGTCTATGTTGCGAAGAAATAGTTTAAATAATTTTTTATTTTTCTTTTTAAAGTAAAGTCTTTGTCACTGATAAACCAGTGTATTTATAGTGGCCCTATAATTCACACCTCCCATAGCCCCTTCACAAACCCGCCGCGCCGTGGGGACGGAGGGTGTAGTAGCATGGCTTACGCTAACCAAGAGCATGAGGGACTCCAAACCCCTCAGGGGATGGAGGAGGTAATATTAGAGACTGTGAATTTAATAAAACGGTTCGGGGGCATAACTGCGCTAAATAAAGTTAATATAAAATTAAGAAAGGGTAAGATTACTTTGCTTATAGGTCCCAACGGTAGCGGTAAGACCACTCTTGTAAACGTAATATCCGGCTTCATAAAACCAGATGGAGGGAAGGTTATATTCAAAGGGAGAGATATCACGTTACTCCCTCCGCACGAGAGAGTGAAGATGGGCCTGGTGAGGACCTTCCAGATACCCAGGCCCTTCCCTAACTTAACGGTACTGGAGAACGTTCTAGCAGCTGCTGAGGGGAACCCGGGAGAGAACCCGTATATTGCAGGAGTCTATAAGGGAGCGTGGATTAACTATGAGAGGAAAGCGTTAGAGAAAGCACTCTCAATACTTGACTGGGTCGGTCTTATAGCTAAGTGGGATGATAAAGCTGGAGACTTGAGCGGTGGGCAATTGAAGCTCTTAGAGATTGCAAGGGCCATAATGAAAGGAGCCGATACTATAATAATGGATGAGCCTGCGGCAGGCGTTAATCCGAGATTAGTAACCGATTTATTTCAAAAAATAATAAAATTAGCGCGAGAACAACACGTAACATTCCTTATAATAGAGCACAGGATTGGTCTCGTAGCAAAATACATGGACTACGCGTACGCCATGAACATGGGAGAAGTTATAGCCGAGGGCAAGCCCGACGATGTACTCAACAACCCGCTTGTTCTCGAGAGCTACCTAGGTGGTTAACCATGGATAGCCAAGAGCCAATTATGAAACTGGAAAACGTTAACGCTGGCTACGAGAAGCTTCAAACCCTATTTGATATAAGTTTGGAAATACCACGGGGGAAGATAACAGTAATCGTGGGCCCAAACGGTGCTGGGAAGAGCACGCTACTAAAGACGCTCTTCGGCCTCACAACTGTGTATTCCGGAAAGGTGCTTTTCGAGGGTAAAGATATCACGCACATGCCCCCGCATGAGAGAGCCAAGCTCGGCATGGCCTTTATCTTCCAGCTCAACAACATCTTTGCAAACTTAACAGTGATAGAGAATCTAAAGCTTGCCGGCCATGATCTTTCAAAGGAGGAGTTAGAAAAGAGAATCGAGGAAGTATTTGAGACATTCCCCAGACTCCGCGAAAGAATGCACCAGAAAGCTGGCACTATGAGCGGCGGTGAGAGACAGATGCTTGCGATGGGAATAGGCATGATAAGAAAGCCGAAACTCTTCCTAATAGACGAGCCTACAGCCGGCTTAGCACCCAAGATAGCTAAGGAAGTACTAGCTAATGTAAAAAAGCTGAACGAGCAAGGCTATACCGTAGTACTCGTAGAGCAGAACGTAAAGGCAGGTCTTGAAATCGGACATAAAGGCGTCCTCGTAGTTAGCGGTAGGATTGTCTTTGACGGCCCGGCGGAACAGCTCCTAGCTAGGAAGGACCTAGCAAAGCTCTACTTAGGTCTCGCAGTCTAGCGAGGGAGGGGGTTAAGGGGATGGACTGGAACCTATTCACGAGCACGACCATTTACGCGAGTGTCCTAGCTCTCCTCAGCCTCGGTATAACCCTGATCTATATGACGACTAAGGTCTTTAACTTCGCGCACCCAAGGCTCAGCCTCGTCGCCGCGTATGCTGCGGCAACACTTATGGCCTATTACGCGGAGGCTACAGGAGCTCAGCCCAATTTGACTCCTAAGCACAGCTTCTTAGGGTCATTAACAGTGCCGTTCAGCTGGGAATTTTATGCTATCGGGATTCTAGTATCCATGGTGTTTGGTGTAATAGCGGCTCTAGTCGAGTACTACGCAATATTAAAGCCTCTTCAAAAGAGAGGCGCCGACTATCTAATGCTAATGATAGCAACACTTGCCTATGATTTCCTCCTAGTAGCCACCCTCTTCATATACAACACTCATGTCGATGTTCGAAAAGTACTGGCGAGGATTGGTGTGCTCTCAACGAAGATGAGTATGGCAAGCTATGATGTTACCGTAGTGACTGGAGGCGGAGTATTTATAAGTGGTTCATTCATATTCTCCGTAATCCTAATAGTGCTTTTAGGCCTATCACTATACATACTACTATTCAAGACGACCCTAGGAGTAAAGATGCGTGCAAGCGTCGAGAATCCTCCACTAGCAGAAGTGCTGGGCATAAACGTTGAGAGAGTTTACGCAATCTCCTGGATTATAAGCGGGCTGACAGCCGGCCTGGCGGGCTACCTAATGCTCATGGCCGCTGGTGCAGGGAACCTCAAGCCGATCTCAGCCACTAGCCCAGCAGACGAGATAGTCGTGAGTGCATTTGCCGGGAGCATTATTGGGGGCGTGAACAGCGTATTCGGCAGCATAGTCGGGGGCCTCCTGATAGGCTACATAGAACTCTACATACCGAACTGGCTGGCCATCTGGACCGGTAATGCCGAGCTATTCAAGTACAGTAAGGTCATAAGCATGCTCGCAGTAGCGATAACCCTCCTCTTCGCCCCGGAGGGCCTTGCTGGCCTCCTCAAGGGTGAGAGGTGGAAGAGGTTTTTCGGGAAGAAGGAAGAGGAGGGGTGAGTGAAGCGTGAACGTTGAAGTACTATTAGAGGAGATAATAAGTTTCATAGGAATATACTATATTCTAACGGCAGGCCTTAACGTGAAAGCCGGCATGACAGGGATACCCGACTTTGGCCATGCCATGTTCTTCGCAGTAGGCGGCATAGTCGTGGGAAACCTCTCCGCGAGAATCGCGGCGGCCGCCGCTGCTAGCCAGCTTCATGTGTCAGCCTGGCAGGCCGTGAAAATGGTCATCTCTAACAACACAGAGCTAATGGCCAGGGTCAACGAGATACTGCCCCACATGCCCGGTGTGTCAATAATAATAATACTATTCTCAGTAATAGCTGCCCTGATACTGGGAGGCCTACTAGGCTGGCTAGCCTCATATCCAGCCCTAAGGCTCCGGGGGGACTACCTGGCAATAATGCTACTAGCCGCTAGCGAGGGAACCAGGATATTCGCCATGTACTACAAGCCCCTCATGGGCAAGACCCCCACAGTTGGCCTAACAGTGCCAAACGCCTTCGGCTTCACAGGCAACGCTGGCCTATGGTCAACTATATTCATACTAATCTTAGCCCTCCTAGTATACATCTACGCTGAACGACTCTACCACAGCCCGAGTGGAAGACTATTCAGGGCGGTAAGGGACGATGAGGCTAGCGCAGAGGCAATAGGCAAGGATATCGCGAAGGTGAGAAGGGATGCAATGATAATTGGTAGCGCCCTCGCAGCTCTAGCAGGAGTAGCCTACAGCTTCTCACCGTGGATAGCAGGTTCAAGCGTGGCAGCGATCAGCATATTCGACAGGGTCCTATGGACCTTCTGGCCTTGGGCCCTCATGATACTAGGCGGGATGAGTAGCAACAAGGGCGCAGCACTATCATCTGTTATCCTGGGAGCCCTACTGATCGGGCCGATAAGGATCTACAAGAACGATATAGCTGCGGCCCTCCACGTGGAATCTCTGGGCATTGATCCAGGTAACTTTGCCAACGCCCTCGAATACATACTAGTCGCCGCGCTGATAATCATAGTGTTATTCGTAAAGCCGAAAGGGCTAATACCAGAGTATCCGTCCAGAACCGTTTCCAAAGACGAGGTGAAGGCTACAATTGACAAAATAGCGAGGGAGAGAGCAGCCTAGACTATTATTTCGACCTCTTTTAACTGCTCAAGAACGTATTTTCTTATCTCCTCTAAACTAGGCAGGTCTCCAACTAGCTGGCCTTCCCTGATATATAGGCGGGTGACCTCCTCGAGCTCTCCATTACACTCTGGTTCTTCACCGAATAAGGCGACTATCCTTCTCCCACCGCACTTGTAGAGTTTCTTGGCGCCGGGGAGCTTGCCCCTCTTTGATACCCTCTCCCAACCGTTGCCTCTATCCACCTCGACTATGTCCATGCTCAGGTCTATGCTAGGAGCGGCTGAGATACTTGTTCCGACGCCGAAACCGTCAACAACGTCTCTAAGCTTCAGTATTTGCTCCTCGTTGATCCCGCCGCTCACAATTATCTTTACGTCCTCGCGTCCCATAAGGCGGAGTATCCATCTCACCTCCTCAACAATCTCCCTCATCTTCCCCCTCCTACTGCTGGGTGTGTCAAGCCTAACACCCCACAGGCGCTTGCCTAGCTCTTCGACAGCCATTTTCACCTCGACACGCTCGTCGTCAAAGGTGTCGACGAGTGCTATAACGGGGGTCTCCTTCTCGTATAGGTCGGCGAACCATCTCCAGGCCTTCCTCTGGTCTCCGAAAGCGATTATCAAGGCATGTGGCATAGTACCCTTCGGTTTCACTCCCAGGTACTTCTCTGCTAGAACACCGCTAACTCCGTCTGCCCCGCCTATATAGGCGGCTCTATCCGCGGCTGGGTAAACGGCTGGGTGGAGGGCTCGAAGGCCGAAGTATAGAAGGGTCTTGTCTCCTGCTAGCTTCTTCATCCTGGCAGTCGCGGTCGCGATCGAGGAGGAGAACCTCAGTACTCCCAGTATTGCTGTCTCGAGTTCAGCGAAGTCCGCGTACCTTCCCTCTATAATCATTACAGGTTCTTTCTTATAGAATATTGTCCCCTCGGGAATGGCGTAGACGTTAACAGGCCTGTCCTTAAGTATCGCGAGTGCTTCTTCGAGGCCTGCTAGCACGGCCCACTCGTAGCCCTTCGGGAGGGAGTAAGCGTGTACTTCCATCCTGACTCTAACATCCTCTAGTCCTGCCTCCTTAATGATTCTCTTTGTTCTCTTGAAGTAGATGTCTGTTGCGTCCCCATTCAGCACGTCCTCGAGAGACGCCATGTAGAGGCTGGGCTCCTTCAAAGCACTCACCCCGGTGATAGAGGGTGGCCTGGTGCACACTAATTTATTCCCTTCTGGAATAGTAGGACACGCTTATGAACTCGACTTAAACCCTACCCTCCACGGTGCGGCGTATAGTGGATAAGAGAGGCCTCAGGCGACCATTCAACCTCATAGTAACCCACCTACCAGGATGGCCCAACGCTAGGGACGCTGAGAGACAGCTCTACTGGCTACTAGACGATGTCGAGATAGTATACTCTAGGCCCAGCCTCATACTAGCCAAAGTCGGCGAACCGAGGGAGGCAGTTGCAAGGCTTAGGAGGAGCCTCCCAGCCCACACCCCCATACTCAGAGTCATACCTGTTGACGCCGTGACCTACCCGAGGGTCGAAGAGGTACGCAGGGTAGTCCACGATCTCCTTGCCGATGCCGGAGAGGGCACCTACGCGATAAAACTAGACGGCCACCTCTACAGTGAAGAAGGAGAGCTAATGCACAAGATCGACTCTATAAGAATTATAGCCGAGGGGATCGAAAGAAGGGTAAACCTGTCAAGCCCGGACATACTAGTATATATCAAGGTAGTCCCCTTCCGCAGGGGAAGGCTCGCAGCCATATACGTTGGCCCCCGAAGCGGGATATTATCAACGGTTAAGGAAAGAGAAATGGGATGAAGGATGCCCCGCCTCTTCGGGACTGCAGGCATACGGGGTAGGTATCTAGAGAAGGTAACCCCGGAGCTAGCCTACAAGCTAGGCCTCAGCGTCGCGGCATACGTGGGCCACGAGGGAACAGCTAACGTAGGCTACGATATCCGGACTACAAGTCCCCTGTTAGCCCAGCTAGTAGCGGCTGGCCTCATGGCGGGAGGTCTAGACGCCATAGACGTAGGCCTCGTCCCCACCCCTGTTCTCGCCTATTCTGTCCCGAAGATGAAGTCTAAGGCGGGGGTCATGGTTACTGCGAGTCATAATCCACCACCGGATAATGGGTTGAAGGTTTTCGACTCTAGCGGGATGGAGTATACGATCTCTATGGAGCAGGACTTGGAGAACCTCATATTTAATGGTGACCTCAAGAAGCTCCACGCCCCCTGGGATGATGTTGGCAGGCTTGTGGAGGGCCACGAGGTTCTAGAAGACTATATATTTGACCTGATCGAGAGGATGAGGGTCCCCCACCCAAGGATAGACTTGAGGCTGGCTGTAGAC
>WAOR01000061.1 GCA_015521175.1 Thermodiscus sp.
GAGAGCTCCGCCGTACTTGGAGCAATGTACAAGGCACTCTATGACATGGACAAAGTCTACGGAGTTCTAAGCGATAAGCTGTCACCTGAGGAGATAGCTAGGAAGACTAGTGGTATAGCTGAGGATCTAGTGGAACTCTTGTTGGAGGTCAGGAAAGAGCTTAGAGAGAGGAGGATGTATGATTTGGCCGACAAGATAAGGTCACGGCTCGCAGGGCTCGGCGTAGAAGTAGTAGATTTCAAGGATAAGAGTGAGTGGAGATGGAAAAAGACTGTAGCGTGAAGAGTAGGAGGTATTCTAGGCAGCTATCGCTCCTGGGGGTCGAAGGCCAGAACAGACTAGATAGCTCCAGGGTAGCTGTAGTAGGCCTCGGGGGCCTCGGAAGCATAGTCTCTCAGTATCTTGTCGCCGCTGGCGTGGGACACGTTAAGATCATTGATGGAGACGTCGTAGAGCCGAGCAACCTAAACAGGCAGGTCTTGTATGACGAGGAAAGCATAGGCTTGCCTAAGGCCTACGTGGCAGCCTGGAAACTACGTTCTCTAAACTCCTGCACTAGGGTGGAACCCGTATATGCTTGGGTAAGGGAAGACAATGTTGAGAGCATAATTGGAGATGTTGACTTAATTGTGGACTGCCTCGATAATTGGGAGACGAGGCTTATCCTAAGCCGATATGCGCGTAGCAGGCGGATCCCGCTAATCCACGGGGCGGTTGAATCCTACTATGGTCAACTCTACTTCTATATCCCCGGAGAGTCTGCGTGCTTGGAATGTATTGCTCCCCGAGCTAGTAGGAAAGGCGGGGTAAGTGTTATAGGCCCCTCTGTTGGCGTTGTGGCTAGCCTCGAGGCGAGCCTCGCCATACTCTATCTCGCTGGCAGAGAGGTGGCTACTAACGAGCTAGTAATAATCGATTCCAGAAGCCTCTCAATAGATAAGATAAAAATCGATAATAAGTCGTGTAGGTGCTCTTAAGAGCTTAGGAGAGCGGCTAGGCTCGGAGCCAGAAGCTGGCCTCCGTCTATAACGATTACCTCTCCCGTTATACTCCTTGCCTTATCGCTGGCGAGGAAAGCTACAAGTTCTCCTACCTCTATCGGATCAACTAGATCGCCTGTCAAGGTGAATTTCCTAGCGAACTCCTCGACAGGCAGGCCCGTGGCCTGGAAGAAGCTCAGCCCCATGTCTGTCTTAGCGAAGCCCACCGCTACGGCATTAACGGTTACCCCTGTCCCGGCTACTTCCTGTGCTAGAGCCCGTGTAAACCCCACGACACCAGCCTTTGCCGCGCTATAGGCCGCTAGACCCGCTAAACCCTTCAAGCCTGCTATACTAGTTATGTTTATGATTCTACCCCACTTCTTCTCTATCATACCTGGTAATGCCCTTCTACTACAATAAAATACGCTGGAGAGATTCACGGCTATGTGCCTCTCCCACAACTCGTCGTTCATACTCTCGACTAAGCTTATGAGACCCCACCCGGCATTGTTGACAAGCACGTCAACCGGGCCATATTCCTTTTCGATGCCCGTGAACATCTCGTCTACTTGGCCTGGCTTGGAGACATCGGCCTGAAATAAGACGCCGTCAGCTCCTCTAGCTCGGACTTGTTTCAAGGTCTCTAATGCGGCTTCCCGCCTCTTCCTATAATTTATGACAATAAAGAAATTATTTTCGGCTAGTTTAAGAGCGATGGCTCTGCCTATTCCCCTACTAGCCCCGGTGACAAGAGCAATCTTATCCACGCCTATGACCCCTCTATCGCGGCGACTTCTCGGGCTCCCTTCTCGAGCATCTCCTCGAGTTTTCCATCACACTTCTTCAATAAGTAAAGAAACTCTCCCACGTGTTCCCTCTCCTCGTTAGCAACTTCGAGGAAAACCTTCTTTACAAGCGGATCTTCAATGCTACTAGCGAGTTGTTCATATAGCGTGATCGCGTCTAGCTCAGCTATAAGGGCTAAGCGCAGGGCATCACATACTCTGCTAGCCCCGAGAGGCCTTTCCAAGTCGAGGGGATTCTTGCCGAACAAGACTGAGAACACCGGGTAGATCATGTAACCAGTGGGGCTATTGAGGTTTACCAGGTTATCGCCCCATCGAGTCAATGCAGCGTATGAAGGCTTCCTCTAAGTTGGATGCATTGAACTTCTTAATGGCCTCGTGAACAGGCCCTTCATATACTATGGTTCCCTTATAGATAAAGCCGACATAGTCGGCGATTAATTCTGCTTCCAAGAGGTTATGCGTAGTGACTAGGATAGTTCTGCCCTCTTGTGCTAGGCTACGGATCAACCTTCTTATGGCGTGCTGAGAGAATACGTCCAGACCGCTGGTTGGCTCATCTAACACGACTAGCTCGGGGTTATGCATAAGGCTAGTAGCTAATAATAGCCTCCGCTTCATGCCCTTGCTATATGCACCGGCTCTCTTGTGAAGCTCAGATCGGGACAGGCCGCTGATATCCACAGCCCTCTCAACGAGCTCTTTAATCCTCCTGGGGTCTCCCTCAGCGTGAAGCTTAGCATAGAAGAGGATGTTCTCATATCCTGTTAGCCTCTCATAGGGGGAGGCGTCTTCTGGAAGGTAGCCTGTTCTCCTGACGACCTCTCGCCAACAGCTATCTTCAGGATCGCATCCGAGGACTAGGATGCGCCCTCTATCTCTCCTGTAGAGGCCCAAGATAGTTCTTATCGTCGTCGTCTTACCGCTCCCATTAGGACCGGCTAAAACATAAACAGAGCCCCGAGGGACCCTCAGATCAACGCCTCTCAGGACGGTATTACCCTTAAACGATTTCCACACTTCCTCGAGAAGAATAGCAACGTAACCTCCAGGAGCGCTCCACGAGTAGTCTTGCAATCTCTTGTCCACAGGTAAAGCAGGACCGAGTTCAAGGTATAAACATGTTTTACCACCCTCTACCAAATGCTTGAAAGCAGGGCGAGGTAAGAGGGAACTCAAAACAACTATGGACAAATAACGGAGGGCCGCCGAGATGCCTCTCACAGAGTTCATAGCAAAGTACGGCGAGAAAGGATACATTGTGTTAAAAGCGGTGCTCGAGGCGTCTCGGCGAGCCCGGATCAAGAGTCTCGGAGACTTCTCCCTTCAGGACGTGAAGAAGGCGCTAGCGGAGAGAGGTGTTAACTACAATCCCTCCCTACTATTATCTAAGCTAGAGCGTGAATACGGCGTTATCGAGACGTCTTACAGGTCCTCGGGGCAGAGATGGTGGAGGATAATCGATAGGAATGAGATAGAAGAAGCCATTAGGGAATGGGAGGGAGAGCCGGAGCCTGACCGCGAAGATCCGAGACTAAGGTTACTAAGAATACAATTTTACAGTATTAATCCCCATGAGATACTAGATGTGCTGGTAAGGCTATCTCAGAGAAGAAGGCTAACACGGCAGGAAACGGAAAAGCTGAGGAAGATAGCCTTCCAGGACCTCCCATTACTCGTGGAATTCATGGAGAAGGCCTCTGCGGAATACCCAGACGAGTTAGCAGATGAAATAGCCATGGCCGAGTCTATCTTAGAGCTAGCCGAAGATCTAACGGTGATGCGTGGAGGTAGGAGGAGGGAAAGTTTAGAGCTTGCCCCTAGAAGCCGCGTACGAGAGCCTCTCTAGCATGGCCCGGAAGGCCCTTTGTAAAATAATTCTATTATTATAAGAGTTTATAATAGCTTGGAGCTCGCTCTTAGCGGCTCCCCTTAAACCACCGGCTATCTCGGCCATGTTCTCGGTAGCACGAATCGCCTCATCTACAATAGTTATCGTAGCCTTCTGGGCAGTCCTGCTAAACGGGTTAAGATCTATCGCAGCCACAGGCTTACCCCATCTCACAAGAGCCTCAGTCCTATCACCATCCTCTATCGCCAGAAGAACAAAGTCGCTAGAGGCGATACCCTCAACACAAACTATCCCACGAGCGCTCTCGAGTCCGGGAACGTGGGTCTTCTCGCAGTCTGGGGAAAGTAGGTTTGGGACCCCGGCTTCTCTGAGGTACTCGTAGATTTTCCTAACTCGCTCCTCGGTCCGATAAAAAAGGTTCACCTCAACAATTGCGCCAGTCGCCTCCGCAAGCCTTGCAATGACCTCTGCCGCGAGGGCCGCGTAGTTCCCGTTGATGGAAATCACCGGTTTCTCCGCTAACAGCATCCAAGCTACACTAGCCCTCTCGGCAGCCAGCGCGAAATCATGGGTTTTCTCCCCGAGAATATAATCGAACGCCTCACCGCGCCCATGAGCTATTAGCCCTTGAGGGACGACTAGTCCTCTCTCGAATCCTTCGACGAGCTTCTCCCGGACAAGTAGGGATCTATATCTTGGGTGGCTTCTCGGTATATCGATTCGAGTCATATTCACGCCCACCAGACCCTCGGAGGGCCACTGCTCGCCTCTAATAGCCTTGGCCTCGCCCCCCACTTCTCAAGTGCTTCTATCGCATCGCTCAAGCGGTCTCTTTCAACAAGGAAAACGACTACTTTTTTCTTACCGTAAACCGCTATTTTCCCAGGTATCCGCGGGAGCTCTCTGCCTCCTAGTGCAGCGTAGAGCATGCCGCTCTCCTTCGAGAACAACTCGGAGTAGTAGGCGAACGACTCGAAAGTATTCTCGTCGAAGATTTTATCGAGGTATTTCTTAGCTTTCTCTAGGAAGCTCGAGTTTAGGCTGGAGAGCATCCGGGATGTGTGCATTCTACCGGTATCTACAGAGAGTATGGAAACAGTCCCTGGAAGCTGGACGCAGTCGACACTCCCAACTCCAGGGGCCCCGGGGCTCTTTCTAAGTACTATGCCTACTCCACAGGATAGTGCTAGCACATCTCCGAGCCCGGTGCCTTCGAGAATCTCAGCTAGGTGGGCAGTCAGGTAGGCTTCTCTCACGGGTCTACGGCCAGATATTAATGCTAGGGCTGCTGAGACGGCGCTAGCTGCACTAACGGCGTAGCCCGATCCCGGTGGTAGAGGGGTGGTTACTTGGAGGGAAGCATGGTCTAGCCCTAGCAGCCGGACAACTCGATGTATAGTTGATATTCTGTGGTTTCTTGAGGCTCCCGTGCATACTGTTAGGCGTGGTTCTACTGCTAGGCCTACACCTATGGATCCTGTTTCCTCTAGCGTTTTGGCTTTGATGGGTAGGAATATGGAGGTTATGTGGTGGGGAGCGTCTGCGCAGGCTATTCCCGGCCTCACTCTTAGCCCCTGGCCTCGTAGACTATATCGAGGGGCGGCGTTGGGGGTGGTTGCCTCTTGTGCTCGCTCTTCTTATGGAGATCGAGTATTCTCCTCACGACTTCTTCCGGAACGCCTGTTGCTTCTGGGACTTCTTCTGGTGGTATTTTGAGGTCGAATATTGAGTAGAGTACTAGGTCTACTTGCTCGTAGCTCACCCCTAGCTCGCCCTCGGCAGTCTGGCCGGGCCATAAGCGGGGACTGCTGGGTTTGAACGCTATTTTCTCGGGGACTCCCAAGTGGACAGCGAGTCTCCTAACCTGGTTCTTGTATAGAATGCCTATTGGGAGTAAGTCTACGCCTCCATCGCCATACTTTGTGAAGTAGCCGATGAGTATCTCGCTTCTATCTCCTGTTCCTAGGACTAGGCGGTTGAGCTTGTTGGCATAGTAGTAGAGTAGGGTCATCCTGATCCTGGCTCTCGTATTTCCCAGAGGGACCTTATCGGCCTCATCGTTCTCGTAGATGGGTATTGCTGATTTATACACGCCAACAATCGGGGCTATGTTTATCACGTGTGGCTTAAGACCGAATAGTTCTACGAGTTCCTTAGCGTCTCTTACATCCTCTTCCGGCGTTACCTCGGAGTCTGGCATGATTAATGGGAGAACCTTGTCCTTCCCCACGTGTTTTACCGCGAGTGCAAATGTGGTGGCCGAGTCAACTCCGCCACTTATTCCTACTACGAAGCCCTCTGCTCCAGCCTCTTCTAGCTTTGAGACTAGGAACTCGCCGATCTTATTCGAGATTTTCTCATAGTTTAAGTTAACTATTTCGTTTAACGTCACTTTCCTCGTCATTGTCAACAGCCTCCATATTCTTAACACTCAGGTCCAGGATTAATCTAGCGAGCAATTCTTTATCAATCTTACCAAGGAAACTTTTCCTAGTAGTATCTCTATCCCTCCATATAACTAGGGCGTCGAGGTAAGGTGAGGAGAAGCCGACATCTCTAGTTCCAACCCTATTCGCGATTACCGCATCAGCCCTATACTTTTCCATCTTCTCGAGCGCGTAATCCTCTAGTTCTCCGAGGCTTCTCGCGGTTTCAGCAGCGAATACTACTAGGTACTTGCTAGCACTTCTTAGAATCCCGGCAACCTTAGGTGTAGGCGTTAGGGTTAAGCTAAGATTCTCCAAGCCGCTCCGGATTTTTGACCTACTAGTATTTACGGGGCGGTAATCTGCAGGGGCCGCAGCCGCTAGTGCTATATCGTATTGTTTCTCGCCTACCAATCTACTGACAGTTTCGGTCATATCTTCAGTAGTCTCTGCGGGGAATAGGTTAACCATGTGGGGTAGAGTATGTTCAACATGCCCGTAAACAAGGTCTACTTCTGCGCCACGGGCCCAAGCCTCTATGGCTAGCTCTATTCCCATTCTACCGCTACTGGGATTAGAGATGAAGCGGGTGGGGTCTATCCATTCCCGAGTAGCCCCAGCTGTTACAAGTACTCGTTTACCTTTCAGGTCCTCTCCTCTAGAAGTAGTTGCCGCAGCTACACGGGCTACTATCCACGGGTCTGGGTATTTTGCTATGCCTTCTTCAACGCGCGGCGGTATTATTACAGCCTGGCTTCTAAGTATTTCTACTGCTCTTGTGTATCCC
>WAOR01000062.1 GCA_015521175.1 Thermodiscus sp.
GATCATCTCGGCTACGGCATCTGCGTCCTCGCTGGTGGCCTCCTTCACGTATATGTTTACCATGCCGTTACACCTCCCTCAGGTATATGCTCGCGTATGGGCGGAATTTGAGTTTAGAGTAGAACTCTTTGGCCACGATGTTCTGGGCCGGGAACTCAGCGGCTATATGCCTCACTCCCTTCTCGCCTAGCAGGGCTTGCATCTCTTCTACCAGCCTGGAGGCTATGCCCCTCCTCCTAGCCTGGGGGTGAACGTACACCTCTGTTATCACGCCTATCTTGCCGGCTTCCAGCATCTTGTTCTCCCTTATCTCGGCGTGGATGTACCCTACGACCTGGGAGTCTATGAGTGCTACAAGGGTCTCTCCAGCCCCTTCGATGTACTCCTTGGCGACTATCCTCGCCGTATTATCGGGGTCCGCTACGATTGACCAGGCTGGGTCGAACTCCTCGTTGAATATGTAGAACCTCTTTATGAGGTCGGCTAGCTGGTCTAGTTCCTCCTCGCGAGGCTTCCGGACAAGGATTCCTGGCTCGTACACTGCACTGCCACCTCCACACAGGGTTACTCGTAGTCTACAGGAGGCTTGGGTATGAGCCCGTTCTCCCACAGCATCTCATACTTCTTGCGGACCGTCGCTATTATCGTCTTAGCCCTCTCGTACTCCTCCTGGTACGTAGTCGTCTTCCTGGCGACGCCTAGCTCCACGGCCTTTACTGCTACCGCGGCGGCTTCCCTCGGGTAGACGTCCCACTCCTCCATCGTCGGTATGATGTAGTCCTCGTGTATCCCCTTCTCCCGTGCATACTTTGCTAGCTCCTCGGCCGCAGCGATAGCCATCTCGTCGGTCACTGTCTTAGCCCTAACGTCTAGTACTCCCCTGAAGACTGCGGGGAATACTAGGCTGTTGTTGACCTGGTTGGGGAAGTCGCTCCTCCCAGTCGCTACCACTCGGGCTCCGGCCTCCTTAGCCTCCCACGGCCATATCTCTGGGACGGGGTTGGCCTCGGCGAAGACTATGGCGTCCTTAGCCATCTTGGCGATCCACTCTTTCTTGATGGTGCCTGGGCCGGGCTTGCTCGCCGCTACTACTGCGTCTGCGCCCTCTAGGGCCTTGTCGGGGCCTGCTCCCGGTGGGAGGCCGCCGCCCTTGGTCTCGATTGCTATCTGGTACTTCCACGGGTGGCTGATCATGAGCTTGTCTATGTCGGGCCTGTCGGGGTGTAGTACTCCCTTGCTGTCTAGGACTACTATGTTCTCCGGCGGGACACCGTATTTCTTGAGTAGCCTGTAGAGGGCTATGTTGGCGGCTCCGGCGCCTATTAGAACGATCCTGGCCTTCCTTATGTCCTTGCCTACGAGGTGGAAGGCGTTTATGAGGCCTGCCAGGGTTACCGCGGCGGTGCCCTGCTGGTCGTCGTGCCATACCGGTATGTTGAGCCTCTTCCTAGCCTCCTCTAGGATGTAGAAGCACTTGGGGCTCTCTATATCCTCTAGGTTTATGCCTCCGAAGCTTGGCTCTACCAGTTCTAGTAGTTCGAGGAACTTTTCGGGGTCCCTTCCCCTGTGGACTAGTGGTACAGCGTCTACCCCGCCTAGGAACTTGAATATGAGGGCCTTACCCTCCATTACGGGATAGGCTCCCTCCGGCCCTATCTTCCCTAGGCCCAGCACCCTTGTTCCATCGCTCACCACTGCTATCGTGTTCCACCTGCTGGTCAGCTCGAAGCTCTCGTCGGGGTCCTTGCTTATCCTCCTAGCGGGCTCGGCCACTCCGGGGGTGTACCAGATGGCGAAGTCCTTGATCCTCCTAACGGGGACCTTGGGGATGGTCTCGATCTTACCGCCGTAGAAGCGGTGAAGCGTAAGGCTGAGGGAGTACCAGTCGACCCCCTCCTTCTTTTCCGGCATTTGCATGCGCCTCCCAGTATTCGATTTTAGACGATCAAGTTGTTAGTCATGTGACGAGGATATAATAAAGGTAGGGTTGGGGATAACTGGGGTGCTACCCTTCGCTCTCGAGGAGGATGTTCGAGAACTTCTCCCTGAGAGCCCTCTTATTGATCTTGCCCACGCTGGTCTTCGGCAAGTCCTCAACGGTTACAACCTTGTCGGGTAGCCACCACTTGGGTATGACGCCCTTCTCGACGAAGTTCTCCATTAGGAACTTCCTTATCTCATCGGTGGTAACCTTGTCTTCGCACCCTGGCTTCGGGACTATTACTGCTACGGGTCTCTCCTGCCACTTCGGGTGTTTAGCCGCTATGACTGCTACCTGTGCTACGCAGGGGTGCCTGCTTATAGCGTCTTCCAGCCTTACACTGCTTATCCACTCGCCGCCGCTCTTGATGACGTCCTTGTCCCTGTCGACTATTACTATGCTCCCGTCCTCGTACCATACTGCTATGTCACCAGTGTGGAACCAGCCACCGCGCCACGCGGCCTCAGTCTTCTCCGGATTCTTATAGTACTCCGGGGTGATCCATGGCCCCCGGACCACTATCTCGCCCATAGTCTTGCCATCCTTGGGAACGGGCTTCATCTCGGGGTCTACTACTTGGAGGTCTATGAGGGGTATTGGCCACCCAGTCCTCAGGGCGTATTCGAAGTACTCGGGACTGTCAATGGTTACTCCGAGCTTCGCTGGCGGCGCGGCTAGTGTTAGTATTGGCGCGGTCTCAGTCATTCCGTAGCCTACGAACACCCTCATACCCCTCTTCGCCGCCAGCTCTGCTAGTCCTCTGGGGAGTGCTGAGCCGCCGTTCACGTAGGTGACCCCGCTTAGATCGTACTTCTCGCTTTCGGGATGGGTTAGAAGCATGTAGAGTATCGTTGGTACTCCGGCTGTGAAGTCCACTTTCTCCTCCACTATAAGCTTAAGTAGTACCTCGGGCTCCAGCTTGTTGGGGTATACCTGCTTCATTCCTAGTAGTGTCGCTATGTATGGTAGCCCCCAGGAGTAGACGTGGAACATCGGTACTATGTGCAGGATAGTGTTCATGCTCGAAAGCCTGAAGTCCCTCGCTATCGTAGCCAGGTGTAGAGCACCGCTCATAGCGTGGAGAACCATCGCCTTGTGGCTATGATAGGCTCCCTTCGGAAGACCCGTGGTTCCACTAGTGTACCCCATCGCCGCTGGCTGGTCCTCGTCCACCTCGGGCCACTCATAGCTACCGCCCCTCTCCCTGATGAAGTCCTCGTAGTGGTAGGCGGGCAGTCCCGCTACTTTCTCTGGGAGCGAGTCGGTATCAACTACAATGACTGCCTCGAGGCTGGGAACCTTGGGCGCGACCATTTCGACTAGCCTGAGGAAGTCGGCATTGGTTATCACAACCTTGTCCTCAGCCTGGCTCATAACGTAGGCTATCTCAGCCGGAGCTAGCCTAATATTCACGGGGTGCAGTACTGCCCCCATCATAGGTACTGCGAAGTATGCCTCGTAGTGCCAGTGCGTGTTCCAGTCGAGGGTTGCAACCCTGTCGAGCTTGCCGACGCCAATGCTTGCTAGGGCGGAGGCCAGCTTCTCCATCCTCTCCGCGGCATCGGTGAACTGGTAGCGGTCGACACCCTTCTTGGTCCGGTAGACGATCTCCATGTCGGGGAAGAGGTGCAAGGCCCTCCTATAGATCTGGGCGAGGGTCACATCGTAGCCGGGCCTTTTGGGAACCTTCTCGGGTAAGGACACGAGGAGCCACCCTCTAGGAATACTCGCGTAGATAACGTATTGGATAGAGATATATTAGAGCTAGCCTTCCAGGCTCTCCTACGCAACGATTAGCGCTAAGGCGATGTTGCCGAGCGTCCACCCTATACCAATAATTGTGTAGGCAGTTCCAAACGCCAGGCTCCTCTCCCGAGGCTCCACGCTACCCGCTATATAGGCCTTGGCAATAGTCTCGTAACCGCTCATCGCCACGCCCCACAGAACCGAGAATACTAGAGGGTTGAGTGTGAAGAGGCTGAGCGTAGCCGTGAACGATATCGCTGGTAGGATTGAGAGGCTCGCCTTCCCCAGCCTATCGTAGGCCATGCCTAAAGGGATCGCTGCCAGCGCGTCGGAGAGCATGGCTAGCGCGTAGAGGAGTGCTATAGCATTAGCCTTCATACTGCGGGAGAGGAGATAGCTCGCCGTGGACCAGTGGACAAAGACAGCGGCGCTAGCCGCTAGTATCCCTGAGAGGGTGAGAGCCCTCCACACGGCTTCCCGGAATGGTGCCGTGGGCTTCTCAGCTGATCGGGGCCTCGGGTACATGACGTATACTATGGCTAGGAGGAGAAGGGCGGCGAGGGCGGGGATGGCGAGGAGTTCCAGGGGCTTCCTCACGCTTCCACGGGCTAGGAGGCCTATGAAGATGGCTCCACTAACAGCTCCCGCCTGGTCTAGTAGCTCGTGTATGCCGTATAGTCTTCCCAGGCCCAGCGAAGCCCCGACCTCCGCCAGTATAGCGTCGCGGGGAGGGACCCTCAACCCCTTCCCAGTTCTCTCCAGGATGTAGAGTAGTAGTGCTATCCTCCAGTCCCAGGCAAGCGCTATGAGGGGAACTACTACTAGGTTGAGCGTGTACCCCAGGAATACGAGGCCCCAATAGGTCCCAGGCCTCGCCCTTCTATAGGTTACTACGCCGCTTACTAGCCTAGCGGCGTACGAGATAGCCTCCCCGATGGATAGGGTGCTCGTTGCTAAGAGGCTTGCGCCGAGAGCTTCTAGTACTGGGCCCGAAACACTCCTCGCCCCCTCGTAGGTGAAGTCGGCGAAGAACGATACGAGTGATAGTAGGAGGAACACCCTTATGCCCCGGCTGACGGGTCTGTGTATCGTGTCCACCCGGGTTAACTGGTTCCGGGAGGCTTACTGGCTAATCATTATTACCATTGAGGGTTACTAGACGGAGTGTATGGGTGGAGTTGCTTGCTTGGCGGTTATAGGGAGGAGCTAGGAGGATTCACCTACCACTTGTACGGAGACTATAGCGGCATAGAGTACCTAGTCCTCGGCCTGCCCGACGTGGGCTTAGTGGGCGCTATCACCGGGCTACACCTCATAAGGGAGTTGAAGATGAAGGACGTGGTCGGCATAGATAGCTACACCTCAATGCCCCCAGTAGTCGTCATCCATAACAGCGAGCCAATGTACCCCATGAGGATTTACAGGCAAGGCAACCTGGGAGTCCTCCTAACCGACGTGCCAGTCGCGCCCCCAGCGATACCCGGATTGGCGACAAGCCTTGTCCGCTTCGCCAAAATGACCGGCGTTAAGATGCTCATAAGCGTGACCGGAATGGGGACTCCGAAGCGAATAGAGGCTGAGAAGCCGGGCATGTATGCTCTGGCAGTGGGGAGGGAGGCCGAGATCGACGCTGGCAGGATAGGGGCCTCGAAGGTTGACAACGGTATACTAGTCGGCCCCTACGCCCTAATACTCAAGGAGGCCGCGAGGACGGGAGTAAACAATCTTGTCCTAATGGTCGAGTCCTTCGTAGACCTTCCAGACCCGGAGGCGGCAGCAGTAGCGGTAGAAGCTGTTTCGAAGATAACTGGGGTGCAGGTCGATACGAAGAAGCTAGTGGAGGAGGCGGAGAAGCTGAAGCTCCGGCTTAAGGAGTTGATGCGGGAGACCAAGAACGTGATGGCCAAGATGGGTAAGTCTTACGAGTACAGGCCGCCCCTCATCTACACGTAGCCCTCCCGTCTAGAAGGGGGTGGGCACCGTGTCGGAGGACGTGTTCGACGAGCTACTCAAGGAAGTAGTAGAAGCACTACGCCGAATGCGGAGAATGCAAGAGGAGCTTGAATACTACTTCACCAGCTCTGGGTTCTATGCTAACCTATACGAGGATAGGATGAAGAGTATAGCAGGGGAGGCCGAGGAGCCGCTGGTAGAGATAAGGGATCTAGGCGATGAGGTAGTTATACTTGTTGATATATCGGGGGTCAAGCAGGAGACCCTCGACGTGCGAGTAGGAGACGATAAGGTAGAGGTATACGGGCTCATAGATGAGAGGAAGTATGAAGAAGCATTCACAGGATGGCACCTCCACGTTAGGAAGAAGGAGTTCCATGGATCCTACCAGCTACCCTTCATGATTGACCCGGAGAGCGTGAAGGTGGAAAAGAAGGGTAGCCTCCTAGTTATAAGGGCTAGGAAGAAGACTGCTCCTTCTTAGACTCAGACTCCTCGACGGCCTCTCCTAATAGCTCCGCTATATCTTTGACTTCGAAGCCGAAGTCCTCGGCCTCACCGCGGAACATCGTGTTACAGTATGGGCAGGCCACCGCTACGACTTTAGGCGCGTCTCCGCCTAGGCTCTCGAGGGTCTCCGCGGCCTCCTTCGCCCTTATCCTCGCGATCCTCTCGCCCCTCTTTATCTCGAAGAACATGTGGCCTCCTCCTCCACCACAGCAGAAGCTGTTGTCGCGGTTCCTCGGCATCTCCTTGAGCCTCACACCGGGGATGCTCTTAATGACTAGTCTGGGCTCCTCGTAGTAGCCGTTCCACCGGCCTAGGTAGCAGGGGTCGTGGTATGTCACGTTTAGGCGTAGTTCCTTCGAGGGTTTGATTTTGCCTTCTTGTACTAAGCGTGCTAGGACTACTGAGTGGTGTTCCACCTCGAGTTTCTCTAGGAAGTCCGCGTAGTCCTTGGTCTCCTCATTGTTTCTGACGTAGTCTAGGTACTTCTTGTACTCGTGCTTGAACACCTGGTATCCGTGTGGGCAGTGGACTAGTAACTTCTTGAACTTGTACTGGCTCAGGTTCTCGAGGTTCATCTTCATGATCTCCACGAAGAGGGCTTCCTCTCCCATTCTCCTAGCCGGTTCTCCACAGCATCCCTCCTCGAGTAGGACTGCAACCTTCAACCCAGCCTTCCTAAGGAGCTTGAGCGTGTTCTCAACCACTGGTCTTATCCTGGGGTCATAGCTTGCCACGCAGCCGATCCAGTAGAGGTAATCGTACTCCTCGTCAGGGCTAGCTATAATGTCTTCTCCAAGCTTCTCGGCTAGTTCCCGGATCCAGTCTTCTCTGTCAACAGGGTTGTAGCCGAATGGGTTGCCCGTCTGTTGTAGGCTGTAGAGGGCGTTTAACGCGTCCTCGGGTATCTGCTCGCTTCCACTGCTCATCATGCCCCTCCTAATGTTGAGTATTGTATCCACGTGGTGGATGAGGACTGGGCACTCGTTCACGCAGGCTCCACAGGTCACACAGCTCCACACGGCTTCGGGGTCCACCTTGATCTTGGCTAGGGGTCCCTCTTCCTCGCCTTCCCTCCATACGGTCTCGTCCCAGGCCTCTTTGTACATGAGATTCTTCATGTTCTGGATTAGGTCTCTGGGAGATAGGATCTTGCCGGAATTGTAGGCGGGGCAGGCGTTGGTACACCTCATGCAACTGGTGCATGCGTCGTAGTCCATTCTCTGCTTCCACGTGGTGTCCTTGAGGGTTATGATCCCTATGGGCTCCTCCTTCTCGATTCTCTCGTCTATATCCTCGACCGCCTCTATTGCCGCGGCTGGTGGCTCTGTCCTGGCCAGGGTAACGTTGAGTGTGGCCGCGGCTATGTGCCACAGGTTTGTCCAGGGTATGATTGCGAGGGTGAACTGGGCTATGAGGAAGTGGAATAGCCATAGGGGCCTATATATCGATGCTATCTGGGCGTGGCTCATGCCGCTGGCCCATTTGAATATGAGGTATCCTACCGGGTCGAACCATGCCCTCTCGAACGCTTGCCTTGTAGCGGCGGCGACTAGTCCGTCGAGGAAGAATCCCGTGGTCACAATGGTTAGGAATAAGATGTGTACAACATAGTACACCGGATCCTTGGGCAGGTTCGGTGTAAGCTGTTTAGCCCTCCTAATGATGGCGATAGTGCTCCCTATGAGAACCATTAGGCCTGCTATGTTGTTTAGCAGCTTGTAGACCATCCATACTTCCCCGACGAGTATCCTAGTAACGTGGAGGTCGATTGCCCTCAGGGTAGTTGCGATTAGAAGCCAGAGCATTCCACCGTAGATGAGGAGGTGCATTGTCCCGGGGAACCGGTGGCGTAGAACCTTCCACTGGAATAGCGCATACTTCGTGAAGTACTTGAGCCTGAGCCCCCATGGTTTATACTGGATCTTCTCTCCTCCATAGGTCCATCTCTTATAGGCCTCGTAGAGGCTCCATAATAGCACTATTACCGTTATGGTCGATACTATGTAGACGACGGGTTCGAGGTCCTCGACCATCGCGAAGTGCTGGATCTCCACTACAGGCAGACTACGTCACCCCGCTACACTACAATTAAGAGGGGACAATGAGGCCTCAGCATTACTCGTATAGGTCACGCAGATACTACCAAGTTATAAATCCACAACCCCCTCCCCGCC
>WAOR01000063.1 GCA_015521175.1 Thermodiscus sp.
CCTCGGGACCACTCCGGCCTCGACCTCGACAAGGTCCCCCTCGCCCAGTAGCCTCGCCGCATCCCTGAGGGGCCCTGTCTCCCTGTAGAAGGCGGCCGTGAGGGTCCCCCAGGGGGTCTCCAAGTCTACGAGTACATGGCCCTTTGGGAGCAGTCTGGGGGTCCCCCGGACCCTACCCTTCACCCTCACAATCTTGTAGGGCCTCGGGGGTCCCTGGGACACCCTCGTATGGATGCCCGTGTGCTGGTTGCTCCTGTAGAGCGTCCAGGCCCATGGCTCCTCGCATAGGAGCTCGGCGTACTGGGAGAGGCACCAGGGCCTCGCCCCCCGGAACCCTGCGAGAACAGGGTCTGGCCCTCCTGGAGCCGCCGCAACCACCCCATTGTAGAGGTCCGTGTTGGCGTTACCGCAGGGGGGCACGGTCTTCTCTAGGCGGGGGTCCCTCCGGACACACCGGGGCTTACCCATATTCTCGGGGGCCCTGTAGGCTATGAGCTCGTATGTGTAGGGGTCCCAGGGGGCTAGTGCTGCCAGGGAGGCGGCCGCCCCTACGACTCCCGAGCCCCCGGCTAGTAGCGCCCCGGCCTTAGCCACGAGGCGCCTAGCTATTCCAGCGGGGACATAGTCGGCTAGAGCCTTCTTGTAGAGGTAGCGGAGGCGGGGGTCCCTCCACGGGTCGACCCCTGGGTAAACGGCTATCCCCGGGAGTTTCCCGGGCGGCCTCTCCTCCACGTAGCCCCACTGGGCCTCGGCGGTGATCTCTGCGAGCTCGCCTAGGGGGACCCTCGAGTACCCCCTTAGCACTACTGCCGCGTTGCCCCGGGTCTTCCTGGGCACTGTGGGGTTGAGCCTTACTAGTAGCGGGTAGTCCGCTAGGATAACCTTGCCCTGGAGGGGCCCGGTTAGCAGGATTGTTGCTAGGTGGGTTGTGCAGCCCCCCCAGGGGGTGTCGGAGTCGTCTAGGGATAAGGTGAAAGAATAAGGGTATTCGTGTAGGAGGCGGGGGTCCCTCAACTGGCCTACTTCTTCTTGTGCATGACCACGATGCTGGTCATACTGCTCTTCACACCGTCCATGCGCCTTATCTTCTCGGTTATTAGGCTCCTGAGGGCGTCCATTGTCTCGGCTTCTATCACGGCTATGATGTCGTGAACACCGTATACCATGTAGATCTCCTTGACCTCGGGTATCTCGTAGAGCTTGTCGAAGATCTCGTTCTCCTTGCCAACATCAACATTGATCATGACAATTGCGAGCGCCACTATTATACACCTCATCTACTAATACTATTACCCTAGAAGATGCTATAAAGGTTTCCTAGAAGCCTCGACAAGCTCCACTAGAGCCCTCCTCGCCTCGGGCTCTTTCTCCACGAGCTTCTCTAGCACCCTGAACCTTTCTCCACCCCTCCCCCGGGGTATGTAGGCTTCAACACTCCTCCTCGATACTCTTACATCAACGGGGAGCCATAGCTTCTCCGGGTAGGCTCGGAGCCTCGAAGACTCCTCAATGCCCAGGACCTCCCTAGCGTATGTGAGAGCGAGCCTAGCCGCTAAGCCGGCTGGCTTAGGCTTCACTCCCCCCGTTAGCAGTGCTCTTATCAGGCCCTTCCATCCTCCAACGTCGAATGACTGGGCCTCATACTGGGAGGCCTCCTCCAGTATCTCCTCTACTAGGCGGGCGTACTCCCCAGGAGAGGCCAGGGGCTCCGCGGTATAGCCTCCTAGAGGGACCTTCTCGAAGCCCAGGTCCCTAGGAGTAGCGAGTACCAGGGCTTGGAACCGGGGGACCCTTAGGCTCACGTGCACCTCGCCATAGAATCTCCTCTTACCCGGTTGCACCTCAACTATATAGTATGGCAGGTATATCCTAGCTAGCCCCTTCAACCCCGGCTTGGACCCCAATCGTGTTACATGTAATCAGTAGGGCATCGTGGTTGATTAATAATTTTAGAGGCACCTTGGAACCACTACCTGGGGGAGTGTGAAGGTTTACGCCCCGTGACTGGAGGGCTCCCCCTAGAAGGGAATGGGCGGGGTCCTCCACGGGCGCGTGGTGACTGGTGGTAGAATATGCGTTGGCTCGCCGTCAAGCTAGTCAACTTCGTCATAGTGCTCGTAGTGGTAACCTTCATAGTCGCCGCAATATTCGCTGGCCCGCTAACCCAGAGGCAGATCCAAGCTATAAGGGAGCAGACCAGGCAATACGTCATGGGCCAACTAACACAGCCAAGCGTTGGACCCGCCTTCAGGAAACAGATAATCCAAGAGTATATCAATTATTTGAAGAGCATAGGAAAGTACAAGCCCGGGATGAAAATCTCGGATAGCGACGCCATAGGCTGGTACATCAACAAGCTAGTAGAAGAAGAGATAATTCGGAGGGGGCTCAACAAGCCATGGTATGTGGTAGCCCTCCGTTACACCAAGATGATGCTCCTATTCGAGCCGGTTAACTCGAGCTCCACACTGCAGACAAGGGGTCTATTCCATTATAAGCCCGGGGATAGGAACGCCTATCACATAATCTTCGAGAGGATACCCTTCAGCGTTCTACTCTTCACGACCTCGTCCACCCTAGTACTACTCTTCGCAATCCCACTAGCACTATACGCTGCGAGGAGGCCGGGTGGTGTAATCGATAACACGATCATAGGCTGGAGCGTCTTCAGCGTGAGCATGCCTTGGTGGTGGCTTGCAATGGTGTTCATCTACTTCTTCACGCAGAAATATAGAATATTCCCACCAGTAACGTCCAACTTCAACGTGCACAGCATATCGAACCTCCTAGCGAAAGCGGCCCTACCCATAATCACCATTACAGTCCTGAGCGTCGGCGACTCCAGTTACCGTATGAGGAACATACTACTCGATATTTTCAACGAGGACTTCGTGATGGTTGCAAGAGCTAAGGGCATCCCCGAAACAATGGTCCTTAGAAAGCACGTGCTCAGGGCGGCTGCACCCCCAATAGTCACAATAGTCCTATTCTCGCTAGTCCTAAGCGTCTTCTCCGGAGCAATAATTACAGAGTTAATATTCGAGTGGCCGGGCATGGGCAAGCTCTACTGGGACGCGATTGAAGCAAACGATGTAGCCGTGCTAACAGTGCTCACCTACCTTACAACACTGCTCTACCTGTTGACCAGGCTCACCCTAGACATACTCTACACGCTGCTAGATCCCAGGATTAAGAGGGCATAAGGAGGTGGTGAAGTAGTGCTCGAAGGATTAAAGGATACCACCCGGATAATGCTCCGGACTTGGAGCGGTAAGATAGGGATAATCCTCCTCGTAATAGAAGTCATACTCGCGCTATACGCAGTAGCAGCCTATTATCCAGCAGGTATGAGGCAGTACGAGGCGGGGAAGGCTGTCTGGGGCTATTACTACCCGTACACAGTGCCACCGTGCTGGGCTACAAGCAACAAATTCCCCGGCGTAGACCTCAAGAAGGCCGACCTCCATAGTAAAACAGAAGAGTTACAAAAAATACCGGACGAGCTCCGCGAAATAGACCCGGACACGTATAAAGCTCTACAAGAACAACTGGGACCATTATTGCAAACCGGTTACTATACTATTATATACTCGTACTATGAGGGAGAGTTTACTATCAAGTCAAGCGGCCTGCCAAGCGATGTCAAGCTACTCCTAACAATCCACGTGCCCTTCGACTTACAACAACAAGGGAAAGTACTGCTCCTATCCGGGTGGATGTTTATTGAGAGGCCCGACGGTCTAGTCCCAGTAATATTCTATCAGGGACAGATAGTAGCCACTTCTAACCAGACTTCTGGCGAGGTACTCATCTATGGAAACACTGTGCAAGGAAAACTAATGGCGGAGACGCTCGAGAATTACCGTAACTCGCTCTGGATAGCCAATACGTTCGGAGACTCGCTAAAACAATTGTATAAAGCGTTAGGCCTCACAGCCAATATATCGTCATCGTCAAAGTTAAACCCGTCGGTACTCTTCGCCACTGTTAAAAACGGAAAACTAGTAGGCCTCCGGGGCACGTATAGGGTCAAAATAGGCCTCTACGCTCTAACCTTAAAATCAGCAGCTAGTCAGACCGCTAAGGAGCTCTATGTTGACCAGTTTGAGCTCAAACTAATGCCTAACTGTTACGGATTCTTCGGAACCGACAACTATGGGAGGCCCATCGGCCTAGGCCTACTCCTAGGGCTACCATACGCCTTCCTGCTTGGCTTCACAGTCACATTCGTTTCAACATTCATAGGAGCAATCTATGGAACACTGGCCGGCTATTGGAAAGACCTGAAGGGAGAAGCCCTAATGAGAGTTGCAGACATAATGCTATCACTCCCATTCCTACCAATACTTATAGCTATATCCTACGCCTTCGGCACTATAACCCTGAAGAGCCTAGCACTGATAATGATCGCGCTGTCATGGGCCGGCCCCGTCATTGTAGTTAGGAGTATGGCCCTCCAGATATCGGAGCAACCATACATCGAGGCTGCGAAGGCTGTTGGCGTGCCTACTAAGAAGATAATATTCAAGCACATCTTCCCACAGATCTATCCCTATACGATGGCCATAGCCGTGCTATCAATACCAGGCATTATTGTGGCTGAAGCCAGCCTAGCCCTCCTAGGCTTCGGAGACCCGTCTGCCCCAACGTGGGGTAAGATGCTTCAAAACGCCTATGCCTCGAAAGCTGTTACCTCAGGCTGGTGGTGGATGTACATATTCCCTGGCCTCGCCCTAGTAGTGTTCTCGGCGACATTCCTGTTGATTGGTAGAGCTCTAGAGCCTATAGTGGCGCCTAAGCTGCAGAGGTAGCAGTCTTTTATTAATTATATTTTTATATTAATTAAAGTTATATCACACATAATTTATAAAGGCCCTCCCACGATAATGTAACATTGACCGACCTTAATGGGATAGATAGGGTGAGAATGCTTGAAGAAACTAGTAGCAATACTAATGGTTGCAGTGTTCATCGCACCAATCCTAGGTGCCCTAGTAAGCAATGCCGGATATGTACAGACAATAATCACTAAGAGGATAGAAGAGGATACCAACGCAATCGGAAGCCTACTAACCGGGGACACGCAGGCAAGACTATTCCCAGTGAACGACTATGAGGCCGCTAATAAGCTAGCAAACGCTGGCTTCAAGTTAATAACACCCGCAAGCGGTATGGACGACCTACTAGTAAACCCGACTAGCAACTGCAGCAACGGTCAGCTAAACATCTTCTCCAACAGGAAGGTCAGGTTCGCCCTACAATTCCTAGTACCCAGAGACCAGATAGTGGCCAACATCGCTAAGGGCTATGGGATTCCACAGTACATACCTTATACGCCCTATGACCCAGACTATCCCTATCTGCTAGCCACTGCAATCAAGATACAATCTCTAGTCAAGAACAAGGGAGAGAAGTATGGAGAGCAACTCCTAGCCGAGGGCCTACAGGAGCTGGGAGCCACGAAGGGCAGTGATGGAAAGTGGTACTATAAGGGCAAACAGGTGACCGTGAAGTTTGTCATAAGGGTAGAGGATATTAGGAAGGACATTGGAGACCAGATTGCCAACAAGCTAGAACAGCTAGGATTAAAGGTTGAGAGGCTCTACAAGGACTTCTCCGGAGCTATCAAGCTAGTCTACTATGGTGACGCCAGCGCCTGCGAGTGGCAGCTCTACACTGAGGGCTGGGGCATCAGCGGAATGACCAAGTACGATTATGGAACCGCTGTAGCCTTCTGGACCACCTATTACGGGTGGACCCCAGACCCAACATGGGGCTCCGACTACCAGAACAAGACCCTATACGAGCTTGGAAAGAAGCTTGATACTGGTAACTACACTAGCATGGATGAGTTCTGGAAGCTCTACAACGAGGTCCTATGGCTAGGATTCCACGAGGCCGTTAGGGTATTCATCCTAGCCACCGAGGACATCTACATTGCAAGCCCAGACCTAGGAGGCATAGTACAGAGCCCCAAGGCCAGCCCATGGAACCCCTTCACCTACGCATCACTCCAGTACTCTAAGGGAGACACCGTAAAGTTCAGCGACAGGTATGTATACAAGGAGGGCTGGGCCTGGAACCCAGTCGGAGGCTTCCAGGACGCCTATAGCGTCGCAGCAGTAGCCAACGCCATCTACTTCCCAATGGGCATAACCAGCAGGATAACGGATGGAGAGACAGGATGGAGTCCGAGCGGTGCCACCTTCAAGATTGTGAAGAACGCTACAATACCCGATAATGCTCTACTCTATAGTCCCTCAGAGCACAAGTTCGTGACTGCTAAGGAAGCCGGCCTAGCCGGGAAGAAGGTGTTAAACGAGGTCATAATCAACTATCCAATACTACCAAAGATCAAGTTCCACGATGGAACTCAGATGACAATGGCGGACCTATTCTCCAACATCTACATGGCCTTCGAGTGGGGAGTAGACGCTAGCACCAACACAACCAAAGACCCATGGTTCGAGAAATACGTGGCTAGAGACTATACCACAATGATAGCCACCTTCAAAGCAGTCAAGATAATAAACAATACTGCAATTGCAGTCTACACGAACTATACCAGCATTGATCCAGGACTCATAGCGCAGACGGCTGACCTCATGCCAAGCGCGCCGCTTGAGGTATACGTTGGCATGGACCTACTTGCTAAGACCGGCAAGTATGTGATCGACATAAGGGACCAGAGCCCAGAGCAGAACATAATAGCAATACACCTAGTTGATCCGACCCAGGTCAACAAGACAATATCCCTGCTCAAGCAGGCTATCAACAACCCGCCATCCTGGGTACAGGACCTAATCAACCTAGGCCTGCTAACCAAGGACGAGTGGGCACAGAGAGTCAACAACCTAATCAACTTCGCCAACGAGTACCACAACCTACTAGTGGGCAACGGTCCATACTACCTTGCAAGCTATGATAGCGTAAACGACCAGGTCACACTAAAGAGGTGGCAGTACTTCCCAATCGACCCGCAGAAGCTATATGAGCAGCTACAGCCCAAGACCGCCAGCATTAAGACCACCGTACTACCAGTGACCCCCAACAAGAAGGGAAGCGTTATAGCAACCGCCACAGTAAAGGTCAACGGCCAGCCAGCCACAATGGACGACATCATACCCTTCGCCCTGCTAGTCAACCTAAAGACCTTTGACTCAGTGTTTGCAAACATAACAATGGTGAAGCCAGGTCTCTTCAAGATAATACTACCCAAGGACCTGCCTGAGGGCTACTACCAGCTAAGCATAATGATCTACCCCAAGGGGTACTCCAACCCAGCCCTGGACAATCAGGTAATCCACCTAATAGCCCCGCCGCCAACTACGTCAAGCCCGACTCCAAGCCCAACCACTAGCACTACTGCGACCCAAACTACTACGACCACTACGACTACTACGACCACAGCCCCAACCACTACGACTTCAACCCAGTCCCCGACAACCACCGCTAAGGCTAAGGGTGGCGTAAGCGCGGCCACTTGGGCTGCTGTAATAATCATAATCATAATACTAGCGGCTGCCTACTACTATCTAAGAAAGTAAAAACAATAATTAATAAAATTTTTTATATTTTTTATCTTCTTAAACTCCATACATTTATCCCTAAATATCCTACCTAGATACCACTGGCATAGGGCGCCAACATCCACGGTGGGCAGAATGTCATACGTGCTAGAGATAAACAACCTGCGAACATACTTCTTCACACTAAGAGGCGTTGTAAGAGCAGTAGACGGAGTCTCCCTCAAGCTCCGGAAAGGAGAGACACTAGGAATAGTAGGAGAGAGCGGGTGCGGTAAAAGCACTCTAGCATGGAGTATGATGAAGCTGGTCCCACCCCCTGGTAGGATTGTGAGCGGGTCGATAAAGATTGACGGCATAGATATCACGAGGATGAGTGAGAGCGAGGTTAGAAGAAAAATCAGGTGGCGCAAAATCAGCATGATATTTCAGGGAGCAATGAACGCGTTAAACCCGGTCTACAAGGTGGGGGACCAGATAATAGAACCCTTAATTGTCCATGGAAAAATGGAGAAGGAAAAAGCCCTATCCGTAGCGGCCAACCTCGTGAAGGCGGTTGGACTGCCAGAGGAGATCCTGGAAAGATATCCGCACGAGCTCTCCGGAGGGCAAAAACAGAGGATCGTTATCGCGATGGCTATGGCAATGGAGCCTGATATTATCATAGCTGATGAGCCAACAACCGCATTAGACGTGGTAGTCCAGGCTCAAATATTGAACCTTATGAAAAAACTTCACAGAGAGAGGGGTATTAGTTTCATTCTCATAACCCACGACTTAGGAGTAGTTACAGAACTCTCTGAGAGGATCGCCGTGATGTATGCCGGGAAAATAGTAGAGTATGCTAGCGCCGACGAAATATTTGAGAAACCGCTCCACCCTTATACTCAAGCACTCATAAGAGCCGTACCAAGACTTAAAGGGGACATACATAGGCTAGAATACATTCCTGGGACACCACCAGACCTACGCAGGCCCCCGCCAGGCTGCAGGTTCTATCCCAGATGCCCCAGACGCTTCGAGCCATGTGATAAGGAGGAGCCTCCTCTACAGGAGGTGGAAAAGGATCACTGGGTAGCTTGTTGGCTACACGTTAGGAGGTGAGGCTCATATGAGCATTTATCAGATAGAGCTGGGCGAAGAGATCCTACGTGTTGAAGGCCTAAAGGTATGGTTCCCGGTTAGGAAAGGCCTGCTTGACACCATACTAGGTAAACCCAAGCTCTACGTAAGAGCTGTAGACGGAGTCTCCTTTAACATGAGAGAGAGGGAGATATTCTGCCTCGTAGGAGAGAGTGGATGCGGCAAGACTACGACTGGTAAGAGCCTCCTCCGGCTAGTACCCGTCACTTCGGGTAAGGCATTATTCAAGCCAAGAAAGGAGACTATGGAGAAACTAGAGCGCCTAGGCGTGACTCCCAGCGACGGAGGCTGGGTCGACATCTTCAACCTACCCGAAAAGAAATTCAAGCCCGTTAGAAGAGATATCCAGATGATTTATCAAGACCCCTATGGGAGTCTGAACCCGAGGTTCAAGATAAAGGATATCCTAGAAGAGCCGCTCCTAGTACATGGTATAGGAGGCTCGAAGGAGGAGCGAATGGAGCTTATAATGAAAACCCTGGAGAGAGTCAAGCTCACCCCGGCCAGTGACTTCGTAGACAGGTATCCTCACCAACTCAGCGGTGGTCAAAGGCAGAGAGTGGCTATCGCCAGAGCTATAATCTCTAATCCAAGACTCGTGGTAGCTGATGAGCCAGTATCAATGCTGGACGTGTCGATACGAGCGGAGATCCTCGAAGTGCTATTAAACCTTAGGAAAGAGTTAGGTATGTCATACCTATTTATTACACACGACCTTGCAATCGCGAGATACATCTGCGATCGAATCGCTGTCATGTACCTTGGGAGAATAGTTGAACTAGGAGATGCCAGAGAAATAATTGCAGAACCTCTCCACCCCTATACTAAAGCATTGATCGCGGCAATACCCGACCCCGATCCTAAGAACAGGATCGGTTACAGATATCTCCCAATTAAGGGTGAAGTCCCTAACGCAATAAACATACCCCCAGGATGCCGCTTCCACCCCAGATGCGTAGCATACGAAGAGGCCGTCAAGAAGGGCACCGCCTTAAAAGACCTATGTCCCCGGAAAGAGCCTCCACTAGCAGATGTAGGCAATGGTAGAAAAGTCGCCTGCTGGCTCCATGAAGCAGTAAGAAAGGCAGCTGGACTAGAGTAGCTCCAACTAATCTCTTAAGGAGGGCCTCGGCTAAAGGAACAATCCACATGTCCACCTTCTTACAGGGATTCGGCCTGGGGAGTACGCCTCATAGGCCCCAGAAGTTTGAATCCTGCTTGGAGCCTTTATTCGCTCATAGAAATGAAGACTTATTCCTAATACTTCATGTATCTTTAGGCAGCCATAGTATAAACCAGTAATGACTGGCACATGATAGCCAAATACTAGGGAATACGCTGGGCCCGGACGATTTACTCATACAAGAGATGAATGCTATGTGTAAGTGGGGGTAATTGCAAGGAGCTATTCCATCCTTAACTCCGAGAGTTTACTTACTAGGAGTCCAAGAGTGAAGCCAGGCCACTGGCCGTTCGATAAAAAACCGCTACTCGTCTTTTGGGAGACAACGAAAGCGTGTATGCTGGCCTGTAAGCACTGCAGAGCGGAGGCAATACTAAAGCCTCTTCCCGGAGAACTCTCCACCCAAGAGGCCCTCAGGCTCCTAGAAGACATTGCCATGTTTGGGAAGCCTACCCCTATAGTAGTCTATACTGGCGGGGATCCGCTAATGAGGAGGGACATCTGGGACATACTCGCCTATGCCCGAAAACTCGGGATTCGAAGCGCTATGGCTCCCAGTGTGACGCCGCTTCTAACTAGGGATGTAGCTTATAGGCTCGCTGAGTACGGGGTCTCGAGTGTTAGCCTCAGCCTAGATAGTCCATGGCCAGCGGTACATGATGAAATAAGAGGAATAGCGGGGACTTGGCGGAAAACTCTTGAAGCAATTGAATGGTTCAGGTCAGCCGGGTTACGAGTACAAATTAACACAGTAGTTATGAGAGATACTGTTGAAGGCCTCGCAGACATGGTCAAACTACTACTAGACAAAGGAATCCGCACCTGGGAAGTCTTCTACCTGGTGCCAGTAGGCAGGGCGGGGAAAGCGCTAGACCTCACCCCCCAGGAGTGGGAGGATGTAAGCCATTTCCTCTACGAGGCCAGCCGCTACGGTATCCTAATTCGTACAACTGAGGGACCAATATTCCGTCGGGTAGCCCTCATTAGGGCTTACTATGAGGAGAAGGGCCGCCTAGAAGAACTCGATAGCCGGCTAGGCCCCCTATACCACAGGCTCATTGGGAGACTTCGCGACCTACTCGGCGAGGCAAAGGGAAAGCCCAAGGCTCATACCCTAGGAACAATGGATGGAAGAGGCATCATATTTGTCTCATATAATGGAAACGTCTATCCCAGCGGCTTCCTACCAATACCCGCCGGTAACGTCAGGACCCGAAGTATAGTGGACATCTACAGAAACTCTCTACTCTTCAACAGGCTTAGGAGCAGTGTGAAGGGTAAATGCGGAGTATGCGAGTTCCGCGAGTTATGTGGTGGAAGCAGGGCTAGAGCATACGCTTACACGGGGGACCCTCTGGCAGAGGATCCCTCATGCATCTACCAGCCTGGTTCTATCCCCGAGGAACTCGCTCGACGAGTCAAGAGGATTACAGCACCTAGTAGAGGGGTGGAAGGAGCATGAAGCTGGGAGAAATTGAAAGGGAATTATTAATGATGTTACAGTACGAGTTCCCCAAGTCCCCTTGGATCTTTAGGGAAGTAGCTGAGGCTCTTGACTTAAGCGAGAATGAAGCCGTAGAGAAGACTAGGAGGCTCCATGAAGCAGGGATAGTTAAGCGCCTCGGCTTCTACGTAAACTATAAGGCTAGAGGCCTGAAAGTCGCCCTCATAGCCTACTCCACCGGAGGCTCGTTCGAGGGCATAGCGGAGTATTATCAGAGGGACCCTCATGCCACGCACGTCTATCTCAGGGATCACCCCGTCTACGATGTATGGGTGGTAACGAAGAAAGGGTCCCTCGAGGAACTCCTCTCTCATGCCCGAAAAATCGCTGAGGAGTACAACGTGGGCTACGTTGTACTCTACAGTAGGAGAACATACAAGCTAAGCGTGAAGTATGATCTATACAACGGCGTATCACGGTCCGGGCGGTACTCCCTAGTACCAGTAGACCCTCCCAAGGCGGAGGATCTGGGGGTCCCTACTGAGGTACTGAGAGAGTTTAGGAGCCTCGAAATATCGAGGTCGCCGTACAGGCGTGCCGCCCGGAAACTTGGGATAAGCGAGGAGGAGGCCGCCAAGCTAGCATGGCAGCTAGTGGATAAGGGAGTTCTAGGCGATCCGGGTGCAGCGCTTGACGGCCGCCTAATAGGGTTCCATGAGAACGCGATGGTTACCATGGAGCCCAGTGCAGATACTAATGAGGAGGACTTGTGCAGGTGCGCCGCGATGCTCCCCTTCACTACTCATGTCGTGCTGAGAGGGTCTATTCCCCGGGATGCTTGGAGGCAGAATTGCTATTTCATGGCCCACGCGGTGAACCGGAGCCTCATCGAGGAACTAGTGTCGGAGGCTGTAACAAGGTGTAGGCCTGCTTCATACTCGGTGATCCGTAGTATACGTGATTTAAAGCCTGGTGTAGCGAGGTGACGTGTGGTGATCCCGCTAAGCGTTATGGTTAATGGTAGGGGGACCGTCTCAACCCGCATCAAAGGCCCTTATCATAAAGGGAGGCCTAGCTCGTTCACAACGGTCCTAAGACCCGTGATATTCTGGAACATCACCTATCAATGTAACCTGAGGTGCGAGCACTGCTACATAAATGCCGGACCCAATCCGGGTAAACCAGAGCTGAGTATCGAGGAGACTCTATCGATAGCTAAGCAGATAGTTGAGCAGAGGATACCCCTCGTGGTCTTTACAGGGGGAGAACCCCTCATATCCGAAAAATTCTGGAAGGTGCTCGAGTATTTCTCAGAGAATGGGAGACCTAAGACGAGCGTTTCAACTAATGGAACCCTAATAACAGTAGAGGCCGCTGAAAGACTCCGTAGATTAGGAGTATCCTATGTAGGAGTAAGCTTAGACAGTCTCAAGCCAGAGGTACACGATAAGTTCAGAGGTGTAAAGGGAGCATGGAAGGCAGCAGTGAATAGTATGAGAAACTCGGTGGAGGCAGGGATACCCACGGGTCTTAGGGTAACCGTTGCAAGGTTCAATATTGACGAAATACCCGGAATGATAGACTTCGCCGCGCAACTCGGCCTACAACGAGTCAGCATTTACCTCCTCGACACGGTTGGCAGGGGGGCTAGTATAGTAGACCAGATCCCTAGTCCAGACCAGTTGAGGGGGCTAGTAGACCTCTTGGTTGAAAAAGCGAGAGAATATGACGGCGTACTAGAGATACTCCTAGTTAGAATGAACTTCGCGGGCATATATCTAGCAGACAAGCTATCCAGGACGAGTAGAGAGTTCAAGGAATACCTAGAACTAATAGGAGCCCAGGGAGATTGCGGGAGGAAGACCGCGAGCATTTACCCAGACGGGACGGTAAGGCCCTGCCAGTTCATAGACTACTTCATTATAGGAGACCTCCGGAGAGAGCCGCTATCAAGGATATTGTCATACGATAACCCGCGGCTTAAGCCATTCCTCGAAGTCGACAAGAGGCTAAAAGGCCCCAAGTGTAGCAATTGCCCCTTCAAGAAGATATGCGGTGGCGGGAGCAGGAATAGGGCCCTAGTAGTCAACGGGGACTTCTGGGCAGACGATCCAGCTTGCTTCATTAATCCTTCCGAGATAGAGAAGAGGTGGAGGGAATAGTGGAGGATAGCTGGCTCCCCCTCTTTGTCAGGGTAGAAGGCTGGAAGGTGGCGGTGCTAGGTGGAGGCACTGCTGGGAGTAGGAGGGCTAGCCTTTTTGCGTGTAAGGGGGCTAGAGTCAGGGTCTATGCAAAAAGCTTCGCTCCAGGAATAGGGGAAGAATGTCCCGGGAAGATAGAACTCATAGAAGTAGACTTAGAAGATACGGGCAATCTCGAAGATGCGGTAAACTGGGGGGACCTAATAGTTATTGCTACAAGTAATCCTAAAGTGAACAGGTTGGCCAGTGTTATGGCGTTAGAAAGGGGAAAACTGGTTAATAGTGCAGCGGATTATAGTCTTGGTAATGTTATAGTACCGTTTCGGGCTGAGACAAGCTATGGTTTGAAGATAGCGGTCACTAGTCTTGGAAAGACCGGTATAGCTACGAGAAAAATATTAGAAGATATTATAAAGATAATTGATAATGAATATTATAAAACATTATTTCGAGTAATGGCTAGGATAAAAGACTGGTTAAAAAATAATATTAAAGATTATAAGCTTAGATATAATCTTTACTTTATCCTCGGGGAATCTCCCAGAGTGCTTCAATATATCAATAGAGGCGAGGAGGACAAGGCTTTCGAAGAAGCTCTAAAAATAATCAACGAGTATCTAACCGATAACTCCGAGTCTTTGAAGAGAAGACGCTATCCATAAAGCTAAATCCCTCCTAGCCCCGGGTAATAATCCATTAATAACTATATTATTAAATTTTTCTGCAATCTTACTAGGCATAAGGGTTAGAACTACACCGCACCCCTCTCGCAGTGCCTTGGAATATTCATAGGGAGCCAGATTCACAGTAAAGCCGTAAGCCCTCTCGAGAATACTCTTAATTTCAAGGACGTCTTCAACCTGCTCATCTCTAAATCTTCTAGCTTCCCTATAAATAATTGTAAGTCTTCGGCATCTGTGAGCAAGCCTTGCAATAGACCTAGCCGACACTTGAGGCGGAATCGGCCCAACGAGCCTAGCTCCCTTTTCCTTGCATCTCTCCTCTATAACGTGATAATGGCCTCCTCGCGCTGGTAGTAGAGCGAAGACAATATCGCCCTTGTATGGGTTAAGGTTAGATAGTGTCATAGCCAGTGGGCGTATACCTGCTATGCTCTCGACTTCCTTGGAGAGGTCTGAAACGAGGCTGTGGCCGATAGGGTAGCCGGGCTCATGGTAGGCTAGTAGTATCACTCCTCTGGACACCGGGTTTGGGATTAAGACGTGGCAATTATGGGATAAGCTAGAGTAATAACGTGTAAGATGATTGAGGGGTTGTGTCAAGCCTTGTCTAGCTCTTACATGAAATGCTGGAGGCCTCCTCTAGGCTAGGTGGGGAGCAGGTATCGACGGTGGAAAAGGTCTAAACGACCAGTACGGTATTGACAGGTTATGTCTAGTTTACACTACTATCCGAGAGTCTCCGCGGAGAGTAATAGGTGGTCTGGAAGCCAGGGTAGGCGAGGCTTACGGGAGGATAGATAAGGGAGTAGTCTTAGCAACCTGCAACAGATTCGAAGTCTATATGGACGGGTGTAGACTAGAAGAAGTTGAGGCTGTTAAACACTTCATAGATAGCGTGGGAGGGACCCCTAACATTATGGTTGGAGAGGAGGCAGTACTACACCTCTTCCGGGTGGCCTCTGGAATAGAATCTGAGATAATCGGGGAAAATGAAATACTACGCCAGGTAAAACGTGCCTGGGATCAATCGCTCCAGCTCGGGAAGACAACCCCGCTCCTAAACGAGTTATTTCGCCACGCCATAATGGTTGGTAAGAGGGCTAGAAGGGAGACGGGTATATCTAAGGGTAAGGCCGGCTATTCGTCGGTTGCTCTCCAGATAGCATCACGCCTGATAGGCGGATTGGAAGGTAAAAGTGTAGCGCTCATTGGGTGGGGCAGCATAAATAGGAAAATACTAGTCAGTCTCTGCACAGATTACTCTCCTAGGAGAGTTGCTATCATAACTAGGCATTCAGGGAGCGTAATGCTAGACTCTACCTCACCAGAATGCGAGGTAAACATGATTAGTTATGGTGATAAGAGCGTAGATAATGAATTTGATGCGGTTTTCATAGCAGTTAAGGGCTATGATGTAGACCCTTACTATTATGAAAAAGCTAGAGTAATAGTAGATCTCTCGACTCCACGGAGGGTCCCTCTCGATTGGAGAAGGAGTAAGGTAGTGGACCTGGATCGTGTGCTTATCGAGGTTAGGAGTGTTATCGATGAGAGAAAGAAATGGGTACCGCTAGTAGAGGATATAATTAAAGATGAAATTAATAAGTTTCTTTATAGGGTCGCTCTTAGGAAAGCCTCTGAGATCATCCGGGCGATTGAGGAGTATAGGAGGGCTTTAAGCGGGGGTAACCCTGAGGTTGATCGTGCTACTAGGAAACTTGTCCACCCGATCTACGAGGCTATTCGCTTGGGCTTGCATGGTGAGTGGAGCCTAGATTCCTTCATAGATTATATTTATAATGAATATTTAAGGAGGGTTGAGGGGGAGAGGAATGCTTCCAGGCTTCCCAGTATCAAGGCCTAGGAGACTCCGTGCTAGGAGGGCTATCCGCGACCTAACAGCGGGAACCCATATAGCTGTGTCCTCGCTAATGCTGCCAGTCTTCGTAGACGAACGGCTCAAAGTCCCTGTAAGCATAGAGGCGTTACTCGGTCATCAATACTATCCTCCAGAATCCAGTGAACTTGTCGAGTTATTCACAGAAGCTCTAAATCTAGGAGTAAAATCCTTCCTACTTTTCGGAGTCCCTAACGTGAAAGACGATAAGGCGACTAGGGCTTATGCCGATGATGGGCCGGTCCAGAAGGCGTTAAGGAATCTTAGGAGAGAGCTTGGCTGGGAGCCAGTAATAGCCACCGACTTATGCATATGTAACTACACTAGCCAAGGCCACTGCGGCCTTGTATCAAAGTGCAGGGAGGGCTTATGCGTGGACAATGACTCTACCCTCGAAGTTTATAAGAAAATAGCTGTTTCCCAGGCTGAGGCCGGAGCCGACATCATTGCCCCGAGCGGGATGATGGACGGTCAGGTAGCGGCGATTAGGGAGGCGTTAGACGACGCCGGTTATCATAATGTGGCTATAATGGCTTACTCGGCTAAGTTTGCTAGTAACTTCTATGGCCCGTTCCGAGATGTAATGGATAGCTCTCCCCGCTTCGGAGACCGGAGCAGTTATCAGCTGGATCCAAGGAACGCTTGGGATGCTATCAGGGAGATCTATTTAGACGTTATGGAAGGGGCGGACATATTGATGGTAAAACCAGCCTTACCCTACCTTGACATTATACGATTAGTAAAAGAGAAAATCGACTACTTACCGCTAGCAGCCTATAACGTTAGCGGGGAATATATGGCGGTTGAACTGCTATCCAGGCAGGGATACGCGGATAAGGCAGGCCTCATGATGGAAATCCTATATTCTATCAGGAGAGCAGGAGCAGACATCATAATAACCTACCACGCCCTAGAAGCCGCAAAGCTCCTCCAAGGGGTGAGTGCCTAATTGGAGGCCAGGAGGAGCCCGGGAGAAATTTTACGAGAAGCAGAGAGCCTCCTCGTAGGAGGAGTAAACAGCCCTGTTAGGGCTCTAACCAAGCCTAGACCGCTAATAGCCGTAAAAGGAGAGGGACCCTACATCTACGATATAGAATATGGCAGGCTCCTGGATAACGTGCTAGGATACGGGCCGCTGATACTGGGGCACCGTCACCCCGAGGTCCAGGCAGAGGTTGAAAGAGCGCTGGAGAATGGGTGGCTCTACGGGGCCCTAGCACCCTTAGAGGTAGACCTTGCTAAATTAATCCTAAGATACGTGAAGCCCGGGGGTAAGATTAGGTTCGTTAACAGTGGCACAGAGGCCACAATGTTGGCTATTAGGCTGGCAAGAGCCTACACGGGGAGGGATAAAATAGTCAAATTCGATGGAGCCTACCATGGAGCACACGATCACGTGCTAGTAGCTGCGGGGAGTGCTGCTACTCATTTAGGCGTTCCTCAGAGCCCCGGCGTACCAAAGTGTGTGGCTGAAAACGTGATAGTCGCTGAGTATAATGATTTTGAAGATATTGAGAGGATATTCCAAGACTACGGTTCGGAAATAGCCGGAGTTATCGTAGAGCCTGTAATAGGGAACTTTGGAGTAATCCCTCCTCGTAAAGGCTTCCTCCAGCACCTGCGAAGACTAACCAGAAAAC
>WAOR01000064.1 GCA_015521175.1 Thermodiscus sp.
CCCCTGGAGAGCTCACTAGGCAAGGATACCTTGCCGCCTACACTATAATTCAGAGAAAGGTCGATCTTCTGCCTAACGAGAAGAAGAAGTACTTGGAGCTAAGGAGAAGGTATCAGATATACGCCAGGGGGCGTACTTTCCAGGATCTCCTCGAGGCCGCTAAGAAGGGTGATCAGGACGCGATCCAGGCCATACGCATCCACAAGGAAATGACGAGGCTCATACAACATAGCGAGGCGAAGTTGAGGGAGGCTGAGAAGATCATTAAGAACGAGCTAGCCAAGGGGTCTAAGATCATCGTATTCACCCAATACAAGTCGCAGGCCGAGGAGATCGCGAGGAGGGTAGGAGGCCTGCTCCTTCACGGAGGCCTCGACAAGTCTCGGAGAGCACGGGTGCTGGAGGAGTTCCGCGCCTCTCCCAGCGGTGTTCTCGTGGTAACGACTGTAGGCGACGAGGGGATCGATATACCAGATGCTAATGTTGGCGTCTTGTTATCCGGCACGGGTAGCCAGAGGCAGTTTATTCAGAGGCTTGGCCGGCTTTTAAGGCCAAAGAACGGTTCGAATACTGCTAGGTTGTATGAGATAGTAGCTGCTGGGACTAGCGAAGAGTACCAGGCTAGAAAGAGGAGAATGGGGAGGTTATAGGACCTCCTTTACCAGGTCGGGTATCTGGAAGGGAGTTTCGGCCACCTTTACGCCGGCCTTCCTGAGGGCTTCGACCTTGCCCTGATAGGTGCCGGTCCCCATCATTATTATTGCGCCTGCGTGTCCCATTCTCTTGCCCGGCGGTGCTGTCCTACCCGCTATGAATGCCACAACTGGCTTGGTGAATTTGCCCTCCTCGATCATCTTTGCCGCTCTCTCCTCCATGTCTCCTCCTATCTCACCTATAAGCACTAGGGCTTTAGTCTGGGGGTCTTTCTCGAAGTATTCCATCACCTCGGTGAAGGTTAGCCCTACTATTGGGTCTCCTCCTATCCCTATGACTGTGCTCTGGCCTATCCCTGCTTTTGTTAGGGCATAGCCTATCTCGTAGGTGAGGGTCCCGCTCCTAGATACTATTCCAACTGGGCCTGGCGTGAATGTCGACCCTGGCATTATGCCTACCTTTGCGACGCCTGGGGTTATGATTCCTGGGCAGTTGGGGCCGATTATGACTGTGCCCTTCTGCTTCGCGTAGTTCACGAACTTCATTGTCTCATGTACGGGTATGTGCTCTGTTATCACGACTACTAGCTTCATCCCGGCATCGACTGCCTCGTATACTGCGTCGGGAGCGAATCTTGCGGGGACGAATATTATTGACGTGTTAGCTTCTGGATGGGCCTCGACGGCTTCTTTCATGGTATCGTAGACTGGTACGCCGTGTACCTCCATGCCGCCCTTGCCGGGTGTAACTCCTGCGACTATCTTGGTCCCGTATTCGAGCATTAGCTTGGTGTGGAAGGATCCCTCCCTACCAGTAATCCCCTGGACTATGACCCTTGCATTCTCGTCCAGTAAGACCGCCATCACATACCACCTCCCAAGCCTAGAGTTCGATCACCCGTTTAACTGCCTCAATCGGGTCGGTATAGGCCTCGATCCCCGCCTCTTCCAGGATCTTCCGGCCCTCCTCGGCCTTCGTGCCGGCGAGCCTTATCACTATCGGCTTCGGTAGCTGGCCTAGCTCCTGGAGCGCCTTCACTATTCCCCTAGCCACTTCGTCTCCCCTAGTTATCCCGCCGAAGATGTTGATGAATACTTTCTTGGCCTTAGGGTACTCCATTAGGAATGAGACAGCAGTTTTCACGAGCTCAGCGCTTGCACCGCCTCCTATGTCTAGGAAGTTTGCTGGCTTCCCACCGTACTCGTAGACTAGGTCCATAGTGGTCATCGTTAGGCCTGCTCCGTTGCCTATAATGCCCACGTCGCCGTCTAGTTCTACGAAGGCTAGCCCCATTTTCCTGGCCTTAATCTCCCACTCCGTATACTCGCCGGACTCCTCGAACCTCTCCTTAGCTAGCTCGGGGTGCCTGTAGAGGGCGTTGTCGTCGACTATCATTCTAGCGTCGAGTGGTATGACTTCATCGCCTACCAGGGCTAAGGGGTTTGACTCGGCGAGCTCCGCATCATACTCTGTGAAGGCCTCGTATAGAGCTGTTAGGAACTTTGAGAAGCTGGCGAGAGCCTTGCCCTTTAAGCCGATCTTCTTCCCTATAAGCCTGGCCTGGTAGCCCTTTAGGCCTATGAAGGGATCGACGTGCTGCCTAATAATGCTCTCAGGCTTCTCCTTAGAGATCTCCTCGATATCCATGCCTCCGTACTGGCTGGCGAGTATGACGGGCTTCCTAGCACTCCTATCTATCACTATAGCCGCGTAGAGCTCAACCTCGTGGGGTATTGCCTCCTCAATTAGTAGGAGCTTGGGGACGATGCCCTTAATCGGCTTGTTAAACAGCTCCTCCGCGTACTTAGCAACCTCCTCCCACGTCTTAGCCATCTTTATGCCGCCAGCTTTCCCCCTTCCAGCCACTAGTACCTGGGCTTTGACCACCACTGGAGGCTCGAGCCCCGCCTCCTTCGCCTTAGCGATCGGGTCTTCTCCCTTGGCTACTAGGACTCCTCGGGGGATTTTCACACCCTTGTCAGCTAGTATTTTCTTCGCCTCGTACTCGAATAGCTTCAAGGTGCCTCGCACCGATGTGTAGTGGCTAACGTACCGGAATAATAAGGGGTGATTATTAGCCGGGTTTTTACTCTGGCTAGACAACAGTTATACGGGCCTCGTCAGCCTGGTTACTCCTCACCATTATAACATCGTGTCGGTCCTTACACGACTCTTCATCGGCCTACTCATAAGGCCTCTCTTGCCACGGTGATAAAGCTGGTGGTCCGGCGGATTGCCCCGAGTCGAGGCTGGATGGACGGTTATCGACTTACCCTCAATCACTAGGGTAGGGCCTAGAAGGGTGCTCTCGATTATACAGGGCGCCGAGGTTGTCCTCGTGACAAGGCCCTCGATAGCAACTGTTAGAGGGCCTAGGGGGCCCCTAACTGTGGCACTCTCGCCCAGCTCTATAATCTCGCCAGAGCCTCTAGAATTACCAGACGGGCAGAGCTGGGCTTTGACGCGTCCAGAGTGGGTTGAGGGGTGTTGGAGCACAGGCGGGGGAGAGGGTGTTAGGACTAGGAGTGGAGGGGATGTTATAGAGGATAGGGTTTTGGCTATCAATTATAATGACCCGCTCGGCCTCCTAGTCAATGGCGAGGTCCTCCGAGCCTCGATAAGCAGTATCCCGGAAGACTCCATCCCCATAGCTGTTGCCCGCGGCAATAGTGTTCTCTGGCGGGTCGGAGGTACATATGAGACAAGCATCGCCGATGGCACCCTCCTCCTAGACCTACTAGATTTTACAGCCATACTGTACACTGACTGCCGGGGGCGATGACGCAAGCTACCCTACACGGACCAGGCGCTGGCTAAAGGGGGTGAAGTGCACCGACCACTAGGCGAGCCCCCCGCCTCCTATGGGTGCTGGAAGGGTGAGGGTTGAGAAGAGGGAGATCGCGGCATACCTACTACTCCTGGATAAGGGAGAGATCAACCTTGGAGAAGCTATAGACCTCGTGAGCATGGAGCTCTGCACTACGAAAAGGACGGCTAGGAGGATTATCAAGAGGCTACGCAGGCTCGGATTCCTATCACTCGAGCTAGAAGATAAGGGTGCCCGTGTTAGATGTAAGCCTCCGAGGGAAGTTTTGGAGAGGCTCGTGGCGGGATATATAGAGAAGCGCCGGTCTAGATGCAAGAACGGGAGGGGATGAGGGAGGCCGTACTCACCGAATCACTCATGAGGACACCTTTAAGTCCCGACCCCTCCATGATCCCATAAGATAACTCGTCTCCCCTCGAGAGAACATATCCGTGGCTATCGTTATAGACTCCTAGCCTCGACAAGTACTACTACCCGGGTGAGGTAGAGGCTTGTCTATAAGAATAGGACGTGGGAAAGTGAAGAAGGGGGAGGAGTTCGACGTTGTAATAATAGGCGCGGGGCCCGCAGGCCTTAGCGCAGCCATCTACTCTCAGAGGTTCCTTCTGAAGACTCTAGTAGTATCCAAGGATGTCGGAGGCCAGCTAAACCTTAC
>WAOR01000065.1 GCA_015521175.1 Thermodiscus sp.
CTACAATGCAATCAAGAAGGCCTACGAGAAGGAAACCGTTCCAGCCGCTAAAGAGCAGCTAAAGGCAATACTAACAGACATGGAGATAGCCTGCAAGAAGACGAGGCCCATCTGCCAGGACACCGGGACACCATACCTCTGGATAGAGTGGGGCGAGGACTTCCCCATAAAGCCCAGTAAGATCGTGGAGGCATTCACCAACGCTTTGAGAAGGGTAACCAAGGACGGCTACCTAAGGCCCAACGCTGTAGATCCGCTACGAGCCAAGAACAGTGGTGACAACACTGGCAGGTACATACCCTGGATACATGTCGAGCCGGTCGAGGGAGACAAGGTAGTAGTCCACCTAATGACCAAGGGTGGAGGAAGCGAGGCGCCCAGCACCCTCATAATGTCAACCCCGCTAAAAGGCTTCGAAAACCTCAAGAAGGGAGTAATAGAAGCAGTCGCCAGAGCAGGCCCACTACCCTGCCCCCCAGTAATCGTGGGAGTAGCTATAGGCGCGGGAGCAGACATCGTAATGAGCCTCGCCAAAAAGGCCCTACTAAGGCCAATCGGTGAAAGACACCCTGATCCCGAGGCGGCTAAGATAGAGGAGGAGCTCCTAGAAGCCCTAAACAAGCTAGAACTAGGACCCCACGGCTTCGGAGGACACCTAACAGCTCTAGACGTGAAGTTCGACTACGCCTACAGGCACCCGGCAACCTTCGCTATCGGCATAGTCACCAGCTGCTGGGCGACGAGGAGGGGCTCAATAGAGATAGCGCCCGACGGCTCCTACAAGATACTATCCAGGCACCTAGTCCCCGAGAATGGGGAGTGCGTGATTAAGTAGGAGGTGATGATGGGATGAGTGAGGCTAGAGTATTCCACCTGAAGACCCCCCTAACGGACGAGGTCGTCGAGAAGCTAAGGGTAGGAGACATAGTCTACGTGTCCGGCATAATGGTAACCGCTAGGGACGAGGCCCACAAGAAGATACTCGAGACAATAGAGAAGGGAGAGAAGCTCCCCATAGACCTGAGAGGACTAGTACTATACCACTGCGGCCCCGTGGTGAGGAAGAGGCCCGACGGCACCTGGGAAGTAGTAGCGGCAGGGCCAACCACCAGTATGAGGATGGAGAGCGTCGAGGCAGACTTCATCGCTAAGACAGGCGTGAAAATGATCGTAGGCAAGGGCGGAATGGGCAAGAAGACAGCCGAGGCTATGAAAAAGTACAAGGCCGTCTACGCAGTATTCACCGGAGGAGCCGGCGCACTCGCAGCGGATAGGATAAAGAGAGTAGTAGACGTCTACTGGCTCGAAGAGCTAGGAATACCAGAGGCGGTATGGGTATTCGAGGTCGAGAACTTCGGCCCACTAGTGGTAACAATAGACACCACCGGCCGGAACTACTACGAGGAGAAGCTCCAGCAGGTATGGAAGAACGCTGAGAAAGTCATACAAGAACTCCTCTCAAAGTAAACCAATAACCCCCAACTATTTTCCCCTCACCAACCCAAACCCAGTATACACGGTGCCACACAGCCATGAGCCTAGACTACGAGAAAATACGAGGCCTACTAGAAAAACTCGAGGAAGAGTCGAGGAAACACTATATACCACTCATAGATAGGGAGGACGGTGCAGCCCTCGCCGCGATAGCCTACGCGGCTCCAAGGGGCCTATTCCTAGACCTGGGAGCAGGTGTAGGATACTCGACGGCATGGATAGCTGTTGGAGCCGCTGGGAAGGCGGATAAGATCATAGCCGTTGAGTGGGACCCTGACCTCGCGCCGAGACTAGAGCTACACGCAGACCTCATCCGGGAGGCTTCCGGTGTAAGAGTAGAAGTAGTTAATGCTGACGCGATAGAATACCTCGAACAACACAAGCAGGAGCTGGAAGGAGTGGCTATGGCCTTCGTTGACATCGAAAAATGGCAGTACAGGAGGGCGCTCCAGCTACTAGCGCCTGTAACGGTTACCGGGGGCTACATTGCGTTCCACAACGCGTTCTTCCCCCGGCCCCCCAAGGAGTTCTTCGATGAGGCGAGCAGGTACGATCACACAATAATACCTACTCCCCAGGGCCTCCTCATAGTCAGGGTGTAGACCGGGAAGCCTTCAAGGCGGCCTCAACCATTTTCTTAGCAAGGCTCTCCTTACCTGGGAACTCGTTAGGAGGCATATACTCTACGACGAGGTTCTCCAGGCCGAGCGCCTCCGCCTGCCGGGCAAGCCTCTTATCACCAGTATAGAATACTACGACCCCAGCCTTGCCAGCTAGCTCCTCGACGACCTTCAAGACATCATAGTCGTCGCGGGCAGGCCACTTGAAGATGCGGCCGGCACGGATAGGCTTCTCAAGCCCCCTCCCAAGGATCTCGTGGAGCTCGAAGACACCCGGGTTAAGCTCCCTAGCAAGTATCTCGGCGAACCCTCTAAACATCTGGTCGAATACAAGGGCGACTTTATCAGGACCCTCTCTTTTCCCGGGCGTTACCGCCTTGGAAGCTAATTGAGCCTGGCGCACGGCCCTTTCCACCGGAGCCTCTGCTTTCACACTGGACTCGTCAGCGAGGCGGAGGAACACGGGTTCACCCTCAACTATGAGGAGAAGACTCCCCTCTCCCTTACGCATGGCCTCTATAGCCTCCTCCAGGCTGTTGTAGACCCTCGCCTCTCCCTTCACGACAATGAATACGGTCAACCCGCCTCAAACCCCTTATCAGTGTAAGCCCATAGGCTTCGAAATTTATAACCCATAGGCGGAGCCGTAACCCACGGGTGCATGATAGGCATGGCCAAGAAGAAGAAAGGCGAGGGCAAGGGCAAGTCAGGCCCTGCTAGGAGCCTCGTAGAGCAGGCTAGGTATAACGTAAGCCTACCACCAGAGCTCCTAGAGAGAGCCAAGAGGGACTTGAAGAGGGAGAAGTACCTCACGCCTCTGAGATTGGCGGAGAAGTATAGCGTAACCCTAAGCACGGCCCGGAAAATACTCAAAGCCCTTGAAGAGGAAGGACTCATAGTGAAGTTCGGCAGTAGCAGGAGGGCCCCAGTCTACCTACCAGCAGACAAGGCGAAGACCCTCCCACCCGGCATATAGCCCCCTCCCCGGGTAATCTAAGGGCGGGGACATGTGCCCTCCCTCCTCATAACAGGCTACACTAGCTATGACTCCGGTAAGACAATCCTAGCTGGTAGCCTGGTAAGCATACTCCGATCCATGGGGTTAGACGCGGTAGGCGTCAAGCCACTAGCAGGGGTTGACGCATGGGAGTACCCCTGGATACTAAGGGAGATAAGGGATAGGAGGCTAGTCGTTAGTGGCGACGCTCTCCGCCTCTACACTGCTAGCGAGGGAGTTGAAGCGCTTGAGACAATATCACCGGTTACAGTGATAATGACGCCTAGGGACCCCTCCAAGCAGATGTGGCGCCTCCCGGACCCAGAAAAGAGGGAACCGGTCCTAGGCAGGATAAGCGTGTGCAGGGCTAACAGGGTCGACACAGTACACTTCATAAACACTGATGCCTTAAACAGGTCCTCCAACGGGATAGCGGCCGCAGTCCTTGAGGCGGCCGGGAGGCTACAGCCCCTCCCCCTGAGAGCGGGAGACGATTTCGCTGAGAGAGTCCTATCTGGGGGCTTTACTGGGGAGGCGGAGTCGTGTATTGCTAGAGTGCTTGCTAGACATGAGTATGTCGTGTTCGAATCTAATAGCGATGTAGCAGTGCCAACACCGTCCGCCCTGGGAGCAGACTGGGTACTAGTGGTGGCGCCGGGTAGCATCGGCGTTGTAAAAGGAGAGAGGTGGGCGAAGGCAGTGGAACTACTAGCCGGGTCTGGAGGGTTGAAGGCTATCACTGTACGCGAGGTCCTCGCCTTAACAGGAGTCCTCGAAACATTCCAGCTCCCATTCCTCTACGACCCTATGGAAGGCTATAGAGAGCGGGACCTGGACGCCCTCATCTCATACATCACCGGGCATCGAGGATAAACCAATAACGCCATCAGCGGAGAAAGCCAGTATTGGGGCCGATGGGGTGAGTCGTGCCCGGTAGAGGAGCCCTAAGAGGGGTGGTGACTAGCTCTGGGGTACCCGGAGGCCCCCATTAATAGGAGTTGGAATAAGGAATGGCTACTGAGATAATTGCCGCATTAGGCTTAGGCGTAATTACTGGTGTTCTAGTACGGTTCTTTCTTAGGAGCGAGAAGTTGGAAGAGTACTCGTCAGTCCTCCTTGAAGCTGTGATATTAGTATTGATCCTAGTCGCTGGCATTGAATTAGGATCACGACTGGCCACGAGTCACATAGGGACTTGTGATTTATTCTATTACTCGTTTCTACCCGGCCTATCTAGTATGGCTGTCCTTCTATTAGTTAGGAGGGTTTCTAAGTGAAGCTTGCCAATTACATAACTGTCATAGTGTTTTTCGCTGGCCTCCTAATGGGTATGGGTACTCCTACACCTATTACGAATACCTTAGCTAGTTTAACAAATTCTCTCTTATTATTTCTTTTATTCGTTGCGGGCTACTACCTGGCGTTTCACCTAGAGGAGTTCTACTATGGCTTGAGGGACCCTCAGGTAGCCCTGTTGGTTTCCTCCACACTCATAGGGGGAGGCCTAGCAGGACTCCTTGGATCCCTCGTCACAAGCCTACCACTAAGGGAGTCTCTCGCGGTATCCATAGCGTCGGGCTGGTACAGTTTTGCTGGCGCTTACATTGGCGCCTATGATCCATTAGGAGGCCTCGTAGCCTTTGTGGGAAACCTGGTTAGAGAAGCCCTCACACTAGCAATCTACCCTGTCCTCTCGAGAAAGGATCCACTACTTGGGGTTACCCTCGGAGGGGCGACAACAATGGATACTAGTCTCGGGATTATAGCCAGGCATGCCGGTCCAAGGATTGCCGGGGTAGCGTTTGCTCACGGATTAATTATTACACTCCTAATTTCCTTACTAATACCAATAATTTATCCTTAAAATTCAGCATGCTAAAGAGGCCCTCCTATAATAGGTCTAGTCTATTAAGCTTAACGTAATGGTGGTCAAGTATCCAGCGTAGGCCCTATATTGAACGGTTAAAGACTGGCGTGAAGGGCTTTGACAAGCTGATAGCCGGCGGCGTACCCAGGGGCTTCTTCGTCGCCGTGGTGGGAGAGCCTGGTACTGGTAAGACGGTGTTTAGTATTCACTTCGCTTGGCAGGGCGTGCTTGAGGGTGATAAGGTTGTCTATGTGACTACTGAGGAGAGTCGTGAGAGCATTATCAGGCAGGCGGCGATGTTCCAAATGGACTTCGCAGGGGCCGTTGATAGGGGTAAGATGATTATTATCGACGCCCTCATGAGGGGGCGGGGAGACGAGTGGAGCCTACAGGAACTGGACATTGACGAGCTAGTTCAGAAGGTGCTCGAGGCCAAAAAGAGGCTAGGCTATGGGAGGGCCCGGCTGATTATCGACTCTATGAGTGCTTTCTGGCTGGACAAACCAGCTATGGCGAGGAAGTATAGCTACATGGTGAAGAGGATACTCTACAAGTGGGACTTTACTGTCTACATGGTCAGCCAGTACGCCATAACAACTACCCAGGCCTTCGGCTGGGGAGTGGAGCATGTCGCCGACGGTATTGTGAGGTTCAGGAGGTACATACGGAGGGGCGAGCTCAAGCGGTACGTCCTCGTTGAGAAGATGAGGCAGACACCTCACAGCCTAGTAATGCACGAGATCGATATCAGGGATGGTGAGGGCATGGTAGTGGTAAGACCAGCTAGGGCTAGGAGAGAAGACACCGTCCTACCACGGGAGGTTACTAGGAGGATAATCAAGGGGAGGATCCAGGAGGAGCTAGCCTCTCCGGAGAGCGAACTTGAGAGCGGCGATATAGGCGACGACTTCTAGCCTGCCCAGTAGCATTGCAAGGATAAGTATAATCTTGGCCCCGACCGGGGCCGCAGCGGCCGAGATGCCCGCGCTTAGGCCAACGTTGCCCATCGCGCTGGCGATCTCGAAGGCTATGTCGCCTAAATCGTACATCCTCGGGTAGATACCCGCCATGGTTATCACGAGGATGGTATATGTCAGTATGAAGGCGGCCACAGTGGCGAGGGTCTTCCGTACAGTGTCCTCGTCGAGATAGTACTTTCCTATTCTCCTCTTAGGGATATAACCCTGCGGGTGTATCGTTAGATCTGCCTCATAACCTATACTTTTAAGGCTTATGAGGAGTCTAAGGACCTTTATGCCTCCCGCGGTTGAGAAGGCGCTCCCACCGATTATACTAAGTATTGCTAGGAGGACCTTGTACGCCTCGGGTGTAATGTGTATGTCTCCTGCTTGGAAACCTGCGGTGGCAAAAGCTGATACAACATGGAACCATACCTGGAGGAAGCTGTACTTGGCGTGGAAGAGGGGGTCCCTCAGCCAGACCATGTAGGCGAACAATATGGACCCTGCTGTTATTGCGAGCTGGGCGTGGAGCTCTATACTATTCTTCAGGTTGCGTAGCCTGCCAGTCAGTATACTATAGTGGTCGTTGAAGTTCATGGCGCCTAGGAACATTACTATGGCTCCCGCCACTAGTACAAGGGGCTTGCCCTGGGCTAGGTAGTAGCCGAGGCTCTCTGTGTGGGTGGAGAAGCCTGCCGTAGCAATACCAGTCATGGCGTGTTGTACTGCGTCGTAGAAGGGCATGCCTGCTAGTAAGAAGAGAACCGTCCCTATCAGTGTTAGGATAACGTAAATGATGCCCATCTTAACTGCGCTCCTCCTGAGGCTCGCCTCCAGTCTCTCGAACTTTCCCTCGGCCAGGTAGAGGCGGGCGACGCTAACTCCTGGGGGAGCTAGGAGGGCTATCGTGAAGATTACTATTCCCAGGCCGCCCTCCCATTGCATGAGGCTCCTCCAGACTTTGAGCGTATCCGGTATGGCGGAGACTGTTGGAACGTATACATTGTGCCAGGAGCTGAGCTGCCCCGTGAGTATTGTTAGCCCGGTGGTAGTCCACCCGCTAACGCTCTCGAAGGCAGCGTCTATGAAGGGTATTCCTAGTGCGACGGCGAATGGTATCGCGTCCATCACCGGGATTAGGAGCCAGAGTAGTACTGTTACGGCTACTGCCTCCCTCATCCGTAGGCTCGAGACCTCGACCCTAGTCATAGCGTAGCCTGCAATTATGTAGGCGAGGCCGAACGCGAGCATTGTGAAGGCTGGAAAGTACTCCCTCCCCACTCCCCGGGCCAGGTATAGGTATGCTCCATAG
>WAOR01000066.1 GCA_015521175.1 Thermodiscus sp.
GCCGGGACGGCCTTACCATGCCTCATGAACACGTAGAGACCCATGCCGCTAGGCACCCCCAGGGAAGAAGGTATCCAGGCGAGGAGAGAAAACAGTGTCTGAGCATAGAGCTATATAGCGCTTTGCCCTATCCTTCCCCGTGTCCTAGGGGATTCTTGGAGTAGTGCCGCCTTCTATGCTCTCTTCTTGGGTGGTCTCGGGCCCAGTGCCTTGGCCAAGCAGCGAGGGCTCGGGTTAAAGGCTGGTACTTCTCTGCGGTACTCCTCGTACTCCTTGCCGAACCTCGTGAGGCTCTCTTTCTCGTCGAGCACCACTGCTAGGACGAGCACGGCGATCATCTCGGCTAGGCCGAGCAGTATGGAGCACCAGGTGGCGGCGAGGAGGCCCACGGACAGGGGGAAGAGGGAGAGGAAGAGGTGCATGGGGTGCCTCATACACGAGTAAGGCCCCTCCCTGACGAGCCGGGTGGGCTCGCCGGGGCCCCTGCCCCGCTTAACGGGGTTACCATAGACTGCTAGGTAGCGGCCAGTAACAGCAGCGCCCCGGAGAGACAAGAGAAGCAACACGGCACCAGCCAGGCGCACAGCTAGGCCATGCCCCGGGGAGGGCCCGAGGAACCCACAGGCAATGACAACGAGTATCATTAGGAGCCATGCTAGCCCCCTCACCCGGTTACTAATCACCTTGCCGCCACCAGTTTGCTGGCTCAAGGATATCTAATCCATGCACTAGTGATACTCCGAGTCAAGTATTAATGGATGTTGCAATAGTATAGTTTAACGGTGTACTTAATAGGGGAAACATGTCTTCTTACTGGGTAGCCTAGGAGGTTTCCTGGTCATGGGTGAGAGGAAGCCCCGTATCCTAATCCTCGGGGGCGACGCGGCAGAGGCTCTTGAGATACTCTATCCCTATTTCTCGTTGCTCGAGGAGGGCTGGGAGGTAGAGATAGCTGCCCCGAGCAAGGACGTGATAAAGACTGTTGTGCACGACTTCGAGCCCGGGTGGGCCACCTATACCGAGAAGCTCGGCTACCGCTGGAAACCCGACAAGACCTTCAGGGAGATCAACCCCGAGGAGTACGATGGCCTCGTCATACCTGGTGGGAGGCTCCCAGAGTACATTAGGCTAGACGAGGACGTGAAGAGGATAGTCAAGCACTTCCTGGAAACCGGTAAACCCGTTGCCGCTATTTGTCACGCACCCCTAGTACTCGTGGCCGTCGCGCCCGAGAAGCTACGCGGACGCACAATGACCAGCTACATAGCCGTCAAGCCAGAGGTTGAGAACGCTGGGGCAAAATGGGTGGACAGGGAGGTAGTTGTTGACGGGAACCTTGTCACGAGCAGGGCTTGGCCAGACAACCCGGCCTGGATGAGGGAGTTCAAGAAACTAGTCAGGGAGAGAACAAGCGCCCAGGGATAAAGACTCGGTGCTCCCGGGGGAGCGATAACTACCTATACATGTATTTTTCCATTCCATAAGGGGTCTCCACGGCTACTTCTCCACTCTACCCACGGTGAATGATTAGCTAGATCTTCTTCGCTGGTTATAGTTGCTGGGGCTCCCTCCTGGTCTAGGCTAGGCGGGTTCAGGGCCTTGGTGGAGTGGCTGGAGTACGTGATTAAGCCTAGTAACTATATCTCGTCGCTGTGCTACTCAGTGTTCCGGCTAGAGCCCTTCACCACTTGTAGCTATGGCTGCACATACTGCTATGCCCAGTGGTACCGTGGCCCCCATGGAGCCCCGGGGGAGAAGCCCTGGGTACCAAGGGGCTTCGAGAGGATAGCGCGCCGCCTCCCCCGCGGCTTGCCCAAGCCCTGGTTCCGCTTATCGACACTGAGCGACCCCTTCCAGCCGGTCCGTGGAGGCGTCTCGGCCCTGGTCAAGAAGATTCTGCGAATAGCTCTCCGCTACGAGGTACCCCTGGTCATTAACACCAAGGGCCTCGTGACGAGAGACGAGGAGGCCCTGTGGCTCCTCGTAGGCCTAGCTGACAAGGGGCTCCTAGTACTCCAGTACACCATAGGCTTCGGGGACGGCACTGCCTCGTTGCTGGAGCCAATGGCTCCCAGGCCCAGCGAGAGACTATCTGAGGCAGAGATGCTGGCTAGGCTGGGCATACCAGTCATTGTTAGGGTTCAGCCACTAATCCCGGGCCTAGAGCAAGAACACTACAGGGTAGCGATACAGGCCCTTAGAAGCGGTGCCCGCGGCCTAATCGGGGAACCACTACGCGAGACAAGAGCCGGGCTAGCTAGGCTCTACAAGCTACTAGCCAATAGCGGGGAGCCGCCTGGGTGCTGGGAGCCATACCAGCTAGGCGAGGAGCCGGGTAAAGAGCCCCTGCTCCACCCCTGCCCATGGTGGAGAACCAGGGTTAACCACGCACTAGAGGCGCTAGCAACACAGCATGGCGCCGCTTACGCGACGTGCAAGGACTCGCTACTAACCCTCCACAAGTGGTACCGGCCCGGGAAGACCTGCTGCCTAGAGTGGCTAGGCTTCCGCGAGGAACCCCTCCTCCGCCCAACGCTGCACGAGTACAGCTACCTAGAATGGCCAAGCCTAAGCCCCGAGCAACTCTGCAAAGAACTAGGCCCACCCTTCATCTGCGACCACAGGCTAGACCAGTACCCAGCAATCATAAGGAAAGGGGTGAGAGCCCACCTAGCAAAACTAGAGAGACTCCTACGAAGCGAGAACAGGGTTCGAAAACTCCTAGAGAAACTAAGCACATAGCCACCCAGGGATTATAGCATTCTCCTGGACAGAGGCCCCCGGAACAATAAAGGGGGCGAGTACTAATGAGTAACACTGATAAGGAACAAGAGGAGAGGCAGCGCAATCTTAGAGAAGTTGTGGAGATGCTGAAGCCTTTGAAGTCCTTGCCGCCTGGCTCAGCGGTCCGGGCTCTGAGGGAGGATAGGGATAGCCGCTAAGCAGTGTGCCCCGGAGTAGCTCCAAAGCCGTGGAGCCGTGTAGGGATCTCTGCCCCTGGTTTACGGGTATAGGCGGTCGCGGAACCTTGGGAACGGTATCGTGTCCCTTATGTGGTCTACGCCAGTTATCCACATGAGGTACCTCTCTACTCCTAGCCCGAAGCCGCTGTGGGGCACGCTGCCGTAGCGCCGGAGGTCTAGGTACCACTCGTAGTCCCTTGGGTCTAGGCCGTGCATCTTTATGTGCTGTACGAGCTTCTCGTAGTCGTCTTCGCGCTCGCTCCCGCCAACGATCTCGCCTACGCCTGGTACTAGTAGGTCGAATGCCCTTGCGCGGTCGGGTCTCTCTGGGTCCTCCTTCATGTAGAACGCCTTGATCTTTAATGGGAAGAATGTTATGAAGAATGGTGTATCGTAGTCCTCTCCTAGGGCTCGTTCCTCGTCTGCGCCGAAGTCGTCCCCGAAGGCTACGTCGAAGCCCTTCCTCTGCAGCCTAGCGATTGCCTCATCGTAGTCCAGCCTAGGGTACGGCGTCTTAGTGGCTGGCTCTAGTCTCTCTGGCCTCTGTCTTAGCTGCTCGAGCTCCTCGAGCCTCTCATCCAGTATCCTCTTGGTAGCGTAGGCTACTAGTTCCTCAACGGTCCTCATCTCGTCCTCCATCCGTGCCCACGCCTCTTCTGCCTCGAGGTGCCAGTACTCGTAGAGGTGCCTCCTCGTCCTGCTACGCTCCGCCCTGAAGCTAGGCGTGAGGCTCCATACCTTCTCTAGGCTATAGATGAGGGCCTCTAGGTATAGCTGGGCGCTCTGGCTGAGATAAGCGGTGTCGCCGAAGAAGTCTACCTTGAAGAGCGTCGCACCACCCTCAACCGCTGCCTGGGTCAGTATCGGTGGACTTACCTCCCAGAACCCGTGCTTCTCAAAGTACTCCCTGAAGGCCCGGAGAGCTGTGTGCCTTATCCTCCATATTAGTGTGAGCTTCCTGCTCCGGATCCATAGGTGGCGGTTGTCGAGGAGATAGTCTATTCCCTCGCCGCCCTTTATCGGGAAATCATGGGACTCTCCCACGACCCTCAGCCTGTCCAAGCGTAGCTCGACGCCGCCGGGCGCACGGGGATCCCTAGCGACTACTCCCTCGGCCTCAATGCTAGCCTCTATATCTGCCCTCTTAGCCTCCTCCAATACCTCTCTCGGCGAGTGTTCCTCGGAGGCCACTAGTTGGAGGATACCCTCGGGGTCACGGAGGACTATGAACACCTTGCTACCGAGGTCGCGGTATCGGTAAACCCAGCCCCTTACCCTTGCCCGCTGACCGGGCTCGAGGCCGAGAACTTCGCGGGTATAGAGGTAACCATCGCGCGGCATCAGGGAATCCTCCCCGGAGATCTTCGCACCATTCCGGCTCCTATGTCTCCTAGCCAGCTTGGCTCCTCTTATATAGGGTTACGGGCTCGGCGGGAATAACCGCCTCATCACGCCCCTCTCTTCCTCAGCTGCCTGACGCTCTTCACGGCCCCCGGGTAGTATCTCCGCGGCCCGCTCCAGTATATCGGTCTCCCATAGACATCGTCCACGTTTATTGCGCCGTTCTCTATTCCTTGGCGGAGTTCCTCGAGGTAGGCTATCCACGGCCTTGCCTGCATATAGGCTATGAGGGGGAAGAGTAGCGCGAACCCTATGAACACGAGCAGGAAGAGGGCGAAGACGCCGCCGAACGGCCCCGTTGCCGGGAACGAGGCAGCAATAGCGATAGCCATGAGGGCTATGATGAGC
>WAOR01000067.1 GCA_015521175.1 Thermodiscus sp.
GAGGGAAAATATGTACTACATTATATCATCTCTGGGCAGGGCCATTAAAGGATGGAGGGAGTAGATGTGAGTATAGTTAGCATGGCTTCCAAAGTACTACTACACGCTGGTGAAATGGATGAGCACATGGGTCCAGGCGGTCACGGCTGGTTCATGGGCTGGGGGATGCTTCTATGGCTACTCCTGATACTCGTTGTAGTTGTTGCAGTAGTCGTAGCCGTTAGCCGCGCTGGCACCACTACCGTTGTCTGCACGGGCTCACCCGAGGGGGCTAGGGAGTGCAAGCGGTCCTAGCACTTATTTCCTCTAATAAGTAATCAGTAGAGGCGGGTACAGGTGGGGGATGCCTGGAAAGCGGCGAAAGGAGGGATCAGTCGAGGTATGGACCAGCCTCGTAGAGGAGGCCAGGAAGGCCGGCGTAGAGGTCGCATCAAACACTGTCGGGCTCTGGCGTAGGACTGCCCATGGATTAGCCGAGAGGCTCGACGAGGTTTTACCTGTAAGCGATATTCGCGACCTGATAGTTTACGATACTCCCACTGTGGGAGGAGGGTTAGCAGCGGGGTTCTATGAAGCCTCTAGGAAGAGTTTGGTTGCAGGGATTGACTCGAGCCGGACTAGGCCTCTCCCCATCGGCCTCAACTATGTTTCCTTTGTTAGCGGTGTCCTAGTCATACTGGAGCCTCCCCCGCCTGGGAGGGGTCCTGGAAGGGTAGAGCCCATGGCTGACAGCGTTGTCCTCCCGGAGACGGGGGACTATGAGCACGTGGGCTTGGAGCTGGACCTGGACATGTTCTCTATGGAGGCTGGAGCCCTCCAGCTGGCCTCCGGCAAGTACTCCGGGCTTATACGAGGCCTCCTAATGGACGGCCCCCTAGTAGACCCACCCAGCCTCGTGTCTAGTGCGAGGAGGAGTGAAGCCAGCCTGAAAGCGAAGGCTGAGGAGCTGGCTCGGATCAGAGCTGTGAGCCTCGCGGGCCTCTGGTCTAGGGGAGTAGTTGTAGCTGGCTTCGTTAAGAGGGCTCGTGGCAGGCTCGTAGCCGGGTTCCTTGAGGAAGTGGAGGGGTTCGAGTTCCTAGAGGACGTTCCCGACTCTCTTCTAGCCCTTATCCTGCGAGGCGTTTTGGAGGAGAGGTTTAGGGCTCTCGGGGCTTGCAGGCAAAGCGTGAGAGGCCTAATAGTTACCAGGCCTGTCCCTCTGGATAGCCTAAGTGATAGAGTCCCCGATGCCATCATTTACGAGGGGTTGCTCGAGGAGGCCGGCTTCCATGGCGCCCGCTTCTATACTTCCCTAGTCGTACCGGGGGGTTGCGCCGGTAACCTGAGGAGGCCTGCCCGGGTGGAGTTCCTCGCGAGGAGCCTTGAGGAGGCTAGGGTTGAGGCTGTAAGGGTTGCCTCTCTAGTTGAGGCCTGGCTTGTCCCGGGTGCGTGGCTACCCAGTCCTGTGCTGGTGGCTCATAGGGCTTGCACTATAAGGTCTCGAGAGGGCGGGAAGCTTCTACGCGAAGTGGCCTCCCGGTATGCGTTGGAGGCGTTGCATGGGGAGTCTGATGCTTCCCCCCTAATAGATATATTCAGCTAGCCCCTCCCGTGTACCCTATGGAGTATTCTACTAAGAGGTGTTCCTTTGCAGGGCGATAGGAGGCTCCTGGGCTACGTGTTGTCCGGCTCGACTACGTCTTCATTTAACTTCATTGTAGTTGAGGATGCTGAGGACGATGTAGCAGAGGGTCAATACGTTATCGTTGACCCAGACGGGCCTCAGCCCATCATCGGGGTCGTGGAGGAGCTCAGCTACTACCACGAATTCTACGAGGAGGGGGACGTTTGGACCGAGGCTATAAGGAAGAAGTCCAAGCCCCCCGCTACTGTCGCAAGGCAGTATATGAAGGGGAGGGTCAGCATAATAGGGGTCCCCCGAGACGGCCAGGTAGTCCCGCCCGGGAGGCCTCCGAGGGCAGGGGCAGAGGTTAAGAGTGTATTAGGCCGTGACTTGGCACCAGTATTCTCTCACGATCCAAGCGATCCGAACGTGCCAGAGCACCTCCTACCGATAGGCTCCCTGTACGGCTACCCGGGAGATGAGCTCAAAGCATTCCTCGACCTAAGGAGTATAACCATGCATATGGCTGTTATAGGCACTACTGGTAGCGGTAAGACAAATACTGTCTCCGTGCTGATAGAGGAGCTGGGCGGTAAGAAGGGCGTGGATACTGGTATAGCCAAGCTGCCAGTAACCATACCCATGATAATTATTGACATAAACGCCGACTACATACCCTACTACGAGAACCCAGATAACGTGCCCAGCTATACAATGGTCTACAGGCTGGTCTCCAAGACTAGCAGGGCCTGGAAGGAGCGAGCCAGGCACGGGCCAAGGTCGGAGCTGAGGCCGATACTCCTAGACCTCAACGTCTTCGACCACAACGAGCTAGCGGAGCTCATAGTCTCACTCTACAAGGGGAAACCGGATGAGTCGACAGTGCTACAGGAGTCCTATCTACGCTACAAGCTCAACAAGGAGGTCCTAAAGAAGGAGTCAGTCCTCGTTGGAGGTGACTACAACGAGTTATTCAGGAGTAGGAGAGTGTTCGACGCCCTCCTAAGGAGTATAGACAGGGATACAAGCAAGGAGGGGGGCTATCCGGTCTACCGTGCAACCGCCGAGGCGGTCAAGAGGCAGCTAGAGAAGTTCTACAATCTCCTCCACGAGTACGAGCTCATACCACAGTACTCCGAGGAACACCTGGTCCTGGGGAGGGAGTTTATAGACGAGGTCACGGACCCCTCGAAGCCTTCTCTCGTGATTGTTGACTTGAGCGTTGATGGGTTCCCGGGCCATTTGGAGGCTAAGCAGTTCGTCGTCTTCTACCTTAGCAAGCTCCTCTACAACATGTTCGTCGAGTATCGTTCAAGGGCTAAGGGTGAGGAGGACAGGCGCGTCCTACTATTCGCCATGGAGGAGGCCCAGAACTTCGTCCCAAACCTAGCACAGTACAGTATTGGGGCCAGCCTCAGCAGGAGAGAGCTTATGACAATAGCAACGCAGGGGAGGAAGTTCGGCCTCTCACTTCTCCTCATAACGCAGAGGCCAATTTACGTGGACCCAGTAGTCATGAGCATGATGAACACCTTCATAATCCACAGAGTGCCAGCCTTCGACGTTAAGTTCGTGCAACAGGTCACAGGCGGGTTACCAAAGTCCGTCTCCAAGGGGCTAACCACGATGGAGAAGGGGCGGGCTATAATAGTTGGCCAGATGAACCCTAACCCGCACCCGACTATCGCCAGGGTGCGGAGGAGGAGGCCTCCCCCAAAGTAAGATACCCTCTCAACGACTACTCGGGTATAGCGTGGAGGGTCCCCCGTGGCGGCGAAATGTGTTCCGGTGCCACTAGCAGGAGAGCGGGTGAACCTTGAGAAGCCCGTGCACGAGGTACTAGTATCCAGGTATAGTGACCTGGGAGCTAGGCTCACAACCCGGGAGGGACTCCTCCTGGGGAGGGAGGAGGAGAGCCGGGAGCTCCGAGGCTTCCTGGAGTCTGTCTTGGAGGCCTGGGAGAGGAAGCTGAAGGGGGAGAGGGTGACCAGCAGGATCGCCTACATTATCGGAGAGTGGGGGATGGGTAAGACCGCCTTCGCCGACTACGCGGAGAGGCTCTGCCGGAAGATGGGCCTCACGTGTGTAAACCAGACTTTTGACCATGTCAGGGCGGAGCTCTCTAAGGGTAGCCTCTGGGAGTATAGGGATAAGCCTAGGCTTCTACTGGAGAGGCTCGTCGAGCTACTCGTGGGTGACAGGAGCCTCCTAGAGAGGCGTGAGCCTATAGTGGTTATTGTCGACGAGATGGAGGCCATCGCCACTCCTGGGGGCGGCGAGGACCCGTTGGCTAACATGATTGTAGACCAGTTCCTACAGCTCTACAAGGCACTCGTAGACCCAAGGGTGGGAGAGGAGGACGAACTATTCGAGTCCCTGAGGGGAAGGCTACACCTAATACTCTTGCTAACCCCGGAAGCGCACATGAGGCTCAACAATAAGATCTCCCTCCTCCTAGGCCAGGAGGGCAGATACGAACGGAGGCCCGACAAGAAGATAAGGCTGAAACCCTTCCCCAAAGAAGAGTTCCTCGAACTACTAGACATCTACACTAGCACAACCCTCGGCGTAAGTATCAGGGAGGTCCTAGGGGACCCCCGGCTCGTAAACACTCTATACCTCCTAACAAGCGGGGCCCCTGGAATAGCCCTCGACCTCCTCCGCCAACTACTAGAGAAAGCCATCGGAGACTGTACCTCTAGGCCGCCATGCCTTTGTAGGATAACTCCCCTGAGGTTCCTAGAATACATCGGGTCGATAACAATTGTAGGCGAGGAGGGCCGGAGCCTAAACCTCGTCAAGGAAGAATTCTTGAAGGGACTACTAGAGCACTTGTCGAGCGACGAGGAGGCACTGGCAATAGCTGCGGCGTCACACGTTGCGCCCGGCGAGACGGGTAAGAGGATTCAGGCCCTACTGGAAGCTTTAGGAATAAGCCTGGTCGAAGCTGTTGCGGCGCCTCTAAGCAGGGATACTAGGGGGGCGATGGCTAGGGAGGTTCTAAGCGAGCTGGTTTACGCGGAGTGTGGGGGAAGGGCTGACTGCGAGCAATCCCTCTCCAGTATGCTCGAGTATTTCAAGCATTATAACAGGGGGTGGGGCCTAGTCCTAGTCCTCCCCACTAGCTACACAGTATTCAGGGAGTGGATACGCTACCTCGGGGGAAACGTGGGCAGGATTCGCCCCGAGGAGTATAAGAGTATAGTGGAGAAGCTCCTCGTCATTCCCGGCTCGGAGCAAGTCCTTATCCCCACCCCAGAATCCCTCACCAAAGTCTACATACTACACGGTATCCACTCGCTCCCCTACGTTATCGATAGGCTAAAGGCTAGGGAGATAATGAATAAGGTCCTATCCCTCGAAGTCGAGAAACCCTGGGAGTTCAACAACTACGCCTCCATCGGCCTAGCCGCCATGATAGCCATGGGCGAGAAGACCTGGCTCTCAGAGAACGGCTGGCAGCCGGGCGACCGCTTGCTAATCCTCACCCTCGACTATAATGGTGTAAACTACCCGGTCCCTATCGAGGTCAGGGTTCAGGGAGAGGACGAAGAGCCCGGAGACTTGTGCAGTGCCAGGGAAGTCAAGGGTATCCTAGTATTCACCGTCACCCCTAGCGTGAAGGCTAAAATCCCTTGCCGGAGAGTCAAGCTCGTCCACGCCTCTCCCCGGGTGTTGAGGAAAGCAGTAGCCCTCGGTATACTCATATCTAGCGGGGACTTCCAGGACCTCGTAGATCAAAGCCTCCTAGAGGAGGACTCTAGGAGCGTAGTTCAAGACCTCTCACTAGAGGCCGTGATTAGGGGGGTTGTCGAAGGCTTAGCTGAAGACGGCTTCCTAGTAGCCCTAGACCCCGAGGCCCGCTCCCTCCTCTACGAGCTTGTACCCAAGAGTATCAAGTATAGGGAGTACGCGGCCCTCGATATCTACAAGTTCCTCTTAACCTATGGGAGCGGCCGCGAGTCAACCGTGGACTGGCTACTGGAGAGTCTCACGAGGCTTCTATCCATCCTCCCCTACAAGGATACGCCAGACGTTAGAGTGCCCGAGCTAAGCAGCACCGATCTCCGAGACTACGGCGAAGATAGTTTAAGGAGACTGATCGAGGGGTCCCTCAGGTACTTGGCAAGGCTCGGGCTAGTCGAGGGCAGGGCCACGCTCTGGGGCTCTGTAATCTACAGGCCCGTGGTACCGAGGGACCCCCTCTCGAGGAGGCTAGTAAACCTTCTATCGGCGGGGGAGGCCGAAGGGAAGACTCTATTAGAGGTAGCGGAGGAGTACTTCATACTCCCACAGGACCCGGCGAATAGGGAGGAAGCTAGGAGAAGGATTCTCACCAGCTTCAACGCATTGCTCCAGCACGGCCTAGTATCATTCCGTGGGAGCGAGAAGGTTTGCCGCGACTTCAACTGTAAAGTCGAGGAGAGGCAAAGGCTTGAGGGAGTAGAAGTCAGGGACCTGGCGCCGAAGTACGAGGTTAACGCGTCAAAAATATTCAATGCGAAGCGCGGCCTGAGCGATGCTATCGCTAGGGCTTCGAGGATCTATGAGAGGCTAGGCATGGAGGATGGGGGGAGGCTCGGGGACCTTCTAGTGTGTAAGGCTAAGAAGTGCATGGTCACTGGAGTGTCCAGGGCGGGAGCCTTCCTCGACGAGGCATGGAGGATTGGTAGCGTACACGACTGGAGGGTCCCCCTACCCGCCAGGCACCTTATAAGCATCCTAGAGTCCATATCCTCCAGCCTCGCCAGGGCCTCCAGCGCAGTATTCGACGAGGTTGAGGATGGGTTAAACAGGGTGGACGGCTTCATAGCCGACTCAGCGGCGAGGCTAAGAGAGCTACTCAACAATATTATTGGTAGGCTAGCGGACTACCCGGACAATATCATGGCCGAGATATCTAGGATAACTGGGCAGGCCAGGCAAACAATTAACCGTCTACTAGATGCCTACAAGGCCGAGGTACACAGGATAATAAAAGAGCGCTTCGCCGAAGCAGATGCCCTCATAGAATGCCACGAAGACCCCGAGAAACGCGGCCGCAAGACCTGCAAGCAGATCCTAGAGTCGTTCCGCGAGAAACGCCACCTATACACAATAGAGTCCAGGTTTAGGGGGGCCAGGAGGAGGCTAGCCGACTACAGCCCCCACCTACAAGCCTACAGGGAGATAGCCGGGACAGTTGAGGAGAAACTCGGGGAGCTAGAGGACAAGGCGACGGGGCTCGAGAAGAGGATAGAGAAGCTGCTCAACACGATTGACATTATCGGAGAAAACATACGAGCCGAGGCGGCCGGCCTCCTGAGAAAGGCCGCTGACACACTAGAGCACGCTACTACAATAGACGCATTAGAAAAAGAGCTAGACAATGTAAACACCGCGCTGAAAGCCATAGCAGTAAGGAGCGATAGGATACGGAGGGCGAAAGAAGAGTATCTTCTATCAAAGGAAACCCTCGAGGAGTCGTTAAAAAAGGCGATACCAAGCCTCCGGCAGAAAATAATAAGCCTACACTCGGGCGTCGAGGAAATACTCAACCTCGGAGGAAGAGAAGACAGGTTCCTCGAAAAATACAAGAACGAAGCGAGAAACATCGAGGAAACACTCAGGGAAACCCTAGCAAGCCTTGAAGACCTTGAAACCAGGCTGAAAAACACAGCCGTAAACCTAGAACAACACTACAAAAAGATGACAACCGCTCGAGAACCCGAGGAGCTAGACGAGAGGATAAGCTTCATCGAGGAACTAGCCAGGGAAACCCAGAACATGGCCAGGCAAATAACCCAGCTAGACCATAGAATAGGAGAAGCAGAAAGGAAACTAGAAGAGACGAGGAAGCGGGCCCTCCACGAGCTAGAGAGGAGAACAAAGAGCCTAGCAAGAGAGGACCTAGCAACAATCCAAGCAATAGCACTCCAATCCACTAGCCTCCCAAAGGAGAAGCTAGAATTACTCACCCACACAGCCAGGGAGCTAGAGAAGATACAAGAACTCGTCTCTCGGCGAGGAATCACGCTAGAGGAGGCGTATAACCTCTACAAGAAGGCCCTTGGGGAAATCGAAAAGGCACTCGAAGCCCTAGGCCCCGAGACAACCAGGACCCTAAGGCTACTCCAAGAGCTTACAAGAAAAACCACCATAACGTATGACGAGTTAGTCGAGACCGTGAAAAATTATTATCCAGGCTTAGAAGGAAGAAGCTTACTCGAGAAAATAGCGGAAACCCTGGAACTCTTGGAGAGGAGAGGATTCCGCGTCATAATAACCCTCTACTAGCTCGCTATTACTCTTCCAGGGCTTCAAGCGCCCTCCTCCTCGACAGGTAGTACTTGTAGTTGCACGGGGGCTTACCAGGGTCTTCCACCTTTACTCGAAGAGCAAAGCAGTATCCTCTTGACGCGTCGTACAATAGGCAATCCCTACAGGACGCTCCCTCACCGGCTTCTCCCTCCTTCACGCTAAGCCTTTCGGCGAACTGGCGTGAGAGGGCCACGATACCCTTCTCAACTATTTCCTCAATGAATCCACGGTAGTCCTTCCGTCCTAGCAGGTTAGCCATGAATCCAGCCTTCATGCCCGACTCGACTTCAACAATAGTCTTCTTATCCCCAGTCTCCTGGAACTGGAATATGAAGTAATGCTCGTAGTCGGACTCCTTGGTGCTCCTGTAGATTATCTCATTGCCTCTTCTCTCAACTGAGAGAACCACCCTGAAGTACTTGGTAATTCCCCATTTCACCCACTTGTATAGGATCTCGTACTTGTTCTCGCTAATCCTCCGAGCACTAACTACATACTTGCTATGACTCAGAAACTTAGCCGGGTCTGACACACACTTCAAACAATACGATAAGGGCATGTTGACAGTGATCTTCAGCTTGTGCTTAAGCATTGTTATTCCCTCCCTAAATAGCGATAGCCGTTAGGAGTCTTATATCTACGAGCCACGCAAGGTGAAATCACTTTAATTAATATATTATATAAACTATTGATCTATAGTCTTCATATGAAAACTTATACTAGAAACGATAACCCTATAAATTAGTATAAATCCTGGGAGTGTGAATGTTTTGAGTAATATCACGTTAACCGCGACTATAATCCTCATAATAATTGCAGGAGCCATAGCAACAGTCATACTCTACAAGGAAGCACTGAGCGCCAAGCAAAACGGAGAAGCACAAGCCCCCACCACTACAAACCAAAAATCAAGCACAACCGAGCCAGCCACCACGCCACAGACAACAACCATGAACCAGGAAACGGGAGAACGTAATGAGGTAACAGCCTGGGATATAGCAGAGGAGTTCACAACCATAAGGCTAATGCACGAGCCAGGAGACCAAGGCCTGCCCTCGCCAGTACTAGTCAATGGTAGCCTCTACGACTTCTCCTACGCAAAGCTAGAATACAACTACACCATTGGTAACACCAGCATAGCCTACAACTACACGTGGATCCTCAAGAACACCAGCTACACAGCCTCATGCCACGACATAATGAACGATAAAACAATAACCAGGAGCACCCCCAACGCCCTACACTACAAGATAACCTACAAGTTCACAGACGGCTACTGGATAACAGTGGACGCATACGTGCCAGCCAACGCCACTACCGCAATATACTACCTGTCAACACCAGCCCCGCGAAGCCTAGCAACATGGGCAACACCAGGCGCAGGGAGAGAAGGAGCACTAGGAGCAGTAATCCACAGCAGCGACACGGGGAGCAACGGCGAGTGGACAAGCGCGCTACCACTACTACCCGAAGACATGATAGGAAGATGCGAGCCGATAGTCAAGGGCAACCCAAGCATCTACAGCCTACTAGACAAGTTCAACCCACTAAGCGGACACGACATAGCAATGATGTTCATGCCCCCAGACCTCAACGACCCAACAGGAATACTATCCACCATAGGCAAGACCATAGAACTAAACAGGGGCACAGGAGCACCCTACCAACACGCATACTACAAGATAACCCCCGTAGGGGAGGGAGAATACCCAGGCCTACCCGGGAACACCACAATATACAACCTAACATTCTGGACACAGCCAGACTACGTACACGGCTACTACATCATAATAGCCCAATCAATAGTACCACTCGAATACCACGCAGTATTCCCACAAGGCGACAACCAAAACGGAACACCCATAACAATAACAATAAAATTATTAGATGCTAAAATAATACAATATAAACAATTTAATAAATAAATCATTCTATATATTTATTTTATATTATACTAATAACACTTGTTATCCAGGTAAACTATTGGTAAGTAAGACTGGCCTGTGAAGGGAGGCAATCCTAAAGGTGCTAGTAAAGCTCGAGAGACCTGGCTAGAGTACTTGCCGAGTGCAGCGAGTGCAGGAGAAAGCACCAGAACGCCTAGAAATGTACAAGCTAGAAGACCTACTAGCACAAGAGCCCACTTTTAGCCGATAGCGTATCTATTACTCTGGTATTGGGTAAGACATAGATGTCTGTTCTTTTAGGTACAAGACATATAATAGTATTACTGTAGTACTACGATAAATGAACACTGGTGAAGCTGATTGCGGCTACTCACTAACATTGGCGGTTGGCCCTCGGAGCAGTACAGAGAAAAAATAAAGATGGCAGCGAGAATTATAAAGCAAATGGAGGATGTGAAATTCATCGAAGATCTTTTCTTCATAAGAGCGGTGTTCTCCGCATATCCTCGAGCTATTTATGGACCTTCTCCCCTTGTAGCTCCTTATACCGAGGTATGGGATCTAGAAACGACAGAGCTTTCAAAACTGGTAGAATTAGCTAGTAAGATCTCTCAAGCCTATTCTGACCGTAATAAAAATTTGATAGCTAGAAATTCTCAATTAAAGATTTACCTTGCCGTTAGGACCCTGGATGAAAATCTGGCTGGATCCTTGACTATAAGGATCTCAGGGTTTGAAAAGAGAAATTATGGCGATATTGAACTATATCTATATAAATTAGACGGTGACGAAGAGACAGAGTTTTTTGACTTACTGAAGGAGCATATTAAGCAGGATAAATATATAGCAACCCGGCTACGTGATTTGTCTGAATATATC
>WAOR01000068.1 GCA_015521175.1 Thermodiscus sp.
CTACCGATTACCCTGACCGGCTTCCAGCCCGGTATCTGGAAGTCCAGGGTTGCAATCCTCGCCCCAGGCCTCAGCTCTCTCTCGAGCTTGGGGCGGAGTAGCTCGTTGATACTGGTGAGGAGGTACATGTAGACGGCGTCGGCGTCCCATAAGCCGACGTTCCTCATATCAGTATTCAATACGAGGACCCTCTCGGATACACCCTCCCTCCTAGCCCTCTCCACAGCCTCAGCGGCCAGGCTCGGGTTGACCTCAACACAGACAGCCCTCCTAATAGGGTAGTGCTTCGCCGCGTAGACAGCTACCCTTCCATCACCACAGCCCAAATCGTAGAAGACCTCTCCAGGCCCGAGCTCGAGGGCTTCTAGTATCACCGGTATGATCTCCTCTCTCGTAGGCACGAATGGAACTATCTGGCTCCCGCCGAATGCGAGCGCTATGGCGTCGACCCAAGTCCTACCCTGCAATCCTGCACCGCCCCTCGAGACCGGGGCACTACTCGGGAGTGCACACTACAGCCTGGAGGCCTCCAATCATACTACATACTAATGGGCGAAGGCCTTAACCCTTATTGGAACATCCCCCGTTTAAAACCCGGGGGACCCTCACGGGTTGGAGGCATGCATCATAGGATGCGGAGCAGTCGGCTGCCTACTAGCCTACTATTTACACAAGGCCACGGGAGAGCCTGTGAAGGCGATAGTACGCAGGGCCGAGCAGGCAGAGGCCCTCAGGAGAGAGGGTGCACGTATTGAGGGGGTCCCCCAGGGGCTCGTGAGAGTCGACCCCCATCTGCCCGGAGAAATGCCCCCGGGCTCTTGCTCTCACGCCATTATTGCCACGAAGGCCTACGATGCCCCTAAGGCGTACCAGGAGGCTTCACGCGTATCGAGGGGCTGGATTATCGCCGCTGTGAACGGGTTTCCAAGGCTACCACGTGACGAGAGGCTTGCATGGCTAGTTGTCGAGTACGGCGTGGCTAGGCTTGGTGATAACAGGTTCCGCTTCAACGGCGGTAGGGGGCTCGTTCTAGGAGCTGAGGGGTCTCCCACCCTCCCCTATGGCCTTGCTAGGCTGTTGGAGATGGGTGGCGCTAGGGTTAGGTTAGTGGGTGACGTTAGGCCTTACCGGTGGGGGAAGGCCGCTGTTAACGCTGGGTTGAATCCTGTTACTGCTATCCTCGGCGTCGAGAACGGGTTCGTACTGGCTAGTGAGTACGCCTGGAGTATTGCAAGTAGGGCGGCCTTGGAGGTGGCCGGGGTTGCCCGGGGTATAGGCGTCGCCCTACCCTATGATCCCGTGGAGTATCTCCGCTCCGTTGCAGAGGCCACTAGGGGGAATACTAGTAGTATGCTCCAGGATGTACTCTCGTGTAGGAGGACTGAGGCGGACGAGATACTTGGAGAGGTTATTAGTACTGGTAGGAGGGTCGGTGCTAGTGTTGGAACACTCGAGACCCTATATTTCCTGGTTAAATCATTGGAGGCCCGTAGGGAGAGGGAATGCGTGAAGGTAAGAAGGTGACGGCTAGGAGGCTAGTCAAGAAGAAGGGAGCAGAACCCATCGTTATGGTCACCGCCTACGACTACCCCACCGCCCTCATAGCCGATGAGGCCGGAGTGGACGCGATACTCGTAGGGGATAGCCTCGCAATGGTCGTGTTAGGCCTGGAGTCGACCCACGGCGTCTCCCTAGGCGAGATGCTCCACCACATAAGGGCTGTAGCAAGGGCTAAGCCTAGGGCCCTAGTCGTGGGGGACATGCCCTTCGGCAGCTACGAGCCCTCCCCGAGGATAGCGGTGGAGTCGGCTATTGCAATGGTTAGGGCTGGGGCTGAGGCTGTAAAGCTAGAGGGGGGAAACGAGTATGCTGACAGGGTCAGAGAGATAGTCAAGGCCGGAGTACCCGTTATGGGGCATATCGGCCTTACCCCTCAGAGATACCTTAGGCTGGGAGGCTACAAGAAGCAGGGGAAGACTAAGAGCGATGCTGAGAGACTCATCGAGGATGCACTCGCCCTCGAGGAGGCTGGAGTCTTCAGCATAGTTATCGAGTTCACCGTGCCGGA
>WAOR01000069.1 GCA_015521175.1 Thermodiscus sp.
GTGGTTATTTGTGTTTGGGGAAGAAGTCTTCTTCGAAGTACTCGTTTTCTCCTCTCTCGCCTCGTTCTCTCCTCTCTTTTTCTATTCTACGGAGTTGTACTCTCCGTATTTTCCCGCTGATTGTTTTGGGTAGTTGGTCTACGAATTCTATTATTCTGGGCCTCTTGTATGGTGCCATGTGTGTGCGGGCGTATTGGAATATGTCTTTGGCTAGCTCGGGTGTAGGCTTGTAGCCTGGTTTTAGTACTATGAAGGCTTTCGGCACCGTCCACTTGATTGGGTGTGGGCTTGGTACTACTGCTACTTCTGCTACTGCTGGGTGTTTTATGAGGTCTGATTCTACTTCGAATGGGCTTATCCTGTAGTCGCTGCTCTTGAATACGTCGTCTGCCCTGCCGATGAAGTAGATGTAGCCCTCGTTGTCCATTGTTGCGACGTCTCCTGTCCAGTAGAGGCCGTTGCGGAATACTTTGGCGTTCTTCTCGGGGTCGTCGTAGCCCTTCATTAGGCCTAGGGGCTTCTCGGGCTCTATTCTTATCGCTATTTGCCCGTCTTCTCCCGGTGGTACCGGGTTGCCTTCCCAGTCTACTAGGACTATGTCGTAGCCGGGGGCTGGCTTGCCCATGCTCCCGGGTTTCACCTCGAGGCCTGGGAAGTATCCTATCTGGAGTGTCGTCTCGGTCTGCCCGTAGCCTTCCCTGACCGTTATCCCTGTCTTCTCCCTGACCGTTTCGATCACCTTGGGGTTTAGTGGTTCCCCTGCGCTTACCGCTTCTTTGAGGTTGTCCCAGTTGTACTCTTCCATTTTCTCTAGTATGAACATTCTCCACACTGTGGGTGGGGCGCACAGTGTGTTTACCCGGTATTCTGTTATGAAGCGGAGTGCCTTCTTGGGGTCGAAGCCCTTGTAGGCGTATACCATGCTTGTCGCAGCGGCGTTGAAGGCGGTGAAGAAGGTGCTCCACGCCCACTTTGCCCAGCCTGGGCTCGATATGTTGTAGTGCCTCATACCCGGCCCTGCGCCTACCCAGTACATTGTTGTCAGGTGGCCTGCTGGGTAGGAGGCGTGGGTGTGGAACACCATCTTTGGCTTGGCCGTGGTGCCGCTTGTGAAGTAGATGAGTGCTAGGTCATCGGCCGTGGTGTTTACCTTGTTGTAGCCTACTCCACCCTCGCCTAGGAGGTCGTCGAAGTACGTCCAGCCCTTACGGGGCTCTCCCACAGATATGAAGTCCCTCACGCCAAGGGATTCGAGCTTGCCTCTTATCGCCTCTATCTTCTCGAAGGCGTGCTTATCGGCCATGACTGCTTTAACACTGGCCCTACGGACCCTGTCTAGCACGTCCTCGGTCGACAATAGTATCGTGGCTGGGACTATCGGCATGCCGCCTTTTAGGAGGCCTAGGAAAATTGTGAATAGTTCTAGGTCGTTCCCAGTCATGACTAGTATGGAGTCTCCCTTAGAGTACCCCCTGGCTTCTAGAGCGTTAACTAGCTTGTCCGAGTACTCCCTGAGCTCGTGATAAGTTACAACCTTCTTGTCACCGGTCTCGAGGAGCTCGTCATCAACCCATATCACCGCCGGGTCCGAGGAATCACCTAGGACTCCGTTGAAGTATTGGACTGCCCAGTTCCACTCTCCAAGCCTAGGCCAGTGGAAGTTCTCCCTAGCCTCATCGTAGAGGGGCCTCTTGAGGAGAAAGTCCCGGGATTCGAGGAAGCTGGATAAGGATTCACTAGCCTTTACGGGCAGGAGAGATCACCGTGTAGTTAAGATTAGTGTTTAGCGTTGGATTTATCCTTTAACCGATTACCGGTTTATACTAGATTAAGCTGGGAGGGAGTATTGTGGGATGGAGAAAAGAGTGAAGGCGGGTGTAGCGGGTTATTTCTTAGCGGTGTACTCCCTGACTAGCCGCTTGAACTCCCTCATCCAAGCCGAGTTATCGGGCCACGCCCTACTAGTCACCAAGTTACCGTCTACAACAACCTCCTCGTCCACCCACTCGGCGCCTGCGTTCACGACGTCTGGCTTAACCGCAATGTAACTCGTCATCCTCCTGCCCTTCAGCTTCTCTGGCACCGCCGCGACTAGTACTAGTGGTGCGTGGCATATTGCGGCGACAGGCTTGTTCTTCTCGAAGAAGTGTTTAACGATCTCTATGGTTTTATCGTAGAGCCGTATGTACTCGGGCAGCCTTCCCCCGGGTATGACTAGGCCGTCGTAGTCCTCCGGGTCCACCTCGTCTAACAGCAGGTCTGGCTGCCAAAGGTAGCCCGGCTTCTCCGTGTAGGTCTGCCAGCCCGGCTCGAAGTCGTGTACTACGGTGTGGATCTTCTCCTTCTTCGGGGCCGCCACGTGCACGGTCCAGCCTTCTTCGCGTAGGCTGAAGTAGGGGTAGAGGATCTCGAGCGCCTCAGCGGCGTCTCCCCCGAGTATTAGGATTCGAGGAGTCTTCTCGCCCGCCATTCTCCCACCCATTACAACTATTATACATTATGTAAATCCCAGCTTATATCAGTTGAACACGACGCCAACCGTTGGAGAGCGATTCGGGGATAGGAGAGGTAGGGTGCCAGAAGAGATACGCCTAGTAAGGAGTAGCGTGGTACTTTACGGGGTAATAATCTGGCGCCTATTCGTCAGCGCCGGCTACGCCGTAGTGGTAGCTAGGAGGCTTAGCGTCGACGACTTCGCCCTACTAGGCCTCGTAATCGCCTTCTCAATGGTATTCATGTGGCCCATCCACACCTGGCTATACTGGGCGCAGAGAGCCGCGGCAAGGGAATTAGCCTCTGGTGAGAAGAGGGCGGGAGTTACAGGCCTCGCAGTTACAGTGGCCTACACACTCGTGATCATCCCGGTTTACACGGCTGTAGCCTGGGCTGAGGCTAGGGTTCTAGGCTACGGGCTGGGAGGACTACTAATGGGCCTCGCATACATCGCTATCATACCTTTGAACAACTACCTCTCCGGCATCGCTGGCGTCGTTTACCCAGAGTCCATCGCGGCGGCTAGGCTCCTCGCGGATACTACGAGGCTAGTCCTAGCAATACTACTGGTAACCCTTATGGGCTTAGGCTATGAGGGGGCTATAGTGAGCCTCGCCCTCTCAGCCATAGTCGCCGGGGGGACCCTCACACTACTACTCTACAAGAGGGGGACCCTCAAGGGCAGGGTTGACTGGAGCCTAGCCAGGGCCTGGCTCAGAGCCTACTACACCCCGGGCCTCAAGGCGCTCATAGGGATAGTACGCTTCCTCACCCGCCCCTTCATATCATGGACCACAGGTAACCCGGAAGCGGTAGCCTACCTCCACGCAGGCCTAGCCGGAGAGTCCCCCCTAGTACAAGCCAGCACCTACACGGCGGGCCCACTCTACTCCAGGATGCTACGAAACCCCAAGCCGGAAGACGTTACCACCAGCCTTGGACTGTACCTAGTATTCACGGGATTCCTAGTGACAGCCTTCATCGGCCTATCAAAGCCCATAGCCACGACCTATAACCCGGTCTATGCTCCAGCATGGGTCTCAGTTAGCGGTGTAGCCATCTACGCGTTCCTCTACGGGATAGCAAACATACTCTCCTACGCCCTCACAGCCCTGGACGAGAGCGATAGGAAGGCTCCACCGGTTGGGAGAGGGACCCTCATGGCCAGGGTTCTCGAGACAAGCCTCCTATTCCTCCTACTAGCTTATGCCATCTCGGCTCCAGCAACCTACCTGCTTAGGAGAATGCCGGCTAATGCAGTAATAGCGTTCCTAGGAATACTAGCTGGGGCGAGCCTCGCCCAGGTAATAGTCTTCTCAAAATGGCTCCATGAACGGCTACCCTTCCGGGCTCCCACTCGCGAGCTAGCCGGCTTCCTGGCAGGCGGCTTAGCCGCGATCGCCTATTACCACTTGACCGGAGCGAGCGATATGATCGTATACAAGTTCACGAGGGACGTTTGGCCCCTACTATTACACCTAGCAGTCTCCGGGGTCCTGTTCTACGCTGTGATGATTACCGTTAGCCCGCTAGCCCGGGGGCTTATTCGGAGGCTCTTCCGGATGATAACTGGTTAACTGGGGTTGGGCTTGGAATGCATAGCGTTGAGGAAATATCTTAGGGAGTGCTGGATGATTCCTTCTGCTTCCTGAGCTCCTCTTCTCGGAGGACTCTCCTCAGTATTTTGCCTACTGCTGTCTTCGGTAGGTCATCCCTGAACTCTATTATCCTCGGGTATTTGACCTCTCCTAGCTGTTTCTTGGCCCATTCCTTGATCTCTTCTGGGGTTACTTTGCCCTTGCACTCATCTTTTAGGACTATGAAGGCTTTGGGTACTTCGAAGTATTCGGGGTGGGGGACGCCTATTACGGCTGCCTCCCTGACGCATGGGTGGTGGTAGAGTACTTCCTCTATCTCTCTAGGATAGAGGCTGTAGCCCTTGTATTTTATCAGGTCCTTCTTCCTATCGACAATGTAGAAGTAGCCGTCCTCATCCATCCTAGCAATATCGCCTGTCCGGACCCACCTCCTCCCGCAGCATTCGAAGAATACGGCCTTATTCTCCTCAGGCATGTTATGGTACTGCTTCATCACCTGGGGCCCGCTGATAACAAGCTCTCCAGCCTCTCCAGGCGGTAGTAGTACTGGTTCCTCGATCTTCGCCACAGCGGCAAGAGTGCTTGGTAGTGGTAGACCTATGCTCCCGGCTCGTGCCTCGCCCAATATCGGGTTCACGTGGGTCACGGGGCTTGTCTCCGTGAGCCCGTAGCCCTCTCTTAGCTTTGCACCAGTCAGTTCTTCGAACTTTTCTTTAACCGCCACTGGTAGTGGGGCGGCTCCACTGATGCATACTTCGAGGCTCCGGAGGTTGTAGCGCGTCACCTTTGGGTGGTTTATAATGGCAATGTACATTAGGGGAACTCCGTGGAAGACGTTCGCCTTATGCTTCTCTATAGCCTTCATTACCTCCTCAACATTCCACCTCGCGAATACTATTATCGTGGCGACCTTGTAGACGCCAGTGTTTAGCACTGCTGTCTGACCGTAGATGTGGAACCATGGTAGTGCGCCTATGAAGGTGTCTACGGCCTTCTTACCCCTCTTGTACCAGGCGTCGATCTGGATGACATTGGCTAGGAGGTTGTAGTGGGTTAGCTCCGCTCCCTTAGGAACGCCTGTGGTCCCGCCGGTGTACATAAGCGCTGCTACGTCCTCCCTCGGGTTTACCCTGGGCTTCTCCTTTATCCTGGGTGACGACTCGAGTATTTTCTTGAAGGGCTTGTTTCTCTCATCGTATTTTATCTTGGGCGGCTTCGCCTTGAGCTTGTAGAAGAATGCCTTTAGGCCCGGCAGGTAGTCTTGGATGCCGGTCCACAGGATCTCCTCTACCGTGTGGGGGGCTCCTGCCTGGATCTTCTCCTTGAATATGTCTATGGCTACCAGGATTCTTGCACCGTTGTCTTCGAGCTGGTGCCTTATCAGGGCTGGCCCGTAGAGCACGTTCATGGGGGAAACCGTTGCGCCAGCCATGAGTGTTCCGTAGTATGCTATGGCGAACTGGGGCGAGTTGGGGAGGAAGAGGCCTACGACGTCCCCGGGGCCTATGCCCTTGTTCCTGAGGTAGCCTGCGAACTTCTCGGCATTTTCTAGTAGTTCCCGGTAGGTCATCTTGTAGCCGTAGAAGTAGAGGGCCGTCCTATCGGGGTAGTTGCGGGCGGCTTCCTCTAGTATCGTGTAGAGGGGTTTCTCCGGGACTTCTACATCGGCCGGTACGCCCTCATCGTAGTGCTTCAGCCAGGGCCTGGAGGCGTAGGCCTTGAAGGCTTCTTCAGACACAATCTACACCGAGTTATACCTTGGAATAGTAGTTAATGGGTAAAATAGGAGGTTATCATGTCCTTATAGGTGTCCTTATGGGGGGCTACTAGTTAAACCCTCCATTGATTCTAGGCCCTGAGGGTCCCTCCCAGCGTCACTATCTCCATTAGCTTGTCCTCTCCGGGGTGGCCTATGGGCTTCCTGGCTAGCACGTAGTCTAGTATGATCTTTGCAACCCAGTGGTACCTCTCGTCGCCGGTTGATGAGGCTAGTTCCTCGAGGAGTATCACGCTTGCGGAGTGGCCTAGATCGTCGAGTATGTATTTAGCATTGTACTCCGCAGTGCTGGGAGGCATCCTCGCTAGGTCCTCAAGGGTCTTGGCCATGGCTTCGTAGGCCTTGTTAGCGGTCTCCTTGTCATAGGCTTGGCTGGCGAGGGCTTTCATGTCCTCGAGTAGTGGGAGGTGGGCGTTCTTCCTGGCTATTGCCTCGAGCATGTCTAGGGCTTGTATGTTGCTGGTGCCCTCCCATATCGGGGTTATGAGGGCTTCCCTATGCCACCTCTCGATCATGTAGTCCCGGAGGAAGCCGATACCGCCGAACAGCTCCATCGCGAGCATTGTGACCCTTGCAGCGTTCTCCGCTGTGATGTTCTTCGCTATGTGAGTCATTAGGCGGGCGTAGTGGTACTGGGGAGAGTAGGGGGGCCTGTCGCCGGTGGCCTTCTCGAAGAGGTCTATTGCCTTATGCGTTATCACAAGGCTCTCCTCGGTGAGTACCTCCATTTCGAGCAGGTCCCTCTTGACTAGCTGGTGTTCTATGAGCCTCTTGCCGAATGCCCTCCGGTACGTGGCGTAGCCGAAGGCTTCGAGGTAGGCCTTCCTCTGGATTCCCACTGCTCCAGCTGCGTTGGAGAGGCGGGAGACCATTAGGTCTTCTAGGGTGTAGTATATTCCCTTCTCCTTCTCCCCGACGAGGTAAGCCTCGGTGTCGATGAACTCTACCTCCCCTGTCGGCACTGCTACTGTGCCGCTCTTCTCCTTTAGCCTCCTCACGTAGTAGTTGAGGGACCCATCCTCCCTCAGCCTGGGGACGACGAATAGGGCTAGCCCCTTGGCTCCCGGCCTGGAGTCGGGGGGCCTGGCGGTGGCTAATGCTATATCCGCTATCCCTGCCCCGCTGGCGAAGTACTTGTAGCCGTTCAGTATCCATTTACCGTTAGAGGGCTCCGCCCTCGTCGTGTTCGCTCCCAGATCGCTCCCACCCTGGATCTCGGTGAACCATGTAGCGCCGAGCATGAGCGGCTCCTCGAGACCCGCCAGGTTCTTGTAGTAGTCCCGTACCTCCTCTGGCCCGTACTTCCATAGGGCGTAGGCTGTCTGGATGGTTATCGTTAGTATGCATGCTACCCCGGGGTCCCCCACAAGGTTAATCCCAGCGTAGTGCTCGTGCCAGCTCCCTCCGTTGAAGGGGAACGAGTTCACCTTATACTCCAGCATAAGGTCCCTCACGACCCTCCTCTCGGCCGGGTCGAGCCATGAGAGGTCGACCCTCTCACCCCTGACATCGTACATTATGTGGACTGGGGGGCTCAGCCTGTCGACCCGGTAGGCGACCTCGTACAGGTCCCTGCCAGCGTACTCCCCCAAGGGGTCGAAGCCCGGCTCCCTGCCGAGGTAGTGGCGTAACACGTCTCGGAGAGGCTTATCAACCCTGTAATGATTCACCCCATAAGCCATACTGAGAGCTTCCGGACCCGAGAGAGGCACTTCTAGCCCACCACTAACCCACTAATAGGCACCGTGAGGCTATTTGAGTAAGCGCAAGAGAATACACCAGGTTAAAAGGGCACGGACCCTTAATAATTAGCCAGAGGCGAAGTCGAAAGCAACTTACCTTTACCACGACTGAGATAATCCGTGGACAAATGCTCCTGCGGCCCCCATCTTCAAATATTAATCCTCTCTTTGATTAAAGATAATACTGGTGGTCTTAACGCGGAGAACCACTATCTCCCTCGTCCTAGTAATAGTTATTGCATCATCATTAGCGCTATTCGCATCGCTCCAGCACGCACCCCCTTCCCAGACCACAAGCCCTAGACGAGGGACCCTCAGGGCCGCCTACGTACAGCTCCAAGCGTATAGCGGGTGGAAGGGAGTTGAAAGCATGATAACGCCCCTAGACGAGTACGTGAAAATAGTAACCGGGTCCAATATCTACTACGGGGACTTCTACTGGCCCCTCGCGGACTCGAAGAGACCTTTCCAAGAAATCCTAGAACGAGGCTCCAGCGCCGTGATGGTGACGATTTTATCAATTGAAAGGGTTTACCGCCACGGCTTCTACGCTTACCTCACCTATAAGGCGAAGATCGACAAAGTCATAGTTAAGCCCCAGAACACGGTGGAGACGCCTCCCCAGGCAGTCTGCGCTAAGAATCCCGCTTCGTGTGATCGGGCTAAGAAACAATATGACACTATTAGTAG
>WAOR01000070.1 GCA_015521175.1 Thermodiscus sp.
CCGGGCGTGAAGATAGGCTCATACGCCCTCATATACCCTGGATGCACCGTGGCTAGGGACGTCGAGAGAGGCGGTGTATATAGGTGCGGGACCCCCAGGTAGCCCTAGTATACCTGAGCGATAGGAGGGTGGCATACTCCAGCATAGCGTTTCACATGATAAGAGGCTACCTGGCCGAGGCGAGGGTCCCCCACGCGGTATACTTCCTGGAAGAGGGGACCCTCACGAGCGAGAAACCGGTTCCCCCGCCTTCGAAGGTCCCAGTGTGGCTTGTCAGCCTCCCATACGAGGTACTCTACGCAGACCTCGTAAAAGCTCTAGATGCCTCAGGGGTCCCCCCACTGAGGGAGAAGAGGCGGGGGTCTCCTCTAGTAGTGGCTGGGGGTCCCGCAGTCACCGCGAACCCCCTACCCCTCTTCGACATAGTCGACGCATTCCTCATAGGAGAGCTGGAGCCCGTTTTCGACGACCTCCTCGAGGCCTTCCAAGCAGGTAGCCCACAGGCCAGGCTCCAAGAGATCGCCGGCGTGAGAGGAGTACTCACCCCCGCACTGCCGAGGAAGGTTAGGAGAGTATACCAGGCCGACCTCGACGATTCGTGGTACCCGGTGGAGCAGAGGGTCCCCCGCGGGGTGGAGCCGGTATGGGGCAGGAGCTACATGCTCGAAACAACCCGCGGTTGCGCTAGAATGTGCAGGTTCTGCATGGAGGGGGTAATCTTCAGGCCGAAGAGGGACAGGTCCTATGCAAGGCTTAAGGAACTACTTGAGGAGGGCGTCGAGGCAAGCGGTGTAGGAAAGGTTAGCTTCTACAGCCTAGCATTCTTCGACTCCCCCCATGCCGAGAAGATACTCGCCTATGCTGTCGAGCGGGGCCTCGAGGTCTCAGTCCCCAGTCTCAGAGCCGAGACCATTACGAGGGAGAGAGCCAGGCTCATCAGCATGGGGGGCCAGAGGACTATTACGATAGCCCCGGAGACCGGTAGTTGCAGGCTTGGGAGAGCCATAAACAAGTGCATAGGAGTAGAGGGGACCCTCAGGGCGGTTGAAGAAGCCCTAGAAGGGGGAATACGCAACGTAAAGCTCTACCTAATAGTGGGATTCCCAGGGGAGACAGAGGAGGATCTCAGGGAAACCCTCTACCTTGTCGGGACCGTTGGCAAGCTCATTGCAAGGAGCGGGGGGACCCTCAAGGTGTCCATTAACCCCTTCATACCTAAACCCGCCACGCCACTCCAATGGGCGCCCCTACCCGACAGGAAGCGCGTAGCCGAGGCCTCCGCGAGGATCGCCAGGGAGGCGAGGATGCATGGCGGAAGAGCCAGCACCTATGACCCCAAATGGGCAATAGCCCAGGCAGTATTATCGAGAGGAGACGAGAAGCTTGGCAGGGCGATAATCGCCTGGGCTCACCGCGGAGCCCGCCTTGGAACATTCCACAGAGCACTCAGGGAGGCAGGGGTGGAGATAAGCGAATACACTGGAGGGTGGCCCCCCGATTACACGCCTCCCTGGCACAACTATATAGAACACCCATACGCCAGCCTCAGGAACCTACGCTTAGAGTACGAGGCCTACCTAAGAATAGCCGAGAGCCGATAAGAGGGAAGCCGGAGAGGATGATAGCCAGAGCCTAGCATAGTCACCCGGGATCCCGAAGAGCTCCGCCACCCCGGCGGCAGAGTAAGGGTGCCACAGGCCCCACTCGCTAGACGCCCCGCTTGCTAGGGCAACGCTTATACCGTAGGCGTAGGCCTTCCTCAGGGCTAGATAGTAAAACCTCCAGATCCTCCTGCTCCTAGGAGCCTCCGCGATGTGAGAAAGGGGTACAACCACAATCCCCCAGCCCCTCTCCCGGAAGAGGTTAGCAGTACTCCTATCGACGAACCGCTCACCGCCAGGCTCCAAGAGAAGGCCCGCTACTCGCTTGTTAACGCAAGCATACCTGGCCGCGTCGAGGCCTCGCGGCTTGACTAGTACGATTACCCGTCTCTTCACGGGGATTCTGGCTAGTGCTCGAGCGACTTCCCTCCTGGTAGACGCTTCTACTAGGACTAGGGGGAGGTGCTCTGCCCGCCCAGCTGTGCTGGCCTTCAAGCTGTGGGGGGCCCCGACCTTGCAGTAGCCTAGCTTCTCTGCTTCTACGAGTATTCTTTTGAGGGCCTCGTCATTGGGGGGATTAGTGTAGAAGTCGATGTAGCAGGTCAACCGGCCTGCTCCTCCAGCCTCTCCCTGTAGTCTCCCAGGGCCTCTCTTCTCCTGCCAGAGAAGTGGACGGCGATCCTGACTACATCGTCTGCCTCGTACAGTATGAGCTTGCCTAGGAGGGCGTCTTGCTTGCTGAGGCGGAAGTAGAGGGTCCCCTCCTTGTCAACCCGATCCTCTAGGCTATCGGCCATGATCATTCTATCCGCTTTACCCATCCTGGATAGGATGTAGTCCAGGGCTCTACTTGCGGCTTCTGGATCTACTATCTTGGCCGTTATAACTATCACAGGGTTTCCGTAGTGCCCCGAGTAGACTTCCTCGGAGACTTGGGCCTTCTCCCAGTACTCCTCGCCAAGTATATTCCTAATAGCTCTAAGCACCTTCTCTTTATCCTCGGTCGCGTGACTGTAAACCCTTAACTCTAAGAGTCTCACGGGCATAGCTCAAGCCCTCTCCGGGGTCCCTCGAAGTACTGGGTTTAATGGGAGGTTAAGAAGGAGGGCTTAGAAGCCCCGGTGGCAGGCTACTGGAGGTCTCCGGCGTGGTACTTCTCTCGTATCTCATCGGGCTCTATGAGCCTAGCTCCCCTGCTCGCCTCGTGCCTCTTCCGAAGCTCCCTCTCCTTGGCCTTCTTCTTCCACTTCTGCTTGTGGGTTCCCCTGAGGCCCCTGCTCTTCCTTAGACCCCTCATCTTCTTGCCAGCACTGGTTAGGCCCCGGAAGGGCCTGCCCTTGTGCTTGCCAGTGGCCACCCAGTTCAGCTCGGGATCGCTCTTAATCGCGGGGTGGTTCGGGTCAACCATTATGACCTCGTACCACTTGTAGAGGCCATCCTCGCCCACGTAGTAGCTGTTCAGCACCACCATGTTAGGATACTTCCTCTGAGCCCTCTCCTCCGCGATCAGCCTAATACTCTTAGCTGGGGCGAACCCGTAGACGCCCATTCTCTTAGGCCTACGACCCTTATTCGGCCTGGGCTTCCTCCTACCACCCTTTCTAACCCTAACACGCACCACGATTACGCCCTGCTTAGCCTTGTATCCCAGGGCCCTAGCCCTGTCGAGCCTCGTAGGCCTGTCAACCCTCACTATGGCGGGCTGTCTCCTCCACTCTATTAGCCTCTGCTTCATTAGGTCTCCATGGTCCCCCTCGTAGGGCTTCTTCCACGCCTCGGCGATGTAATGGTAGACAGACTTAGCCATCCACAGCACCCCAGGTAGTGCCAGCCTTCCAAGTCGCAGGAGCTAGGGTGCTCTCAGAGGATTTTAAGCTGTCCCCTCAACATGCCAGGATTAGAGGGGCTCGCAGGGATTGGAGGCTTCAAGGATACTGATAGGGGTCGTGGGTAAGACTAATGTGGGTAAGTCCACGTTCTTCTCGGCCGCTACTGAAACCCTGGTAGAGATAGGCAACAGGCCCTTCGTGACTATTGAACCCAATGTTGGAGTAGGATATGTGAGGAAGAAGTGCGTCCATGTAGAACTCGGCCTGGACCGCTGTGACGCTCAGAACAGCGTCTGCCTCGAGGGATGGCGCTTCATACCAGTCCGCATGATGGACGTGGCAGGCCTTGTCCCAGGCGCGCATGAGGGGCGGGGGCTAGGCAACAGGTTCCTCGATAATCTACGGCAAGCAGACGTCCTGCTCCTCGTGGTGGATGCAAGCGGCTCGACTAGCCCGGAGGGAGTCCCTGTAAAGCCTGGAACCTATGACCCAGTGAAAGAAGTAGCCGACATGATAAGGGAGATCGACGAGTGGATGTTCTCAATAATCTCAAAGGACTGGGATAAGTTCTCTAAGGCGATCGACACGGGGGGAGTCATAGATGTCCCGGGGGCTCTTGCACAAAGACTTTCGGGGCTGAGTATAAGGAAAACCCACGTTATAGCAGCGCTCGAGGAGACCGGTCTGGGAGACAAGAAGCTCTCAACATGGAGCAGGGAGGAGCTGAGAGAATTCATAGTAACCCTGAGAAAGATCGCTAAGCCCATAGTAATAGTTGCAAACAAGGTAGACCTGCCCGGAGCCGATGATAACGTGAAGAGGCTCCGGGAAGCATACCCTGACTACCCGGTCATACCTGTAAGCGCGGCCGCGGAGCTACTCCTACGGCGCCTAGCTAAGAGGGGGGTTATCCGGTACCTTCCAGGGGACCCCTCATACGAGATAGTGGAGGAGAGCCTTATAGATGAGAGGACTAGGAGAATGCTGAGGATCGTGGACTTAATATTGGAAAAGTACGGGTCAACGGGAGTGCAGAAGGCGGTGAACACCGCCGTCTTAGACGTTTTAAGGCAGATAAGTGTGTACCCGGTGGACGATCCCAACAAGTACACGGATAAGAATGGGAGAGTGCTCCCAGACGTGCTCCTAGTCCCAGAGGGTACAACTGCTAGAGAGCTGGCATACATGATCCACACGGACCTAGGGCGAACCTTCCTCTACGCGATAAACGCGAAGACGAAGCAACGCGTCGGAGAATCCTACAAGCTCCAGGACAACGATGTAATAAAGATAGTTGCGACTGCTAAGTAATCCTCTTGAGCCTCCTCAAAGCAGACTTGAGAGTCCCAGAGGTTCCCAGTGGGATGATCCGGACTCTCTCATCGCCGATCCTACGTATCATTCCCAGCACTGCTAGAGCCGGGTACTTGTAGTCGCTCCTAACCCTTAGCACTCCAGCACGGAGTACAGGGTCATAGTAGACGAGGTGGGCCCCGCTAGCCGTAAACCCGGCTTCACCTAAAACCGTCCGGAACTTCTCGGAGATAACCTTTGCAAGGTCCTTTTCATCGATCTTCCCACTGGTTTCAACGCGGAAAACTATGTACCTCTTGCGGGGCTTCTCTTTAACTTTTGCCAGGCTCTTGGCGAGCCTTTCCTGCAGGGAGGTAGCCTTCAGGAGGTAGAAGAGGTACTTCCTTGCCCGCCTCGCCTCCACGAGCGCATATATACTGGTAATCATGGCGGCTAGGGCTACGACTCCTATCATAGCCTCAAGCATGCCAATGCTAGGCATTTCGCGTCAGCCTCAGTGGAGAGAAGCTTCGATCACTATATTCTCTGGTCGGTCTCTTCATCATCGGCTCCCGCATACTCTCCACACGCAAGTGTGTCTAACCCTCATTATTTAAAGGAGCCCGCCGCGTCTCAATCGAGTGGAAAGCAGGGTGCGATAGACCATGGCGATGCTTCCATCCCAGACAGCGTACGACAGGGCGACCATCATATTCTCACCCGAGGGAGACCTCTACCAGGTGCGCTACGCCTTCGAAGCAGTCCGGAGAGGATGGACCAGCCTCGGAATAAGGGGGAAAGACGCCGTCGTCCTAGCGGCAGAGAAGAGGAAGCTCACGAAGCTACTAGACCTCGACAGTATCGAGAAAATATACAAGGTGGACGAGCACATAGGCGTGGCCTTCGCAGGAATGGGGAGTGATGGCAGGGTCCTCATAGACCAGGCGCGCCTCATAGCTGTCAGGCACCGCCTACTCTACGGTGAACCACCCACCGTAGACTACGTAGCTAAGACCATTTCCGACATAAAACAGCTGTACACACAGCACGGAGGGGTCAGGCCCTTCGGAGTCTCCTTAATATTCGGTGGAGTAAACCCCGACGGCTCCCCGAGACTACTCAAAACGGACCCGGGAGGCCAATATTTCAGCTACTACGCAGTAGTCATAGGGATGGGAGAATCCTTCGTGAACAGCTTCCTAGAGGAGAACTACAGGAAAGACGCCTCCTTCGACGAGATGGTTGACTTGGCTATAGAAGCTATATTCAAGAGTAAGGTGGAGTCGGGAGGGGAGAAGGTAAACGCTGAGGAGCTGTTCAAAGACTTCCACAACCTAATCGAAATAGGCTATGTCAAAGTAGATGAGAGAGTATTTAGGAAAATGCCCAAAGAGGAGATAAGGGAGAGGGTAGACAAGCTCAAAGACAAGCTCCTCTCGGAGAAGAAGAGCTCGTAGTTTTTACCCTCCGATAACCGACCCCTCTAAACAGGGATCCATAGTTGCCAGGCAAGAAGCCAGACTACATTATAGCGTGGATGGAAGTAAAGGGTAAACGCTTCGAAATCCTCGTAAGGCCCGATCCCGCCTTCCGCTTTAAAGAGGGGGAAAAAGTCGATATAGACGACGTGCTCTGGACCGACACGATTTACCGGGATTCGAGGAAGGCGCTGAAAGCGAGTCCCAACGAGGTCAAGGCGGCATTTGGAACCCTAGACGTTAGGAAGATAGCCGAGAAGATACTAAGAGAGGGCAGCATTCAACTAACAGAAGAACAAAGGCGCAAGCTGATAGAGGCGAAGAAGAAGCAAATAATCACGTTCATAGCGAGGAACGCCATAGACCCCAAGACGGGAAGGCCTATCCCGGAGACCCGGATTGAAACGGCATTCGAGCAATTACGGATAAGCGTTGACCCGTTTAAAGACGCGGAGAGCCAGGCAATCGAGGCGGTTAGGCAGATTGCAAGGCTAATGCCGATAAAACTAGCTAAGGCTTTAGTCAGGGTAGTAATCCCCCCGCAATTCTCTGGAAGGGCCTATAGGGAGCTAGCACGCCTGGGTAATCTCCTTAAAGCCGAGTGGAAGAACGACGGGAGTCTGGTGGCCGAGCTAGAGATCCCTGCTGGATCCCAGGTTGAAGTAGTCCAGAGGATCCAGAGTATTGCCAAGGGGCAAGCCCGCGTGGATGTAAGAGTGGTGAAGTAGCATGGCTCAGAGGACTATTGTGACCCCCGGTGATAAGCTGCCCGGGGATGTGGAGGCCAAGGAGCCCTACGTTGTGGAGATTAATGGGGTGAAGGTTGCGACCACTATAGGCTTACTCGATACTAGCGGGGAGAAGCCAGTCTACATACCACTACAATCGATCTACGTGCCCAGGAAGGGTGATGTAGTGATAGGGTTAGTTCAATCCGTGGGGGTAGTGAACTGGACGCTGGACATTAACTCTCCATACAATGGAGTACTACCTGCAAGCGATTTCCTAGGCAGACCCTATAATCCAGCTACCGATGACCTATCCCAGTACCTACAGGTGGGCGACTATGTTAAGGTTAAGATAGTGGCCTTTGATAGGACCAGGAACCCTCTCCTAACGGTGCAGGACAAGGGGCTAGGCAAAATAGTTGACGGGAAGATCATTGAGGTCCAGCCATCCAAGGTCCCCAGGGTTATCGGGAAGAAGAGGAGTATGCTAGAGATGTTAAAGAAGGAGACGGGATGCGAGATCTTCGTAGCCGTCAATGGGAGGATACATGTGAAGTGCCCCGACGAGGACAGGGAGACAATACTAATACTAGCCATTAAGATGATTGAAAGGCAGGCCCACACAACGGGGCTGACTGCAAGGGTACAAGAATACATTGAGGAGTTGAAGAAGGTGAAGGGTGTAGAGTAATGGGTAAGGCAATAGGCGTGAAGCTCATAGACGAACTCGGTAGGAGGCACGATGGCCGACTCCCAGACCAGATGAGGCCGGTGAAGATGAGGATAAACGTTCTAGAAAACGCCGACGGGTCAGCACTAGTCGAGTACGGGAGAACTCGGATTCTAGCCGCAGTCTATGGTCCTAGGGAGCCCGTGCAGAAGTTCATGGCGCTCCCCGACAGGGCACTGTTAAGGGTCCGTTACCACATGGCTCCCTTCTCCACGGAGGAGAGGAAGAGCCCCGCTCCCTCCCGGAGAGAGATAGAGTTATCAAAAGTCATAAGGGAGGCGTTTGAAGACATAATACTCGTCAAGTACTTCCCTAGAACAGCGATAGACATCTTCTTAGAAGTACTACAAGCTGACGGAGGCACTCGGACAGCGGCTGTAACAGCGGCATCACTAGCCCTAGCAAACGCTGGAATACCGATGAAGGCGCTAGTAGCCGGTGTAGCGGTAGGCAAGATAGAAGGCCAGCTTGTCCTAGACGTTGACGAGATTGAGGATGGCAGTGGAGAAGCCGACATGCCTGTGGCATACGCTCCCGACATAGAAAAGATAACGTTATTTCAGCTTAACGGCGTCCTCACACGAGAGGAGCTAGAGAGAGGCCTCGATATGGCCCTAAACGCTATCCGGGAACTAGTAGAACTAGAGAAGAGAACTCTCAAGGAGGAATACGTTTCAACAGAGGAGGTGTAAAGAAGTGAGCCTGACTCCTTTCAAAGTCCCTATAGTACCAGAGCTAAGGAAGAATACTATCCTATCTCTCCTCGCAAAAGGCCTGAGGACCAGTGAGAGAGATCTAGTAACGCCGAGGATAGTCAGGGTTAAAACTGGAGTTATAGAGAGAGCTGAGGGTTCTGCCCAAGTAGAGCTAGGGAACACTAAGGTACTGGTGGGAGTTAAGACAGATGTTGGAGCACCCTTCCGTGACACCCCGGACGAAGGCGTAATTACTGTAAACGCTGAGCTAGTCCCCCTCGCCTCGCCGCTATTCGAGCCCGGCCCTCCAGATGAGAACGCTATCGAGCTAGCTAGGGTAGTAGACAGGAGCATCAGGGAGACTAACGCCGTTGATAGGAAGAGCCTCGCGATAATCCCGGGAAGCAAGGTGTGGGTAATCCACGTAGACATCTATGTTCTAGACCACGATGGCAACCTCTTCGACGCCAGCATGCTAGCGACAATGGCCGCGTTAATGGATACTAAGCTACCTGACTACGAGGAGCTAGAGACAGGTGAGATAATCCTAGATAGGAGTAAGAAGACTATGCCACTGAAGATCAACAAGAAGGTGTTAACCGTTAATATAGCGAAGATAGGAGACTACCTTGTAGTAGACCCAGACCTGGATGAAGAGACAGTTGCCGATACCAGGATCGTCATAGCCTATGACGAGGAAGGAAACATAGTCGGAATCCAGAAGTCCGGGCCGGGAGCGATGACCCGTGAGGAAATCCTGAAAGCCGTAGATATTGGCAGAGAAGCAGTCAAGATATACTTTAAATCCCTAGAAGAGGCAACAACCAGTGCGGAGTAATACAAGACCCCAGGGAGCGAGGTGCCAGTCGGATGGGTAGAAGGACCAAAATAGTAGGCCCAGCGGGCTCCTACGGCCCACGCTACGGTGTGAGCGTAAGGAAGAGGGTACGCGACATACTCATCAAAAAGAGAGGCCCCCACGTATGCCCCTTCTGCGGTAGCGTCGGAACAGTCTACAGGGTAGCAGTAGGGATATGGGCCTGCAGGAAGTGTGGCAATGTCTGGACCGGGGCAGCCTACACTCCACGGTCGGGTCTGGCGCCATACTTCAAGAAATATATTATTAAAGAGTAATCTTTAGTGGCGGGCGGATTTGAAGCCCACCCCAATAAAAATCCTCATAACTACTAGCAGACGTCCCACTCCTAGAGTAAGATCCCTAGTGAAGGATCTTGCAGGCGTCCTTCCAAACGCTGAGAAGTTCACGAGAGGCCATTATTCAATGGAGGATCTCGCCCGGGAAGCTCGTATTCGAGGGTTTAATAGAATAGTAGTGGTATCGGGTAGGAAGGGCAATCCAGGCATCATGAGGGTGTATGAAGTAGAGGAAGGGTCCCTGGCCCATATTGCGTCCTTGAAGATAAAAGGAGTAGCCCTTTCAAGGGAGCTTAGAAGGCCTCTTCCACGATTCAAGCCTCGGGGTATGATAGTCGATGTTGACGGCTCTCCCCTATCCGATCTGGTCTCAGATATACTGGTAAGGTCTTTCAAAGCTAGGCTCTACGAGGACCCCCGCGAACGGGAAATCGTAGCCAGGCTAGAGGGAGCTGACGACTTTGTTATACTCGAGTTCTTCGCTAAAGAAGGGCCCGTGGGCCCTAGGCTGAAAGTCGCTCCCACAAGGGGGTTCACGAGTGGCGATAAAGGGTGAATATAGGCTCTGCCTAGGCGACGACGCCCGGCCCATCTATAAGGCCCTACTCGCGGAAGTAAGGGCTCCTTCGCCTGAGAAAGGCGAGGTATCAGTAAGCATAGAGCGGGGTTGTCTTGTACTAGAGATATCCTCGCAGTCACTCTCAGGGTTCAGGGCGTTGACTAACTCATTCCTACTCCTAGTACACGCCGCCTACTCAGCTATCAGTGAAGCGGGGAAGCAAGGCTAGCTTATTATCCTCACGAATCTCCTAGCGGGGGCGGTGAGAGGGAATATGGCCTCGATAGAGAAGATACCGCCCCAGGTAGAGGCCAAGTACAGGAAGTTTATCCAGGCCCGAGAGCTCCTCGAAAAGGTAGCCCAAGAGAGAGCTCTCCTCGAAGCATCCCTCGCAGAGATAGACGCAATAATAGAGGAGTTAAACAGCCTCCCAGAAGACTCAGAGATCTATAAGATGAAGGGAATAGTGCTAGTCAAGTCGAATAAGGAGGCAGTACTCAAAGAGCTCAACTCTAAGAAAGAGAGCATAGAGCTAAAACTAATGGCACTACGCAAACAAGAGGAGAGCCTTCAGAAAGAAGTTGAGAGACTTGGAAAAGAGCTAAACCAGCTACTAGCAAAAGGAACCGGTGGCGCCCCCGTTGGAGGAGCCGGTTGAAGAACACGACTATCTACAAGCACTAGAAAAAGCTGAAGAAGCGGCTAGAAAAGTAATAGAAGAAGCGCTAGGTGTGCGCTCAACCGACTACAACCTAATAATCTCTATTAGCTACGACAATAAGGGACCCGCCGAGGTATCAATAGAAGTCTCAGTATCCCGCCCACGAGTCGACAAGCGAATACTAGCCGAGGTGGTAAACGCTGCCGTCGAGGCTGCACGAAAGACTTTCGAGAAAGAGATCAGCGGAAAAACTGGCACTAGAGCTACTAAATAGGATCGCGGCCTCCAGTCGAGTGGTAATAGTAGGGCATTCAAACGCTGACCCCGACGCGTTAGCCTCCATGATCCTACTCTCCCGGATCCTAGAGAACTATGGAGTAGAAGCAATCCACGTATGCCCCGAGGGTCCCTCCAAACTATCGAGACAGCTACTAGGGCAAGTCGGTATAGAACAGAGATGCATGGATTCCATATCTAATCCTCGCTTCTACGAGTGGGTCATAGTGGTCGACACTTCAAACCCCGCACAGCTCGGTATCAGCATGGAAGACCTAGAGGGATCTAAACTAATCGTAATAGACCATCACTACCCAGGTAAGCTCTCAAACAACGCTCTCCTCAAAATTATAGAGAGGCGCGCAGCATCGACCACAGAAATCGTGGCAGTATTGGCGGAAGCCCTAGACGTTATAGTCGACGAGAAGACAGCCTTTATAGGGGTTGCAGGCATATACTATGATACTGGCAGGCTGAAACGCATCGGAATCTATACAATCCCAGCCCTAGACTACCTAGTATCAATGGGTGGAAAACCCCTACTCTTGGAAGTAGAAGACCTACCCTTCTCTGAGAGATACGCCCGCATTAAGGCGGCTTCGAGAATGAAGACTGCTAGAATATGCAAGGAACTCATCCTATCATTCACCCACGTGGGGAGCTTCGAGTCAAGCGTTGCAAGAGGCCTAATAGACCTTGGAGCAGACGTTGCAATAGTGGTAGGCGGCGGGACTCCCACCCGTATAGCAGTCAGAACCTCAAACCGAGCACTCAACAATGGCCTAACCGCGAGGGATCTAGCAAAGTACATCGCTGAGCGCTTCCAGGGAGAGGGAGGAGGACACCCTCAGGCGGCAATGGCTCACATAAAATCGGACATGCCTAGAGAAGAGATCGTAGAGATCCTGTACAGGAGTGTGCCCGGCAAGGCCGCAAGGATATGCGTGGGTGCAAGGGGTAATGAGCGAGGAAAGGCAAAGTAAACCTACTATAATATATGCTGATATTCGCGAGGAGAAGAGCGGTATACCAAGCCTACTAGAAAGAGAAGGCCTTCTAGTCGTGAGAAAACAGTTAGACATTGGAGACTACGTTATATCAGATAAGATAATCGTGGAGAGGAAAACCGCCCCAGACTTCGCCCACTCACTCTTCGACGGGCGCCTCTTCGATCAAGCCTCTAGGATGTCAGATGCCTTCCCCATAATAGTCTACATAGTCGAGGGAAACCCCTTCCGCTTAAGAAGATATAGGAGCCGGCTTACCCAGCTAACTTCGGCAATGGTAGCGTTAGCTGTTGACTTCAACGCGAAAATACTCTTCAGCGAGGGACCCTCACACTCAGCGACGATAATCTCCTCTCTAGCAAGAAGAGCTAACACCGTGAGAAAGCCCGTGACCCTGCACAAGAAACCCAAGCTTTCATCAATAAGAGAGTGGCAGCTCTACATTGTCGAATCATTCCCAGGCATCGGCGCTAAGACTGCGGAGAGGGTACTCGAACACTTCGGCACCATAGAGAGGTTCGTGAATGCGAGCATAGTTGAGCTGAGCCGGGTCCCGGGAATAGGCGAGAAAAGAGCCGAACTCATAAAGACAATACTCAAGACGCCCTACAAGCCGGGAGCAAGTAGGAAGAGGGGAGGGACAATAGAAGACTTCCTCTCCTAGGACCCCTAAGGGTCACAGCATTCTCCAAGTCTCTTCCTTTATAACCCCTTACCAGTGCAGTGGCACCCGGTGTAGAATAAGGGGTGCGTATCGATGGGCGCACGCGTTAAAATGGTCGCAGAGATCGAGAAGATAATGAGGAATATTGAACAGATTAGGAACATAGGAATAATTGCCCACGTAGACCACGGGAAGACGACCCTTAGCGACTCTCTACTAGCCGCCGCTGGGATTATAAGCGAGAGGATCGCAGGAGAAGCCCTCGTTCTCGACTTCCTAAGCGTTGAAAAGCAGAGGGGTATAACCGTCAAGTCGGCTAACATAAGCCTGTACCACGAGTACAATGGTAAACCCTACGTGATTAACCTCATCGACACTCCAGGCCACGTGGACTTCTCTGGAAAGGTGACTCGTAGCCTCAGGGTTCTTGATGGAGCCATAGTGGTTGTTGACGCAGTCGAGGGCGTTATGACTCAGACGGAGACGGTCATAAGGCAAGCTCTCGAGGAGAGAGTGCGGCCTCTCCTCTTCATAAATAAAGTTGACAGGCTAATCAAAGAGCTAAAGCTCCCGCCGGAGAAGATAATGGAGAGATTCATAGAGATAATCCGTGAAGTCAACAACCTAATAGACCTGTACGCGGAACCCGAGTTCAAGAAGAAGTGGAAGCTTAACCCGCAGGAGGGAACAGTCGCCTTCGGCAGTGCTAAGGACAAGTGGGGCATAAGTATACCAATGGTCTCAAAGAAGGGTATAACTTTCAAGGAAATAATTAAGGCCTATGAGTCCGGCGACAAAAAGGAGGTAGCTAATCTTGCCAAGCTAATGCCCGTGCATGAGACCGTCCTAGACATGGTAGTAAGATTCGTCCCTAATCCGAGGGAGGCGCAGAGGTACAGGATACCCAAGATATGGAAGGGAGACCTAAACACGGAGCTAGGCCAGGCGATGCTTAACGCAGACCCTAACGGCCCACTAGTGTTCTTCGTAAACGACGTGAGAGTCGAAAAGACGGGTCTCGTAGCCACCGGCAGAGTCTTCTCTGGAAGCCTCGAAAACGGTAAAGAAGTATACCTCCTCACAGCCAATAAGAAAGCAAGGATCCTCCAGGTAAGCCTCTACATGGGACCATTCCGTGAAGTCACAAAGATGATCCCAGCAGGCAACATAGGAGCAGTAATGGGCCTCGAAGACGTGAGAGCAGGAGAGACCGTAGTCGACCCCTCAAAGCTAGACGAAGCGGCACCCTTCGAGCAACTACACTACGTCAGCGAGCCCGTGGTAACAATAGCAGTAGAGCCCAAGAAGATCCAAGACCTCCCCAAGCTAATCGAAGCTCTAAGAAAGCTAACAATAGAAGACCCCAACCTAGTCGTGAAGATAAACGAGGAAACCGGAGAATACCTAATCAGTGGAATGGGACCGCTCCACCTAGAAATAGCCCTAACATTCCTAAAAGAGAGATTCGGCCTCGAGGTAAAGGCGAGCCCGCCAATAGTAGTCTACAGGGAAACCGTGAGAAAACCCTCACCAGTCTTCGAGGGCAAGAGTCCCAACAAGCACAACAAGTTCTACATTAGCGTGGAACCCCTCAACGAGGAAACACTAGAGCTACTCCAGAAGGGTATAGTAGCCGAGAACATGGATCCAAAGGAAAGAGCAAGGATCCTCAGGGACCAGGCCGGATGGGACTACGACGAGGCGAGAAAGATCTGGGCTATAGATGAGGGACTAAACATATTCGTAGACAAGACCACTGGAGTGCAACACCTGAGAGAGGTAAAAGACACCATCCTAGCCGCATTCCGCCTAGCAGTTAAAGAGGGACCCCTAGCCGCAGAGCCAGTCAGGGGGATAAAGGTACTCCTCCACGACGCAGTAATACACGAGGACCCCGTACACAGAGGCCCAGGCCAGATCTACCCAGCAGTCAGGAACGCTATATGGGCTGGCATACTAGAGGGCAACCCGACACTCCTAGAACCACTCCAGAAGCTTGACATAAGGACCCCCATGGAGTACGTAAGCGCTATAGCCGCAGTTATCTCAAGGAAGAGAGGCAGAATACTAGAAGTACTAAGCCAGGGTCCAGTCGCCAGGGTAATTGCCGAAGTCCCAGTATCCGAGAGCTTCGACCTAGCCGCAGAGTTGAGAAGCGCTACCGCGGGAAGAGCCTTCTGGGGGGTGGAGTTCAGCCGCTGGGCCCCAGTCCCCGATAGTATGCTGCCCGAGCTAATCAAGAAGATAAGGCAGAGGAAGGGCCTCCCACCGAACCCGCCTAAAGTGAGCGACCTGATAGGCCCTTAACCCACAATCATCCCACTAGGAATCTTTCCTTTTATTAAACTTTATAATCCTAGTCGAAGGAGACTCGCACAAACGTAATATTACTATATGGGTAGATCCTCCTCCTTCCCACGGGGAGTGAACCCCCTGGTGAGCGTAATGGTGCTCGAGTACCTCTCAAACGAGCTAGTAAAATCAGCGACCAGCCTAGTGATACTGCCCATTATACTAATACTATTACTAGGAGCAGTTGTTATATTAATAGAACTAATAACCAGGGCCAGGCCCGACATAATTAGCCAGGAAAAGTACAAGTACGAGAGATACGAGGCCGGAAACCCTCCGCCAAGAAGCGAAGCCCGCGGAAAAGTCTCCATGCAATATCTTGGCTACCTGATAATATTCCTCGCAGTAGAGCCAGCAGTCATACTAACAAGCCTCCTACTCGCCGCCTCAAAGAGCATGCTTGGAAACCTACTCTGGCTGTACGGAGTCTTGCTAGCCGTTTACTTCCCCCTCCTAGCCTACGCCTTAAGGGAGGCTAGGAGGGTTGAATCCTGGATGCTCGAGGGGTGAGTGTGTATGAGCAAGGGGAACGGTGACGGTAAGGTATATGCGGGTAACGTAGATGTAGCGGCGAAGAAGGCTAGGAAACTACTACTAGGCAAGCTCAAACTAGGCAAGTTAGTAGACTGGGGAACAGCCTTCTCGCTATGGCCTGTCCACCTAACCACGAGCTGCTGTGGATGCGAGTTCGCTGCAGCCTGGAG